>CANRLU010000022.1 GCA_947631535.1 uncultured Clostridia bacterium | reverse complement strand
TCAACGTCTTTAACGTCAATGACTATGTATGAAAGGTTTACCCCCCCCCCGCCGATTTTTTCGCAGCAAGAGCGAAGCTTTTCTTCATTTGTTCCCGCGATGATCACCTTGGCGCCGCTCTTAAGGAAGCTTTCCGCCATGGCAAGACCTATCCCGCCGCTGCCGCCGGTGATAAGAGCGACTTTGCCATTTAAAAGTTCCGGGGCGTTGATGGGGTCGGGAATGGGAATCTTCTTTTCTTCTTTGAGGAGCATTATCATATTCCTGATAATTTTCTTTGTTGTCTTAAACATAACTTTTCCTTTCGTCAGTTCTTTTTAAGATTCAGAATGTTCTTTATCACACTTATAATTTTCTTGTGAAATACAGCCATTACTATGAGCATAATTCCGAGCATGGAATATCTTATTATGATATAGTTGTAGCTTGCCATAAAAACAAAACCAAGCAGGAGAAACACCACTGTAATTCCACCGTAAATTCTCAAGCTGTATGGCTGCTCATTGTTTAACTGCTCACGGCAGATTTTACGCATAAAATACATATGAAACGCTGCATAAACCATATAACAAACGAGAGTCGTATAACCTGCGGCATAGTAGCCGAAGATTCTGATAAAGATATAATTCAGCACGATATTGAGTATTGCTCCGGCGCTTGTAGCTGCCGCTATGAGTTTCGTCTTTTCGTAGTAAAATTCAAAGACTGCAAAGAATGTGTAGGAGAACATAAAATACACGCTCATTGCTACTGGCGGTATAACCCAAATGGCGTCATAGTATTCCGGTGGAGCAAAAATTCTTACTGCTTCGGGAGCAAGAGAAATTAGCAGCAAATTTACAGCAGCTATCCCAATAAAAGCAGGATACGCAACTTTTGATATATCCTTGATTTTCTTGTCGTTAATCCTTTTATAAAGCCAGGGCTCTATTGTTTGAAGGAGCGCGGAATTAAACAGCGTCATTACCTGCGAAATAGAGTATGCCAAGCCATAAATTCCCGCCGAAGATTCATTTACCATCTTACCGATCATTATTCTGTCCGCGCTGTTCAGAACAGTCGTAGAAAGGTAATGAGGTATAAGCGGGATATTGAATTTTAAGGCATGTTTCCAATAAAATGATGAGAAAAACTTTTTTCCGCGAACAGCCTGCAAGGTAAAGAGAATGATGCACACCAATGCTTCTATAACCGCAAGCCCGAATATTCTCGCAGTTACTTTGTCCGTTGCTGATTTTACCAAAATGATTCCCAAAACAGGCTTTGCCAAGGACATCGCCAAGGTGACAATAACCAGACTGCGGTATTTAAAGTCCACCCTTTGGCTCATCGACCAGAAGCCGAAAATGTTTGTGGATAAAATCATCACAAACATACATATCATTTGGAATGTTGTCAGCGAAAACACACTGTTCCAAAAGGTGTGTGTCGTAAAATATATTACCGTCCAAACAAGCGTCAAAGTCAAGGACAGCCCCTGCATCGAGGAAGTGAAAGCCCTTCGGTCATCGCCGAATTTGACTACACCTCTTGCGTACACTCCGGCGCTCAGGTTAAGCGATACGATGACCGTTAAAATGCCGAGCCAGGAATTGAAGATGTTGAATTGACCGTATTCGGTCGTATTCAGCAAGCGCGTAAAAATAGGGGTCGTTATAAATGAAATTCCGCGCTGCATAAAGGCACATATCAGAAACCAGAAAGAGGCTTTGACCTGAACGGGGATTGAATGGTATTTACTTTTTATCTTCTCTAACATTGTTCAATCATTTGTCAAGGATTTTTTTGACGGCTTTTACGCCTTTTTCACCAAGGATATTTTTTGCAAGTTGTTTGGCAGAGCCGACAGCAGATACCTCAAGATTATTCATTATCCTAAGTGCATCGCTCTCACATTGACTATCAGTGAATACCTCGAACACCATCGGACGCTCCGTCATCTTCGGCATGAGAAACCGTTCCACACAGGTGAAATACTCCTCTTTATTCGACGCGCTCATGTATTCAAACCCCAAATCCTCGGCATAATGCTTAACTAAAATCGGGGATTGTTTCCCATAATGTCCGGCTGCCGCCATATAGAGGTCGGCATCCTCTCCGAATCGGGCGGCGGGGTGGTTGTAGTTGCGAAATTCCGTACCGCGGCCATTGTTGACGATCATCAGACGGAGATTGTTCCCTGCATGGCGGTTGCCCAAAGCATTCATATCGTAGAAGAAGCCTAAGTCCCCAATAATGCCAAAGCACAGCCTGTCTCTGTTTGCAAGCGACATTCCAACAAGCGCGGATACGCCGCCGTCTATCCCAAATCCCCCTGTGTTAGAGTAGCAGGTCACGCTTTCGGGCGTTTCAAAGAAATTCCACGAGCGCAGCGTGTTGAGAATACCGAGATACAAAACGGAGTTTTCCGGCAGGCGGTTTGCGGTATGCTGTGCAATCCACGGATTTGAAAACGGCAATTCGGGGATTTTTGCTGCGATCCGTGCACGTTCTGCAACAAATTCCTTATAGTATTCACTATGAATTTCTTCGGATGAATTCAGAGAATTGTAAGTTTCAAAGAACGCAATCTCTTCCATCTCAAAAACCTTTGTGAGCCTTCTGAATGGGTCGCGAATTTCGCCGTCCGGATTTACTCTCCAAACCTGATGCGGCTTGCAGGATATATATGCCCCCGAAACATTCCCCATATCAATCAGCAGATCTGGCGAAAGGCACGGTGCAGAGTACTGTGACTGTGCTGAAACCAAATTGGCAAGAACACGGTATTTCCCGCGATAATTGCTTGTCTGGTCGCACAACACCACACCGTTATATTTTCCGCAAAATTCATCCACTGCCATCGTAAGTCTGTCAGTCCACTTTCTGTGGTCGCCGACAAATATAGCTATTCTATCATTGGGGAGGTCGGGCATAGTGTCTCTGACGCTATATCTTCTGATAACCTTCACATTCGGTAAAGTCTTTATACTGAAATCCTTGCTGTATGTAGTGGTCAGATTGATATGCACCGGACCGCCGCCGTTGTGTCCCAATTCCAAAAGCGCTCTGTTAATCTGAACGGTATATGCCCATCTATCCTCATCCGAATGAAATGTGGGAATACTGACACTTAACTTCACAAGATCGTTCATCTGCACACGCCTGTCTATAACTTGCGCAATATTCTGACCGATCCTCCCCTCGTGCTGCGTAGAGGTGACGGCAAGCACAGGGAGCTTGCGGTAAAACGCTTCTGTAAGTCCCGGAACATAATTTCTCGATGCAGTCGCACCCGTGCAGCTGAGTGCAACGGGCTCGCCGCTCTCTGCCGCCAAGCCGCATGCTATATATGCCGCAGAGCGTTCATCAACAGATGAGTATATTTCAAAAAACGGGTCCTGTTGGATGCTCGCCACGAAACAAACGTTCGTGGCGCCCGGACTTGCGACTACTTTTTTGATATTATGCGCTTTCATAAGCGCAATAAGGACCTGAGTGTTTTCTTCTGAGGTGTAGTAGGTGTTCATTTAGCTTATTCGCTCCCTTACTTGAAACAATTGTTGATATATTTTTTGAAGTTCTCTCTTTCCTGCGCTAATATGCTGTTTGCGAATTCAAAGCTGCAGCTTATATTATTTTTTTGGCACATCACAGAATATTTTCTATCTTCTAAAGAAAAAGTTTTAAGTAAAGACGCCAGACGGGAATACATATTTGAATTTACTTCGTTATCTTCACGCTCAAATACAATAAACGGCGTGTTAAAATTTATCGAAAATGCAGTAAAATGAAATGAATCGGTACAAACAACGCTTGCATGTGATATAAGATAAAGAACCTGCTCCGGTGAATACGCTTTTTCAAAGACATCAATACACTGAAAATTATTTGATGTGCAAATAGAGGCGATATACTTTTTCTTTTCGGCAGAAACATTTCCAAGCATTGCTACTAATAAATAATGTTTGGGTAACTCCATTTCTATTCTGTTAAACAGTTTTCCCCACTGTTCGGCATTTAGTGCAAGAGTCGGGTCAATCAAAAGCTCACACTTACGTCCTGTAAGTTTATTTATTATATCTACACCGCTTTGTTCTCGGCAGGACAGACAGGGAAATCCGTTAAGTCCTTCAATATACTCCATTTTAAAAGCGTCATCTAATTCGCTTATACCAAAACTTGGAGAAATGCAAATTCTCTGCTTTTTATCAGCAAACTTTAGAAAAAAATTGTCACGTTCCTTTGGCCTTATATATGGATTCCACACTTGATCACTACCAGAAACAAAATAACTGTATTCTTTTGAAATTTTAGCAGGTATTTTCTTGTTTCTCTTGAGTATTAACTGCGTAGGAATATGTTTTTTTGAAAATTTACGAATTAAAATGTATCTTTTGGCATCTATGTTACCAAGAATTTTTTTTATATAGCATAGTGCCGTTTTCATGATTGGCTTAACGCTGTCATATACCACCAGCGTTTTTACGTCGTAGTCCTGATGTTTCAATATCTCCTGCACAGCATAATTCTGATAACGGTTTCCGTAATTCAAATAACCGTATAATGTAACAATTCCTGTTTTTTTATTCATATGGTTTTCCTATCCCTCAAAAATACTTTCCATAATCTTGGTGGTTTGTTTTAAATCAAAGCCTTTATTCCTGATTTCTTCGCTCATATCCTTTCGAGGATAGCCGCTTGCATATTCCGATATTACTTCTGCCCAAGCATCTGCGCCATCGGACAGCGATTTGAATTTTAAAAGTTCTGTAACTTTAACTTCGCTCGGAACGCAATCTGAACATATAGTAACCAAACCGGCAGCCTGTGCCTCAATTCCTACAATTCCAAGTCCTTCGAATATAGACGGAAAAATGAATGCGTCCATAGCTGATAAAATCTCCGAAACATCCGACCTGCCACCGGCAAAAATAACCTCTTTCTCTATCCCAAGTTCTTTTGCGTAACTTTCTGCCTTCAGCTTTAATTCTCCATCTCCAACCAAAAGCATCATACTGTTTGGCACTATTCTATGCAGACTTTTAAAAACCTCAATAGCAAAAATTTGATTCTTTGCATCTGCAAATCTTCCTACATTTCCCAAAACAAACTCGTCTGTCAGCCCAAGCTCTTTCCTGATACACATTCTTGCTGATTGATTGTATATATATTTTTCTACATCAATTCCATTATTAACAACTTTGAACGGAAGACTTTTTCCAAATACATATTTACCTGCGTCCTTAGAACATGCCAGCCTTTCATCAGAATATTTCTTGAACCACCTACGCATTATCTTATAGAACATTTTTCTTGTAAACTTTTTTCCAGATGGCCTTTCAATACTATGAGCGTGAGCAATGCACTTTTTCACTCCATAGCTTTTCGCAGCCTTCAATACAATCCCCGAGCTGAAAAGCGTATGTGAATAAACAATATCATATGGGCCATGGTTTTTAATTATTGATTTTATACCTCTGTACAGTGCATAATGATTTTTAGGCTTTTCAATGTGTATAACATTGCAGTTTAAATCTACTGCTTCGCTTTCATAGCTTCCAATATTGTCTCCATATACGAGAAAGTCATAATCAAATTTAGAACGATCAGTATATCTTACCCAATTCATTGCGACAGTTGGCAATCCACCAGTATCAAGATTTCCTACAACCTGTAGAATTCGTTTTTTGTCACTCATAAGCATGCCCTTTCTAATGCTCACTTACGATGACAAAAAGATTCAGAAATTAAACAGAATGATAGTGATTTATGCCTTGGCTAAGCAAATTAAATACCGTTTTGAAACTCATGCTGTTTGACCTTGAAATATTATAAGCGTACTTGATTTTTCTCAATGTCAGAAGATTTAGACCTTGTGCTGCCCACAATACGCCGTCATCGTAAATTCTTTTTTCAGTATATCCGTTATTCCATGTAGAAGCTCTGCTATCGTCAAGATCAGCAATAACCTGCGGAACAACTAAAATGTGCAATCCCTTTGCTTTACACTCGCTCAAAAACAGGGTGTCTTCACCATGCGAATAAGTTGACCCCCCCCCGAAGAATAAATTAAAGCTTATGCTTTTCATTTGGACTGCCTCCCTTCTGATTGCAAACCTCGCTGCGCCGTAACCGCATTTCTTTGTATAATGAGGTTTCGCTGTGATAGCTCTTGTTGGATTCTTTTCCCCTATGTTAAAAACAATAACGTCTGCCTTGGGGTTGCTGTTAAAAAGTTTTAATACTATTTCCTTATATCCGTCTCGGAATGTCATATCATCATCCGAAACCAAAATTACATCAGCAGTTGACCTAAACCATGCATTATTTCTATTCAGCCCTACTCCTCGTTCTGCTGTATTTATCCATTCTATATTGCAACCATTATTACCGATGACATAACGACCATAGCTGTCACACTGATTAGATATAATCGCATCAGTCTGCAAATTCAGTCTATTGATCAATTCATCCTGATTCTGGTTAAGAGCTGCAACAATAACCTGTAATGAATTAACTTTTCTTTGCTTGCTTTCAGTTTTGGTGATCATGTTTATCTCATCTCCCAAATAAACTTATACTCCTGTATACGTTCCCCCTCTATATGGGCAAAGAACATATAAATCATTAACCCCATTAAAACAACCTCCATTATCATCATGATGATAGTATAATATCTTCCGAGAAATCTCTTTATCCTGTCCGTTTTCAAAGAATATGGAATGCTTACAACAAAGAACTGAAGATAATAAAATGCCAATCTTGTAAAAGCATACGCATACGACGAAAACACCTGAATAATGCACGATGCGATACATACATACAAAATGATTCTTTCAAATGAAGATAACTCTACATACCTCTGTCTTACTAATTCAGTGCCTCCTTGTTTTATACTGCTGCTTCTAAACAAACCAATACTAAAAATATATAGTAATGTAAATGCTATAGCAAACAAAAACGTACCTCCCAAGGATTCAGTAATCGTATAGTGGTCAAGATAATGTTCTGCAAATACGCTTGTTATCCATCGTGCTAAAGAAACTCTGAAATATATAACTGCTATTGCAGCAGGAATTGCTGCAATAAGCAAATATTTAAGTACCTTCTTGCTTATCTTCGATCGACTAATCAGCAGGATTGGCAAGAACACTATTGCAGTGTAGTGCGACAGTACCGCCAAAATATAGAATATCCACGACTTTGCTATTTTCCTGTCAAACAAAGCAATACAGGAAAGAATCACCAATGCCATAGCCATTGCTTCTTTTTGACCGCTAAAAGCGAATGTATAAAAGCCTAATCCAATATATAACATAAAGCTCAGCAATGGCATATCAGAAAAGCGGTAAATAAAATAGCTGATTACAACTGTGCAGAAGAAACCGCTTAGCATAGAAAATATCTGGAATGACACCCCGATATTACTTAACAGCCAATTTAGGAAATAAAAGAATATATTAGCATTATCTTTAATTGAAAATATAGAAGAAATATCTTTACCTGCTAATCCTTCATACGTTCTTGCATACCTTATGCCGTCAACTCCGACAACTAAAGGATCACGCAAGCCAAGCAGCAATCCAAGGACAAGACAGCTCAAAATACAAGCAACCAGTTTTTTATTTTTAAATAATGAAGATACTCCGCTGCATATAAAAAGAAGTATTATGCTAACGTAATATATCGCGCTTATTGTCATTTTTTCTTTTCCTTCTGTATAATCTGAGCGCTTATTTCATACATTTCTTCTTGTCAACGCCACAAATAACCCTGCAGGATACAACAGCAACGCAAGCAGCTTATGATGTGCATTCTTTAAAAAATCTCTATCTTTCCCAAGGATGCATCCATAATCATACATAATACCGTTCCTTATTTTAAGTTTTAAGGTCGGAGCTAAATTAAAGCTGAGAAGTTTAACAGCTGTATATCCATGCGGATTATTCTTAATGACCTTCTTTTTGTTTTTTGTTAATCCGTCGGATATGTATTCACAACAACAATATGCTTCCCAAGAAGTTTTGTAAAAGTAGTTTTGCGTTATTGTATACATTATCCATGCTGGGGAAACAAACTTTTCGCCTTCAAACACCGGGAACCTGTAATTTTTCAAGATGGCGGTTTTATAAAAGCATATATACTCTGTAGACAGGCTAAGTTTAAGCATTACATCTGCTCCTGTTACTGCGGTCATTTCCTTTGGAATACTTTTTCCGCCCATAACCTGACCGTCAGGAGAATTTCGCAAAGCAAGAATGCCGCAATATCTCTCGTCATCAACAATGCTGCCCAACTCCAGAAGTGCTTTTTCGACTGCATGGGGATAAAATGTATCATCCGAGTCCAAACAAGCTGCAAAAGGCGTAGTTAAATTGTCAATTCCTAAATTTAACGCTGATGCTTTACCGCCATTTTCTTTTTTAAGATATACGATCTTTATTTTACCTTCGGCGATCCATTCTGAAACTATACTCTCTGTATTGTCTTTTGAACCGTCATCAATGATCATCCATATAAAGCGCATATCCGTCTGCTTGCATAACGATTCATAGCACGCAGGCAGTGTGTGTGCCCTATTGTATGTTGGCGTTGTAACTGTAAGCAACATTTCACAATTCATGTCATTATCCCTCGACTCAAAACAAAAGTCATTGTTCTGCTATTCTATCTTTTATCTTTTTAGCGGGTACTCCTGCAATAACACTATTTGCTTCAACGTTATGTGTGACAACTGCGCCTGCGCCAACAACGGAGCCGCTTTCTATTATTATCCCACATAAGATTGTTGCTTTAGCTCCTATCCAAATATTGTCTTTAATAACACATGGCGAACTTGCCATTCCTTGATCTTTTATCGGCAGTGTCGATCCGGAATAATTGTGCGAAGTTGACAATATTGTAGCGCTATGCGCTATAGAGACATCGTTTCCTATCGAAACCCCGCCAGCTGCGTCAATGTAGCACATGGGCTGCATGGAAACATTGCTGCCAACTGACAGCTTATCTGCGTGAAGAATAAAGCAGCCTTGATTTATTAAAACATTATCGCCGCATTTTTCTGCGATCGAACGAAATAAAATATACCGAACCGCGATTCCATATAATCCTTTGGAATATCTTTTTCTTTCGAACAGTTTACACCTTAATCCCAAAGGAAAAATCGAACAACAATCAGACGCAAATATCAATATCTTTCGATACTTATTAAAAAGATCTCTTCCGCGAGGCGCAGTTTCTACTGTAATGCTATTCTCCATCATGCCGCCTCCTTGCACTGGTCAGCGACACAACAGAAATAATTAGATGTAAGATTTACCCCCCCCCCCGAATTTTTAGGGGGCAGTTTCCACTTTGCTCCAAACTCATAATCAAATTCGTCCGGTGCAAAGTTGAAATAACCACTTGCTGTAAAAAAAGTAAGTTCGCCAAATATTATCATGTTCTCAACACAAAATAAATCGACTCTTACATGAGGAAACATTTTTGACAGCAATCCAGAAATATTCTTCATTCTACTAATTGTATTATCATCATAGTCAATGATTGCTCCCGAATCAGAATAATCTACTTTTACCTTAAGTGGCAAACCTTTTGAAGTATAAAAGGTCGTACAGCCTTTATGATCATTCAAATAACCAGTACGAATATAAAAATAATGCGCCAATCCGTTAAAACAATAGAACTTATAATCAGGTAAATCTCCATCTTCACAAACAAGTAATTTCTCAGCTATAACTCTATGCTTTTTTCCACAATAATACACCCACTCCCTGCCACCGCTTGGAATACATTTTGAATCTACCCATTTCCGCATGATCCTGCGATATTCGTTCAAATCTGCTTTTGATTTATCCTTACAGATAATGACAGAGTTTCCACCGCCACCGAGGGTATCTTTAAGCACAAACTGATTTGGCAGCTTGTCAAAATCTACATCCTCCGCGTGATCGAACACGCCATAACATTCGTTTAAAATATTTCCCAAGCCGAGACTTTCAACATACTTCCGAACCTCATACTTATCCGCGCATTGAGCCATCAGAGGGTCACGATAATATAGCTTATACCATTGAAGTTTTTCAGTAAATCTCTTCGGATTCTCAAGATTTAGTTTTCTGCCTGTTTTAAGCCTATATTGTAACTTCACCATCGGCTTATCGGGGATAAATCTTAGAGCATCAAGGATCTTCTTTCTTAACTTTCGGCTCTTGAATATTTTCTTATAGTCCATATAGTATGGCTGTCGATCACAGAACAGCCTACCTCCTTTCAACCAATTTTTCCAATTCTCTCATATATTTATCAATGACGATCTGTCTATCAAATTCCTTTTCGACTTTCTTTCGGCCGTTAATACCCATCTGCCTCTTCTCTTCCCATGGCAGAGCAATAAACTTTTCTATTTTTTCGATAAGGTCTTTACAATCCTGCTGTCTAACTACAAATCCGCTTTTTCCGTCTTCTATGACTTCACGGCAGCCGGCTCTGTTTGTAGTAATTATCGGTCTTGCACAAGCCGAGCTTTCAAGAAGCACGTTGGATATTCCTTCGGGGTAATAGGTCGGGTGAACCGTGCAATGAATGTGTTTCAGTACTTCACGCACATCCTTTACCATACCATGGTAAACAATAACGCCCTTTTTGTGCAGATCCTTTAATCTTGCTTCATAGTCCTGTTTGCAAAAACCGCAAACGTGAAAAACGGTATTTGGATATTTCTTTTTTATGTGTTCCGCCGCTTCAAGATATTGGTCGGCGCCCTTTTCCTTCATGATGCGAGATATAAATGCAAATTCTATCTTGTCTGATTCGGGAAATTCAAGTGGTACAAAATGCGTAAGGTTAACTCCAGAACCGGGCAACAAGTCATATTTTCCCTGTACAATTTTATGCTTGAGCATAAAGTCACGGTTTTCAGTGTTTTGGAAGAAAACCATTTGCGCCTTGCGGAGTGCAAATCTGTACAATGCTAAAGTAACCTTCTGCATCCAGCCACTATTCTCCACCGCAGTTCCAAGACCTGTGATGTTCACTACATAGGGGACATTTTTGCGCGCGCAAACTATTCCACCATATATATTCGGCTTGATTGTATAGGTAAAAACAATATCAGGGGTTACAGTTTTTATAATTTTTTTATATTGTCCTATAATTCTAAATTCATCAGCTGGATTCGTGCCATGGCGGTCAAAATTACAAGCTTCAAACGAACAACCCATTTCGATGAGCTGTGAAACAAAATCACCATTCGGTAGACATATATGTACTTCGTGCCCACATTCAAGAATCGTTTTGATGATCTCTTTCCGAAAGTTATATAATCCACCTGAATCATTTGCCATGATCAAAATCTTCATTTTTTCACCTACATCATTTACAAATATGCTTATGTGGCTGTCTATTTTCTAATTGCTTCTTCTTTAACTGCAAAAATTGATTCCGTCCCCATAAAAGCTCCCATTGTGGCTTCGCCCTCGGCGCTTATGCCTTCGTGCTTAAGAACGGTCGCGACAGTCCGAAAAATAATCTTCCAGTCGCCCAAAAATGTGATATTATCAATGTATTTAACGTCCCAATCGAATTTTTCTTCCCAGGTTATGGCGTTTCTGCCATGCACCTGCGCAAGCCCTGTAAACCCAGGTCTGACCTCGTGCCGGCGTGCCTGATGCTCGTTATACCTCGGCAGATATTCGACCATCAGCGGACGCGGTCCGACAACGCTCATATCGCCTTTTAATATATTTATCAGCTCGGGAAGCTCGTCTAAAGAGGTCGAGCGGAGCTTCATTCCGAACGTCGTGAGCCTGTCTTTATCTGGTAAAAGGTTTCCGTCGGGATCCCTTTTGTCTGACATCGATCGGAATTTATACAGTTTGAATATTTCCCCGCCTCTGCCGGGGCGCTCCTGCTTGAATAACACCGGCGAACCGAGCTTGATTCTGACGAGAAGTGCGGTCACAAGCATAATCGGCGACAGAACTATAATCGCCAAAAGCGCGCAGATGAAGTCCTGAGGACGCTTTATGTATTTTTCATAAAAATGCTTTTTGTGTTCCATAGTTATAATTTCTGCTTTACGATGCTTAAAATAAACTCATCATGAATCTTCCAATAGAGATCCGCCCAATCATCATTGCTGTATTCTTCTTTTTTCAACGGTATCCCTCTCCCATTGCACTTTCCTATAGCCTCATATACAGTCCAAAGGCAGGTTCTATATGCAATTTCGGAATCATATCGCTGTCTATCGACAATTCTGCTTACCTTATTGATTTCTCTGTTCAAAATGTCAGGTATCCTTTTTATTCTTTCAATATCGCAGCCTATTTCTCTTTTAGAAATTGCGCAGGCGGCATATTCCTTGCAATGTGATATACTGAAATGCGGCACCCAAATATCCTGCGATTCATTTTTCTTTACAAAATACGGTTTACCGTATTCTGTATACATAATTATGTAATCGGAAAAACTGAGCCCAATTAGTGACATAGCTTCTTGTAAAAGATGTATCCCTGCCTGATGCTCCAAGATCTCACGTTTCTTAGTAACATCAGGCTCTATTTTACTCAGGAATACATACGGATCAGCTTTGCGGATAACCTCGACAGACATTATGCCATATAATCCATAATGTCATGAACTGTCTTGAATGATTTGATTTGGTCGTTAGTAAGCTTTTTCCCAAACTCGTCGCTCATCATAACAATAAGCGAAAGCTTTGCCATTGAATTGTATTCATCAATATCCGCAAGCTCCGTTTCGGGTTTCAGAGTTCCTTCGTCGAGTTCCATAAGTTCCTCAAGCATCGCTAATTTCTTTTCATCGTTCATAAGAATTCTCCTTATAGTTTTATTTTGAATATGACATGGTTGCCATTTTTCAATCTAATCATTGTTTGAGTTGATGGTCCAGCCGCTGTCAACAAAGATATTTTGCCCTGTTATTTTAGAGGACATTGAGGATAGCAAAAATGCAATAGTGTTTGCGACTTCAACCGGTTCGGTAATTCCGAGGACATGGGTACTAAGCGTCTTTTCCGCATGCTCAGCACCTGTCTGCTCAACAATCATGTTGTACATTTCTGTTCTTATCCAACCGGGATTTACGGTATTAAAGCGCATTTTTCTCGATGCTCCGAGTTCAACCGCCATAGCCTTGACTGCGCTGTCAAGAGCGCCCTTTGAAGACGTGTATCCAAGCTTGCATTTGTCGGTAAATTCTGATGCTGCAGAAGATACCGCGACAAAGCTTGCTTCATCGTTTGAGTTTTTCTTTTTTGAAAGCACTCTTGCCATTTCAACAAACGAGAAAAAGTTTATGTCCATTATCTCTTTCATAAATGAGTATTTTGACATAGCTACCGGCATCAAGGTACCTATTCCCGCGCAGTGAACCGCTCCGTCGTACTTTCCGTTTTTTGAAACAGCAGAATTAACGAATGACTCTATTCCATCAACTTCCGAAAGATCATAGAAATAATAGTCGTGCTCACCTTTTTCCATCAGAGAAAGAGTTTCTTTAAGCCTGTCCTCTCTCCTTGCTATAGCGGTGACATTCGCGCCAAGCTGACTGAGGGTAACGCATACCTGCCTGCCAAGCCCGGAAGAAGCCCCCGTGACGATATATCTTTTGCCGGACAAATCCATTGGGTTGATCATAAATTTCAATCTCCTTTAAAGGACATTGAACCTGAAAACCTTTACCAGATGGTTCTTCCTCCGTCGACTACGATAGATTGCCCGGTGATTTGAGACGAAGCATCCGAAAGCAGAAAAGCAATAACGTTAGCGACCTCATATGGTTCCGCAACTCCGAGAAATTGCCTGTCGAGTATTGTTGCATCCGCATATTCCTGCCCTACGTTTTTTACATAATCACTGTACATCTGAGTATTTATCCAACCGGGATTTACAGTGTTTACGCGGATTCTTTTTTCCGGACCCAGCTCAGCTGCCATTGCCTGACAAGCACTGTCTAACGCGCCTTTTGACATACAATATGCCGATTTAGCCTTATCGCCTCTGATACTCGCAGCGGAAGAAACCGCAACAATGCTGGTATTCTGATTGCAGTTCTTTTTCTTTGAAAGATGCTTTACAAGTTCAATAAATGAATAAACATTTATTCTCATCATCTCGTCCAAAAAATCGTATGTATTTGATGAGAGCGGTTTTGTGGCAGTAATTCCGGCACAGTGAACCAAACCGTCAAGTTTTCCGTTTTCCTGAACAATATCCTTAACTAAATTTTCAATAGTATCAATATTGCTCAGGTCGCAAGGGTAGCACTTTGTACCCCCCCCCCCGCGAAATTTCTGAGTTATTGCATAATTTTGCGGTTTCCTCAAGCTTTTCGGCATTCCTTGCGACGGCAAATACCGTTGCTCCAAGGTTGCTGAGTGTTATGCAGGCCTGCCTGCCAAGACCTGACGACGCGCCGGTTACAATATATTTTCTTCCGCTTAGATCCATCGGGTTAATCACGGCTTACCTCACCGTCCTTATAGTAATCGTCGGTTTCAATAATCGGATAAATATCGTTTGCGTTGACTTCAAATTCCGCTATTCCCCACGAAAGCCCTATTCCGAATCCGCAGGAAAAGATTTTTTTATTCTCTCCGTCGCTGCAATCGCCGTATTTATCACACAGAGTTAAAGGAATAGAAGTCACGCTTGTATTGCCGTATCTATCCATAGAGATGTGCATTTTATCGTTGTCAAGCTTCGCCTTTTTTACGAGTTGTTTAAGGATAAAGCAGTTTGCCTGATGAAAAGCATAACAGTCTATCTCTTCCTTATTTATCTGATTTTCTTCTACGAACTCATTTATCAACGCCGGAACCTCGGTTACCGTAAATCCGAAAACTTCAACTCCGTTCATATAAAGGTCGTAATCCGATCTTTCGTTTCCGTCTCCCCAAACGGTTCTTTCCTCGGGCGCATCCATATTTCTGTATGCGTCGGCAGGAACGATTATAGCCTTAAATCCTTCTCCATCCGTCCGATAGGCAGTTTTAATAGCAGGAGCGGAATCGGCTTTTTCCAGTAAAGTAGCCGAGCCGCTGTCTCCGAAAAGCATTACCGAAGATGCATCATTCGGCGCAATCATCTTAGTCATGGTATCACCAACGAGCAGCAGTCCATACTTTACATTTGATGACTGCATAAGCGATGACACGGTTTCAAGACCGAAAACATAGCCCGAACAACCGAGGTTAATATCAAAGCAGATACAATCTTTTGAAAGCCCTAACCGTTTATGCAGCACGCAAGCTGTTGCGGGTATACGGTAATCCGGAGTTTGAGTTACAAAAATGCAAATTCCTATTTCACTTCTGTTGATCCCTTTTTCGAATAACAGCTTTTCTGCGGCAATGTAAGCGAAGTCAGAACTGCACTGCTCTTTTTTGGCAATGTGACGTTCAATAACTCCTGTGGTCTTAGAAAACTTTGTAACCTTTTCGTCGCCGAAAACATGTCCGTATTTATCGGCTATTTTTTCTCTGCCAACAGGTACTGCTGTCGCAATTCCCGCGATTTTTATGTTATTAAACTGTGAATGAATCATTTTCTTCACCTGTATATATAATGGTTGACCCCCACGAAAGACCTACGCCGAATCCGCAGAGCAGTATTTTTTGATTGTTTTTAATAATATTTTTGCCCATTGCTCTTTTTAGCGCAATCGGTATGGACGCGCAAACAGTATTTCCGATGTCAGAAAAATCTTGGTAAAATTTTTCTTCATCTATTTTCATATGTCTTTGTAAAAAGTCGAGCATAAACTTATTTGCCTGATGAAAGATAAAGACATCTATCTCGCTTTTTGACAGCTTTGACTTTCTGAGAATATTGTCAACGGATTCCGGGACTTCGCGAATAGAAAATTCAAAGACTCCTGTGCCGTTCATATAAAGTTGATTTTTGGATCGGATATTGCCGTTATCGTCATATTCCACTGCAGTTTCTTCTGACCTCGGCAATCTCATACCGCCCGCTGGAATCATCAGAAGCTCTTTGCCGCTTCCGTCAGTTCCAAAGTCAAAATCTCCAATCGTCATACCGCCTTGACCTACCAAAGTGGCTGCGGCGCCGTCTCCGAATATTGTCCTTGTGCTTCTATCAAGCGAATTTATATGCTTCGTATAAGTTTCAGATGTAATTAAAAGTACATTCTTTGCCATACCTGAATCGACAATACCCTTAGCAACAGCCAGCCCATAGATATATCCGGAGCACCCAAGATTAAGATCAAAAGCACCCGACTGTTTTTTCAAGCCGAGCCTGTCCTGAATAATGCAGGCTGTGGTCGGCAGCAAATAATCAGGACTTTGAGAAATGAAGATAATAAAATCTATATCCTCCCGTGAAATTTCATAAGATGAAATCAATTTTTCAGCTGCTTTGGTTCCAAGATCACATGCCGTTTCACCGTCTGCTGAGATATGTCTTGATGAGATTCCTGTTTTTTTGAGTATCTTATCAGCGCTCCAACTTTTAAAGGCCTCAGCAAGCTCATCATTTGTCAGCACTTTTTCAGGCAATACATATTCGATGCCAAGTATTCCTGCCATTATGGATCCTCCTTTAAGGCTTCCAACGTCTGCCCAAGCGTTTCGCTGTCCGAAACTCTCAGCGAAACTACATCTTCGCAACCCTTAAATGTTTTCTTCACAAACCCGGATAATGTTCTTCCGGGGCCTATCTCTATAAAGACGCGGACTCCGTCGCTGTACATATTTCTGAGCGTTTCCTCCCAATGAACCGGAGATTTTGCCTGTAAAATAAGCTTTTCGACAATTTTTTCAGAGCCGCTTTCTGGCTTTCCGTCTACATTCATATATATCGGAACCTTCGGAGCGCTGAAGGATATGTTATTAAGCTCTTCGGCCAACCTGTCCGCAGCAGGTCTGAGCATTTCGCAGTGGAACGGTGCGCTCACAGGAAGCACCATAGCCTTGATTTTCAAAGCTTTGGCAAACTCTACGACCTCGTTTACCGCTTCCGCTTCGCCGGATACGACCGTCTGACCCGGGCAGTTAAGATTTGCGGGGATCACATATCCGGTTGCCTTGTCGCACAGCTCCTGAACCTCTTCGACCGACTGCGCACCGATAGCAGCCATTGCGCCCTTGCCAACAGGCACTGCATCCTGCATATAATCCGCTCGCTTTTGAATAACGGAAAATGCGTCCTTAACCGATAAACAACCCGCTGCAACCAATGCAGTATATTCGCCGAGAGAAAATCCGGCGACTGCATCCGGCGCGATATTGTGTGAAACCAAAGCCTTATAAGCCGCCAAATCTGCAGCCAATACACAAGGCTGAGTGTTGTGCGTAAGATTTAGCTCTTCCTGCGTTCCAGAAAAAGTCAGTTCGGATATATCTCTATTAAGAACCTTATCGGCAATATCAAACACATTGCTGCTTTCGCGGTATTGCTCGCAGAGGTCTTTCATCATTCCGGGTGTCTGTGCTCCCTGGCCGCTGAATATAAATGCCAACTTATTCATATCGTTGCCCCACATTGTTAGTCGATTCGTACAGCCGGATTCCCAAATACATGTATTCCGTCTTTTATGTTTGTTATCACAACACTGCCTGCTGCAATATATGCATCATTTCCGATTGTTCTCTTTGGAATAATCGTTGTATGACTTCCCAAGAAGACTCTTTTACCAATCACTACACCGCCTGTAACATCACAAAAAGATGAAATTGTTGAATAACTTCCGATCTTTACATCATGCCCTACATTAGATGATAGCAGTGTCACAAAATCGCCAACAGTAACATTGGCAGTAATAAGCGAATTCGGATACATCACCAAGCCCTCACCCACCTTTGCAAATTCTGAAACATGAGCCGTAGGGTGAATAATTGATGCGAACTTAGCTCCATTAGATTTATATAGTGTTGTAATTTTCTCCTTGACTCGGGGATTTGCTATTCCTAAGGCATAATATTCATTTTCTGATACATTCCAGCCCTGTATCGATCCTACAATGTGGTAATCACATTCATATTCGTTTAGGGCATCTGGATTATCATCAAGAAAACCAACAATATTCCACTTTTTCCCCACCTTATTGGTGTCCTTAATCCACTGTAGAAGTTCCCTTCCCAATCCACCGGCACCAATAATATATAAATCCTTAGCCATTTGTTTCTCCTATTTTCATTACCTTTACAGCGGTATATTCCCGTGTTTCCTATACCCTACCGCGTTTCTGTCCTTATTCTTAAGCGCGGCGAATGCGTCCTTGATTTTTGCTCCCGTCTCCTCGGGGAAGATAACCTCATCTATAAATCCTCTCTCGGCGGCGATGTAGGGCGTCATAAATTCTTTTTCATACTCGCCGATGAGCCTTTCGCGCTCAGCAGTAGGGTTACCCGAAGCTTCTATCTGTTTGCCGAACATTATGTTCACCGCGCCGTCGGCCCCCATCACCGCGGTTTCGGCTATCGGCCAGGCATAGACTATATCAGCGCCAAGTCCCTTGCTGTTCATCGCGATATACGCGCCGCCGTAGGCTTTTCTCAGAATCAGTGTGACTTTCGGCACCGTCGCCTCGGCGTAAGCATACAGAAGCTTCGCACCTCTGCGAATAATTCCGCCGTGCTCCTGCTTGCTTCCGGGCATAAATCCCGGAACGTCAACAAGCGTAAGAATCGGGATATTGAAGCAGTCGCAGAATCTCACAAACCTTGCCGCTTTCTCGGAAGAATCTATATCCAGCGAGCCTGCAATTCCACCGTAGGGGTTATTGCCGACTATTCCTATCGTTTCACCGTCGAGCCTTGCAAAGCCTATGACAATATTTCTTGCAAAATCCTTCTGAACTTCAAAGAACGAGCCTTCGTCGGCAAAGGTGTTTATGACCGACTTCATGTCATAAGCGCGTCGCTTGTTGTCGGGAACAATTTCCTCAAGCCGCGCGGAATCGTCTACCTCTGTACCTTTTATAATAGGAGGTCGCCTGTCGCAGTTGTCGGGAAGATAGGAAAGAAGCGTCTTAACCCCGTCGAGGCATGAATAGTCGTCGTCATAAGTAAAATGAACAACTCCGCTCTTTGTTACGTGAACGTCGGCACCGCCTAAGTCGTTCGCGCTTATTTCCTCGCCGATAACCGTCTTGACAACAGCAGGACCTGTAATGAACATATTTGCAGTCGATTTCGTCATAAAGATAAAATCGGTTATCGCGGGAGAATAGCACGCGCCGCCCGCACAGGGACCCAAAATGACCGAAATCTGCGGAATGATTCCCGAGGCGCGGGTATTTCTGAAAAAGATTCCGCTGTAGCCGTCAAGTGCGGTGATGCCCTCCTCGATTCTCGCTCCGCCCGAATCGTTGATGCTTATATACGGGGCCTTTGCGGTCATGGCCATATCCATAATGCGGCAGATTTTTTTGGAGTGATACTCGCCCAGAGTTCCGCCGATAACCGTGAAATCCTGCGCAGAAGCGTAAACCGTGCGACCGTTTATCTTGCCGTAGCCGATGATAACACCGTCGCCCGCAATTTTCTTCTTATCCATTCCGAAGCGGGTCTCCTGCGACTCGATGAGCGATTCGAGCTCGGTGAAGCTGCCGTCGTCAAAGAGGTATGCAAGGCGCTCGCGCGCGGTCAGCTTGCCCTTTTTATGCTGATTTTCGACACGCTTCTCCCCACCTGCAGCGGCTGCCGAGACGCGGCGGTTATTCAGTTCTTCTCTGTAAGCAGGGTTCCACATGGTCGGTTGCCTCTTTATTCAAAACATTCACGAATTATTTCAATTACGGTGTCCTGTTCCTCTTCGGTCATCTTATTGTCAGAGGGTAGACACAAGCCCCTCTGGAAGATATCCGCGCCAACGTCGGTCGGCTTCTCGCCCGCGATATACGCGTTGCTGTTCGCTCTGCCGTTGCCGTCTTTGGTGATGAACGCGTTCATTCTGTAAATCGGCTGGAGGTGCATCGGCTTCCAGATCGGTCTGCCCTCGGCGTTATAGCTTGCAAGAGTTTCAAGTATCTCGGTCGGGCAGCTCTTGCCATGCTCTTTTATGTATGTCGTCTCGCTGTCGCCCCTGACCTGTTTGCACATCGCTTCGGGATTTATAATCATGCAGCTCAGCCAGAAGTTCGGCTCGCTGTCGGTTGAATACGGATTCATCGTGACCGGCAGTCCATTAAACCCTGCCTTGTATCTCTCATAAATCGCCTTTTTCTGCGCGATGTGCTCTTCAAGGTGGGGTATTTGTCCCCTGACTACGCCCGCAATCACGTTAGACATACGGTAGTTATAGCCTATCTCCTCATGCTGGTACCATGGCGCATTTTCGCGGCTTTGCGTGCTCCATTTGCGCACTTTCTCGGCGTCTGCCTTGCTGTCGGTGAGGAACATTCCTCCGCTCGAACCGGTGATAATCTTATTCCCGTTAAAGCTTATGGCGTTGTAGTCCCCGAAAGTGCCCGTCTGCTGACCTTTAAAAGTCGCTCCCAGAGATTCCGCAGCGTCCTCAATAATCAAAGCGTTGTGGACTTTGCAGATTCTCTTGATTTCGTCCATCTTTGCGGGTGTGCCGTAAAGGTGAGCAACGACTACTAACCTGACCTCGGGATATATCTCAAACGCCTTTTCAAGCGCTTTGGGGTCCATGTTCCAAGTGTCATACTCGGTGTCGATGAACACCGCCTCGCCGTTTTCGTAGGCGATCGGGTTTACGGTCGCGTCAAAGGTCATATCCGTGCAAAAGACCTTGTGACCCTGAAGTGTTCCTTCGTTCGTTTTCGGCATTCCGTAGAGCTTTTCGCCCGCAAGCTTGGTGCAAAGGTGAAGCGCCGCCGTACCCGCGGAAAGCGCCACGGCATACTTGCAGCCGACCTTTTCGGCTATCTGCCTCTCGACCTCGTTGATGTTCTCGCCGACGGTGGACATCCAGTTGGTCTCATACGCCTTTTTGACGTATTCTAATTCCTCGCCGTGCATAGTCGGGCTCGAAAGCCAGACCTTCTTTTCAAACGGTTTAATCAATCCTGTTACCTTCTTTTATGCTATCGTCTGCAATTTCCTGCTTTTATCATTCGTGGGGTGGAACGTCGTAACTACGCTCTTTGTGAGCTCATAGACCTCCGCCTCGTCCTCGTTATACGCCGCTTCCATGAGCTTCTTAAGCTCCTTGAAGAAGCCCTCATATTCAAACGGAATAGGTTGTCCGATGTGGATTTTCTTGTTCTCGGTGGTCTTTAAGCCCTCTTCCGCCATTAACTTTTCTTCATAGAGTTTCTCGCCCGGGCGAAGTCCGATGTATTCAATCTTTATGTCTACGTCGGGGACTTTTCCGCTTAAACGGATTAGGTTCCTTGCCAGCGTATCTATCTTTACGGGTTCGCCCATATCCAAAACGTAAATCTCCGAGCCCTTGCCCATAACGCTTGCCTGTAAGACGAGACTTACTGCTTCGGGGATCAGCATAAAGTAGCGGATTATGTCGGGGTGGGTGACCTTAACGGGTCCGCCTTGCGCGATTTGCTGCTTAAATAATGGTATAACCGAGCCGTTCGAGCCCAAGACGTTTCCGAATCTAACAGCACAAAATCTTGTGTGCGAAACTATCTTCTCGTCGCTATAAGGAATATCCCACTCACCGTCCGGCTGATGTGCATGGAGCTGCGGAATCTCGTTCTCGCGATGATTCTTAACCATGTAATCAAACGTCTGAATTATCATCTCACATAGCCGCTTCGACGCGCCCATTATATTGGTCGGATTGACGGCTTTGTCGGTTGAAATCAGGACAAACCTCTCGCAGCCGTTGCGCATAGCGGCGTAGGCTGTTTTGTATGTCCCGATTGCGTTGTTTTTGATGGCTTCGCAGGGTGATACTTCCATCAGCGGGACGTGCTTATGCGCCGCCGCGTGGTAGACTATCTGAGGCTTGTATGTTGAGAAAACGTCCTGCAAGCGCCCGCTGTCACGGACAGAACCTATAAGTACAACAAGGTTGAGATTCGGATACTTGCTTAAAAGCTCCTGCTGAATCGCGTAGGCGTTGTTTTCGTAGACATCAAAAATTATGAGCTGTTTCGGGCTGTGGCTTGCAATTTGTCGGCAAAGTTCGCTTCCGATTGAGCCTCCCCCGCCGGTGACCATAACCGTCTTGCCCGTGAGCATTTTGTAGACAGGCTCAAGGTCGAGCTTGATTATTTCTCTGCCGAGCAAATCTTCTATAGCTACATCTTTAAGGTCTGTCACATTGACCTCGCCGTTTGC
>CANRLU010000021.1 GCA_947631535.1 uncultured Clostridia bacterium | reverse complement strand
TCGAGGTCGATGAGCTGATATTTTATCCTGCGCTCCTTAAACCAGCGCTCCGCCTTTTTTGAATCGAAGCATTTGCTCCGTGCATATATCTGTATGTTCATAGGTCCGCCTCACATTTCCAGCACGACGGTAAACGGCCCGTCGGCAGTCATATCTATCTTCATATCCGCCCCGAAGACTCCCTTCTGCGGCTCGAAGCCGAGTGCGGCGAGCTCAAGGCAGAACTTCTCGTAAAGCCGATTCGCCTCTTCGGGAGCGGCGGCCTCAAAAAAGCTCGGGCGGTTGCCGTGGGAGCAGTCCGCAAAGAGCGTGAACTGCGAAACGGCGAGCACACCTCCGTCTACGTCCTTGAGCGAAAGGTTGGTCTTTCCGTTTTTGTCGGCAAATATCCTAAGCTTCGCTATCTTTTCGGCGAGCCTGCGGCAGTTGTCTTCGGCGTCGCCCGAGCCGACCCCCAGAAGCACCAGATATCCTCTGCCTATTTCGCCGGTCACGCTGCCGTCAACGGTCACCCTTGCCGACAGCACCCTCTGTATCACGGCTCTCAAAAGCTCACTCTCCTTTTCAAAACGCTGACATGATTATACTACAAAACCCGACGGCAATCAAGCAAAAAATTTCGGAAACTCCTATGATTTTGCAGTTTTCCTCTTGCAATCCTGCAAAAACTGTGCTATAATAACCCCATTACTTTTATAATTTACAGGAGGAAAGCACTATGACATTCAAAAATGAATACCTCGCGAAGGTTTATGCCGACGTAGAGGCGAGAAACCCCAACGAAAAAGAATTTTTGCAGGCCGTCGGCGAAGTTCTCGAGAGCCTTGAGCCCGTCGTCGAGCGCAGACCCGACATTGTCGAGGCCGGCATCATCGACAGGATCGTCGAGCCCGAGCGTCAGATAATCTTCCGCGTTCCGTGGGTAGACGACAGCGGCAAGGTAAGAGTGAACCGCGGCTTCAGAGTACAGTTCAACTCCGCCATCGGCCCCTATAAGGGCGGCCTGAGGCTCCACCCCTCGGTCAACGCTTCGGTCATCAAGTTCCTCGGCTTCGAGCAGATCTTCAAGAACTCCCTGACCGGTCTGCCTATGGGCGGCGGCAAGGGCGGCTCCGACTTCGACCCCAAGGGCAAGTCCGACGCCGAAGTTATGCGCTTCTGCCAGAGCTTTATGACAGAGCTTTCGAAGCACATCGGAGCGGATACCGACGTTCCTGCCGGCGACATAGGCGTGGGCGCAAGAGAGATAGGCTTTATGTTCGGCCAGTATAAGAGGCTCAGAAACGAGTTTACCGGCGTTCTCACCGGCAAGGGCTTGAGCTACGGCGGCTCCCTCGCAAGGACCGAGGCCACCGGCTACGGCCTCTGCTACTTCACCGAGGAAATGCTCGGCTGCATGAAGAACGATTCCTTCAAGGGCAAGACGGTCGTCATCTCCGGCTCGGGCAACGTTGCCATCTACGCCACCCAGAAGGCCACCCAGCTCGGCGGCAAGGTCATCGCTCTCTCCGACTCCAACGGCTACATCGTCGATAAAAACGGCGTTGATCTCGACGTCGTAAAGCAGATCAAAGAGGTCGAGAGAGGCAGAATCAAGGAATACGTCAACCGCGTTTCCGGTGCCGAGTATCACGAGGGCTGCAAGGGCATCTGGACCGTCAAGTGCGACATCGCGCTCCCCTGCGCTACCCAGAACGAGCTCGACGGCGAGTCTGCCGACGCTCTCATCAAGAACGGCGTTATGGCCGTCGCCGAGGGCGCGAATATGCCCTCCACCCCCGAGGCAGTCGCGAAGTTCCTCGATGCGGGCGTGCTCTTCGGCCCTGCAAAGGCTGCCAATGCCGGCGGCGTTGCGACTTCGGGTCTTGAAATGTCGCAGAACAGCGAGCGCCTGAGCTGGACCTTTGAAGAGGTCGATCAGAAGCTCCACGGCATTATGAAGAACATCTTCCACAACGCCTACAATGCCTCCAAGGAATACGGCTTCGAGGGCAACCTCGTTGTCGGCGCGAACATCGCGGGCTTCCTCAAGGTCGCCGACGCGATGAAGTGGCAGGGAATTGCGTACTGATTTTTACTAAGCGGCATAAAAACAGCCTCCTCCGGCAAAAGTCGGGGGAGGCTGCGCTTTTTATCAGCGGTTGTTCTCGGTTTTATCGCGGAGCGTTTTGATTGCTTCGTCGGCATTTTTAAAGGCAAGCACCTCGTATTTGTCGTACTTGGTCTGAATGCATATCCTGCGCTTGGATTTTGTCATTTTTGTCTCTGTCACGCCGACAATATCGTCGTAGCTCAAAATAAAGCTTTTCATACCGTTTGCCAACAGCGTTGTACCGGTAACTGCGTTTTCATACAGAACGCAGTGCGACTTCATCGCAAAGATATTGATGACCAAATAAAAGATTGGAAGAACAAAAAACAGCGCAAAGGCAAAAATGCAGACGAACGAGTCGGCGGTGCTGCTGCCGAATAAATAGTCATACTGCGAATGAGCCAGCGAGCAGACCGACGAGATGGCGATTGCGAAAATCAGCCCCACCACAACACAGATGACCTGAAAAGCGATTATTCCCTTTCCGCTTGATTTTGTTGACAGAATTTCTCTGCCATACTCCCTTTTAATTGATTCCATAGAAAATCTCCTTTCTTTTGACATTCAGTGAATGTCATTTGTGATATCAATATAACATATAATTTCAATATTGTCAAGCCTTGAATGTCAAAAGGCGCCAAACGGAGGAATTATATGTTCATCAACAAAACTTCTGACGGCAAAAACAACATCTGCGGAGAAAACATAGCAAGGCTCCGCAAGAGCAAAAAAATATCTCAGCGAGAGCTTGCCGACAGGCTACAGGTCCTCGGGCTCGACGTTGATAAAAACGCTATTCAGCGCATTGAGGCGGGAAAGCGCTTTGTGACCGACATCGACCTGAAAGCCATAAGCAACTTTTTCGACGTAAGCGTAGATTCTCTTTTGCAGTGATATGAAAAACGGCTCCTCAATCGGGGAGCCGTTTTTATGCTTTAGGGTCGATGTTACATTTTGCAGCGCGAATGTTACACCTCTGTGATTGACTCGGCGGTGCGGGCGACAGGATCTACGGGACGGAGTAAGAACGAAATACAAAAATCTGCGAGCCGAAAATGTTGCCACTTTTTATCCGAGATTTATCGTTGTCGTGAGTTTTTCGTCACTGAAACTGAACGACTCTGTGATTTCAAGTTCTACCGGCGATGAGGTGTCCGGCAACTCGTATGCTTCTATGACCTCAATGCCCGCGCCGGGCTTTATGCTCAGCATCGAAGCGTCGTTGGCGTCCGCAAAATATGCCCTGTCGAGCTCTATGCCGTTCTGGAAGACCTCCGCCGAAATGTTGCCGGAAAAGCTCGCTCTTTTTCTGCTGTTGTTGGTAAAGCCGTAGTGTATCACCAAGACGTCGCTTCCGTCATAGTCTTCGCCTATTTCGCAGGACACCACCGACACCGTGAAGTCTCCGAGCTCGCCGTAGATGTCTCCTGCGGGAGCGACGGAGTATTCCGTGGTGCCGCCGGGGCTTATTTCAAAGGTCTTTCCGAGCATCGTGCCGTCAAAAGAGAAGGTTTCGTTCACTTCGAACTCCACTGGCGCGGTCTCGCTCGAAAGCCGATAGCCCCTTTTGATTTCCAATGACGAGCCCGGCTTTACGTCTTTCATACTTACCGAAGAGTCCACCTTTGAATCGTCTGAAAAATATGCCGACTCAAGGCTTACTCCGTTCTGAAAAGCATATTCCGTTATCGCTGTCATAGCGCTTTGCGCCTCGTCTGAATTGTTGGTGTAGGTATAGCTGATTATTATCGCGGGGTTGCCGCTGTAGTCCTCTGAAAGCTCAAAGTCCCCGATCTCGATGTGATAGTCGCCCAGGTCGCCGGAGGGCTCGATCGGCGCGGCTTCGGGCTTTGTGGCGGTAAGCCCGTTTGTCGGTGCGGGCTCGGCTTCCTGCTCGGGAGAGGGCGTTTGACCGTCGGAAGCTGTGGCAGCCGCCGCGGTCCCGCCGCCGTTTGGCGGGGAATATTCCGGCGCCGAAGAGCATGAGGCAAAGAGCAGGGCGGATATCAGACATGGAATTAAGAATAGCGTTTTTTTGAACATATTTTTTTCTCCTTTGCGAATAAGATGAGCCTATTATAGCATACTTCTTTGTATTACGCAAGTGCGTACACGCATTTGCGTAAAAATTTTTAAAATTATCCTTGAGGTGATATTATGTCAGTCAAGGATGCGGTTGCCGAAAGGTTTTTGGAGATCTGCCGCCAAAGGGGCATAAAGATAAACGAGCTTGCAAACCGCTCGGGAGTAACGCCGTCAACGGCCTATTCGATGCTCGATCCGAAAAGGCGTGAGATATCGATAACTACGATAAAGAAATTCTGCGACGGGCTCGATATAACGCTCGGCGAATTTTTCTCGGCCGAAGTTTTCGACGATCTTGAGCAGGAGATATATTGAGGGGAAAAAGCCAAAGTTTCAAGCTTATATAACTTAAAAGTTTTCGGTCCACCATTTTTCAAAAAGATAGGCGTTATTTCTATCCGCTCGCACTTCGCGGGCATATATGGCCCCGCCCGCTCGTGCTTGCGGAGAAATAATCGCATATCTCGGGTGGCGGGTCGAAGCGCAGGGCGCTCGGGTCGAGAGCGAAACGAACGACAGATGCGGCGTGACTATGTTGCCATTATATCACTCTTCGACGCCGCATTGCAGGCTGCGGAATCCCTGTGCAAACAAAAATCAGGAAGGCAAACAAAAACAATGTTTCCTATTCACCCACATCTTATTTATTTCTCCCCTTGATTTTTTCACGCCGCTGTGCTATACTGCATATAATATCGAAAAGCGATGAGCGGAAAGAGTAACCCTTGTGCGCCTTTAAAGAGAGCGGGGAGCGGTGTGAGCCCCGCAAGGCGGCGTCGGCAAAGTGCGTCCGCGAGCTCGGCGGGGGAACATTTAAAGTATCCCGCCGCGTCTGCCGCGTTAAGGCATTTTAAGCTACAAGTCAGAGTGGAACCGCGCTTTTGCGCCTCTCATATGCCGGAGACCCGGGGTGAGGGGCGTTTTGTATTCGCGCGGTCGGTAAAGGAGAATTGCTTTGTATCTTTCAAATATGTATAAACGTTTAAAAGAGGAGATAGATTCCGTCCGCGAGCGCGACCCTGCCGCGCGTTCCGGACTTGAGATACTTCTCACCTATTCGGGGCTCCACGCGGTGGTGATATACCGCATTGCCCACAGGCTTTATATCAACAATTTCAAGACCACGGCGCGCGCCCTTTCGCAGCTCGGGAAATTCCTGACCGGAATCGAGATCCATCCCGCCGCGAAGATAGGAAAAGGGCTCTTTATAGACCACGGCGCTGGGGTGGTCATCGGCGAGACCGCCGAGATAGGCGACAACTGCCTTTTGTATCAGGGAGCCACCCTCGGCGGCACCGGCAAGGGCAAGGGCAAGCGCCACCCGACCCTCGGGAACAACGTAATGGTCGGCTGCGGGGCAAAGGTCCTCGGACCGTTCAAGGTCGGTGACAACGCCAAGATAGCCGCAAATGCGGTCGTGCTCGACGCGGTCCCCGCAAACGCGACCGCCGTGGGCGTTCCGGCAAGGATAGTCAGGCGCAACGGCGTTAGGGTAAACGATCTCGACCAGATCCATATCCCCGACCCCGTTTCGCAGGAGCTCTGCCGCCAGCGCGCAAGGATAGAACAGCTCGAAGCCGAGATAGAAAGTCTCAAAAAAGAAAAAGGAGAGTAAAATATGAAGCTTTACAACAGTCTGACAAGAAGCAGGGACGAATTTACCACCCATACTCCCGGCAGGGTCGAGATGTATACCTGCGGGCCGACGGTGTATCACTACGCCCACATCGGAAATCTCCGCACTTATATTATGGAGGACGTCCTCGAAAAGTATCTTAGGTGGTCGGGGTACGACGTCAACCGCGTTATGAACATCACCGACGTCGGGCACCTGACCTCCGACGGCGACACCGGCGACGATAAAATGCTCAAGGGCGCCAAGCGCGAGCACAAAACCGTTATGGAGATAGCGAAATTCTATACCGACGCCTTTTTTGCCGACTGCGAAAAGCTAAATATCCGCAAGCCCGATACCGTAGTCCCCGCGACGGGCTGCATCGGCGAATTTATAAAGGTTATATCCTCGCTCCTCGAAAAGGGCTATGCCTATGAGGCGGGCGGGAACATATACTTCGACACCTCTAAGCTCGAAAAATACTATATCTTCAACGACTTCGCCGAGGAAGACCTCGCCGTAGGCGTCCGCGAGGGCGTTGAGGCCGACGGCAACAAGCGCAACAAGACCGATTTCGTGCTGTGGTTCACGAAGTCGAAGTTTGAAGACCAGGAATTAAAGTGGGAGTCGCCTTGGGGGCTCGGCTACCCGGGCTGGCACATCGAGTGCTCCTGCATATCTATGAAGAACAACGGCGAATACCTCGACCTCCACTGCGGCGGGATTGACAACGCATTTCCCCACCACACCAACGAAGTCGCGCAGTCGGAGTCATACCTCGGGCACCCGTGGTGCGGCTTCTGGTTCCACGTTCACCACCTCAACACCGACAGCGGAAAGATGTCTAAATCAAAAGGGGAGTTTCTGACCGTCTCGCTTTTGGAACAAAAGGGCTACGACCCTTTGGCATATCGCTTCTTCTGCCTGCAATCTCACTACCGCAATTCGCTCGTTTTCAGCTATGAGAACCTCGACAACGCCGCCGCGGCATATTCAAAGCTCGTAGCGAGGATAGCCCGCCTTGAGGACAAAGGCAGCATCGACGGGGCGGAGTATTCCCGCCTGCGTGAGAGCTTTAAGGCTGCTATGGATAACGACCTCAACACCTCGCTCGCGATAACCGCTCTTTACGACGTGTTAAAGTCGGAGCTTTCCGGCGCGGGGAAGCTCAGGCTCATAGCCGACTTCGACCGCGTGCTCTCGCTCGGGCTGATAGAAGCCGCGAAAAAGCTCGGAGCCGATAAGCCCGACGGGGATATCCCCGCGGAAGTTTCGGAACTTTTGGAGCAGAGAAAAGCCGCAAGAAAGGAAAAGAACTTCGCCCTCGCCGACGAGCTGAGGGATAAGATCGCAGCCCTCGGCTACGCGGTCGAGGAGACCCGCGAGGGGACAAAGCTGAGAAAGCTTTAATCGAAAGGACGTGACGGTATGAAATTTCATTACAACGGAAAATTCGACGGCGACCCCGAAAGCCTGCCGACCCGCGAGCACGAGAAGGGATATGTGCCTTTTAAAGAGCCTGACGCGCAGAAGCTCCCGCTCATAATGAATATAATCGCGTTTATAGTGACGGTAGTGCTGATAGTCCCCGTTTTCGCCGTCGGAATGGGCCTGCGCGAGGGCTTTGCGGTGACCGTCAGGAGCATCGGGCTGCTTAGGTTTATACTCATATGGTGCGTGATAGGCGTTCTGTCCTTCGCGGTAATATTCCCCCACGAATTTTTACACGCAGTCTGCTTTAAGGGCGACATATATATGTATACCGACTTCAAGAAGGGTCTCTGCTTTGTCGTCGGACCCGAGCTCTTCGGTAAGGCAAGGTTCGTTTTTATGTGTCTGCTGCCGAATCTCGTATTCGGGGCGATACCATATATCATATGGATATTCTTCCCGAACCTCTGGTATATCGGCGTGTTCGGCGCGCTCACGGTAGGAATGGGCGGCGGTGACTATATGAACGTCTTCAACTGCCTTACGCAGATGCCCAAGGGCGCCAAAACCTATATGCACGGAATGAACAGCTTTTGGGTGAAGACCGATAAGGAGGACTGAAAATGGAAGAAGAATATAAAAATCCCAACAAAAAGGTGCCCAACCCGCTCCAGAACCCGTATTTCAAAAAGTATCTCGGGTTTTCTATGGTCGCGATATTTGTCATTCTGGCGTTCATATTCTTTGTGTGGGCGGCAGGCGGAAAGCAGGGCAATATCCCCGACGAGATAGATTTTATCCAGCTCGAGACCCCCGAGGACAGCGCGCCGGTCGTTGTTTACGAGACCAATATCGGGACGGTAAAAGCCGTGCTCTACCCCGAGGAGGTCCCGCAGTATTACACCTATTTCCGCGATCTTGTCGAATCGGGCTACTACGACGGAACGTATGTCTGCGCCGTGGTTGACGGAGCCTATGCTCTCGGAGGGACAAAGTCGCCCTCTCCGGAAGCCGAAGCGGGTGAGGAGTCGGATATGACCCAGATAAAAGCCGAAATTTCGGACGACCTGTGGCCTTTAAAGGGCTCGATATGTTCGTTTATTGGCTCGAGCCTCGGGCGGAACTACGCCGGTTCGAGCATGATATTCATAAACGACGTGACCGAGGTCAACGAGGCCTATATGGACGCCGACGCGCTCAAGCGTGCCTACGGCGACGAGCTCGGCGGAGTTTTTGCAGAAAAGGGCGGGATACCCAACTTCTCGCGGAAATACACGGTGTTTGCGCAGATATACGACGGCTGGGATGTCTTTGAAAAGATAATGTCAGCAGAAACGCTCTCGACTTCGCAGCCCTCAGAGGACATAATTTTCGAGAAGGTTTACATCTCGACATACGGCGAAGAAAAACCGGAATAAAAAACTTTTTAAAAAAGTATGGACATATTCGCGAATTTATTGTATAATAATCGAGTATGCCGAGAATGTCGGCGGAATTACCGAAATTTTTGAAAAGAGGAATACCTAAAATGAATCTGTTAAAAAGAATTGCCGCGGCGGCGCTTATACTGTGTATGGCATTTACGCTCGCGGGGTGCGGCGATACCACCTGGGTCGCGAAGGTTGACGGCAGCGATGTAGTGCCGAGCGGTCTGTATATCTATTACCAGACCGAGGGCTACGGCGCGGCAACGCAGCAGCTTTATCAGGAGAACAGCGACAACCTTATCTACTATCTCTATTATCTGAACTACGGATATGTTGAGCCCACTCTGTTTGATATGACCCTTGAGAGCGGCGAGACCGTTGAGGAATATATCAATCAGTACGCTATGGATATGTGCAAGCAGTCGGTAGTAATCGACAGGCTGTTTGACGAGCTCGGCCTTGAATTTTCCGCCGACGAAAAGGCTCTTATCGACAGTCAGATGCGCAACGCCTGGAATACGAGCAGCGATGCCTGGGAGTCGATAGGCGTGGGCCAGGACTCCTACGAAAAGGCAGTATATGCCGCCCGCAAGGAGGAAAAGGTCTTTGATGCATATTATGAGATCGGCGGCCTCAACGGCACCACCGAAGAGGAGATAGAGGCCTATTTCTCCGACAACTACGCGAGAATAAAATATATGACCTTCCAGTTTGTTGACAGCGTTGAAGACGCCATCGACGAGGCGAGGAAAAATTCGCAGCTCGAGCTCGCTAATTCCTACCGCGACCGCGCTGCGGCCGGAGAGTCGATGGACGACCTCATCGACGAATACAACGCGTATCTCGCCGAAAAAGCCGAAGAGGAAGCCCTCGGGGAAGCCGCGGACGACGGTGAGACCGCAGACGATGCAGCCGCAGATGATGCCGCCGACGACGCCGAAACCGCAGCTGACGACACTGCCGACACCGCCGAAGATACCGCCGACGCCTCTGACGAAGCTGCCGAGGCCGAAAACGAATATCTCAACGAGAACATAATCAGCAAAGAGGGCACCGCTCCCACCGAGAAGTTTGTAAATTACGTCTTCACGAGCTGCCCCGTAGGCGAATACACCGTTATTCAGGACGACACCTGCTTCTATCTCGTCGAGAGGCTCGACATCTTGGAGCGCGATGGCCTTTATGAAGACTACCGCGACCACATTCTCACCGACCTGTTCGACGCCGATTACACCAAGCTTATAAACGACAGGCTGGCGACCTATGACGTTGTTGAGAACGCAAACTCCGTCAAGCGCTATGCCGCGAAGAAAGCCTTCCCCGGCGCGTTTGATGACTGACGCAAAGAGCCTGCCAAGGTCTTGATAAAACAGCAAAAGCAGACGGAAAACCGTCTGCTTTTTTGTGCGTAGAAGTGTGATTTAAAATTAGTCTGACAGGTAAACGGAATTTGGTCGTGCGGAATAGGATACTCACTCTAAGTTCAGTTTATAATAATGGGCGTCAAAAAAGGTTTCTTCTCCCCATTTTTTATAGCGCGTTTTTCTGTCCTCTGAAAATCCGAACTTGCGAAGAAGCGCAACCGACGCAAGATTGATGTCTGCCACTTCTGCCGTGACGGACTTGCCGCCTTCCGCCTTGACCCAGCGAACGACAGCATCGACCACTTCGGTCCCGAGGCCTTCTTTCCAATGGTCTTTTGAGATGCAATACCCGATATCGTAGTTCCCGTTTTCGGGGAATATGCAGCAGGTACCGACAGGCTTATGATCCTCTTTCCATTCAACAATCAGATAATATCCCTCGGGATTGTCTTCCATCTCATCGACACATTTGAGATACGCTTCGTCCATATTCTCACGTACAGGGTCGCTCATATACTTTCCGTTTTCTTTGTCTCCCCACAGGGACAGCGTAAAATCTTTATCGGACTTATGCCAAGAACGGATCGTCAATCTTGGCGTTTCTAAGTTCTTGATAAAAAGCATCGTGTATTTTTCTCCTTAAACTTCCGCTTTACCTTATTGACGTTCTGTCGATGCGCCGACCGTTTATTTTTCTTCCGCCGCCGCAGCCTTTTCGCGGAGCATTTCGGCCGCGGCCTTTGCCATAGCCTCATAGCCCGCGGAATTCGGGTGGAGCGAGTCGCCGCTGTCGTAGTCGGGGTGAAGCTTAGAGTCGTTCTCGGCGCGGCAGAGAATAGCGGCAAAGTCCACATATCCGTCGAAGCAGGAATCCGGTCCGGCGATAAATTCGTTTACCGACTTTCTTATTTTCTCGTGGAGCTCGGAATAATATACCGTGTTGCCCTCGAACGGGGGAATGGTGCCGGCGTATATCGCTATTCCGCGCTTGTGGCAGGCTTCGGCGAGCTCTTTATAGGCGTCGGCCATTTCGGAGGAGATGTCGTATTGAGCGCTCTTGATGTCGTCGCCGCCGAGAAGAACGATCACCGAGTGAGTCCCGGGGAGGTTTAAAACGCCGCTCTCAAACCGCGACGCTGCTGAGGCGCCGTCCTGTGAAAAAAGCCCGAGTTCCGAGACGGAGGAGTTCACCACGGAAACGTTTCGGGTGGCGGGGTCGGAATTAAGGAGCTCTGCGAGAGCTTCGGGATAGCTTGCAAAGCCGTTGTAGGTCGAGCCGACGCCGTCGGTGACGGAATCTCCGAAGCACACGAGGGTTTCGGTGCCGGCGAGGGCATAGGTGTCTGCCCGAGAGAGGAAGTAGTTGCTCGACATAAGCTCCATAGCCGTAAAATCAGAGTCGCTCACGCGGTCGCCCTCAACTACCCAGGTGGTGCAGGAGGCGTTTCTGTGGCAGGAGGGGACGTTGGGCACTTCGCCGAATTTTACCGTTACGGCAAGCATATCCATAGCATTGAAGGAAAAGGCGATCTCGTCGGAAACGGCGCTGCTGCCCGCCTTTATCGTGACGGAGGACGAGCCCGAAAAGGTCACTGAGGTGTCGGTAGCGGTATCGATGGCGGGGCCACCGGCAGAGATAAGGTGCGCGATGTGCACCGACTCTATGCTGAGGTTTCCGCTGCCGTATTCGTTCGAGAAGGTGAGCCTTATTTTGTCGCCGCCGAGTGAGGGCCGTATCTGCTGGCGGCAGGTGTTTCCGGCGAGCAGCGGGTTTCTCGGGATCTCGGCGAGCTCTGAGGCCTCTGGCAGCGCCGACCAGACGGTATACCAGCCGTCGGCGGGCTCGATAACGGGCCGTTTGCCGCAGCCTGCAAGTCCGGCAAGCATTATTATGCAGAGCAAAACTGCTGTAATTTTTCTTGGGCTCATAGCGATTCTCCTTTCCCGAACGCAACCTTTGCTTTGAAAATATTATACCACCCGCCGAGAGAAAGGTCAAGCGGGGAGGGAGTGAGGAGCAAAAACTTAAAAGTTTTCGATCGAGCCTTTCTCAAAAAGATAGGCGTTATTTCTATCCGCTCGCACTTCACAGGCATAAACGTTAGCCCGCTCGTGCTTGCGGAGAAAATAATCGCATATCTCGGCACGCGGGGTCGAAGGACTCTCGGGTCGAGAGCGAAGCGAACGACAGATACGGCGTGTGGGCAGTACGGTTTTCGCTAACTTTTGACGCCGCATTTGCGCATAAGCGTCCAAAAGAGCCTCACCAAATTCCCACCCTTGAAATGACTTTCGAAAATCCTATTTTCCCTACCCGCGATAATTATTGACGGATAATAATATGCTATTGAAAACCGCCGCGAAGTGTGGTATCATAATTTTAACTGCATTGACGTTATCTCTTATACGCCGTCTGTTTGACAAGGAGAATCACTATGAAGCTTAAAAAGTATATATCCGTCGTGATCGCCGCGCTGCTCGCGCTTTCGGTTTTCGCAGGCTGCGGAAAGACCGAGAAGGAGCACGCCGTTTTAAACACAATCTATGTTTCACCGTCGGGGAGCGATACCGAGGGCGACGGCAGCGCCGAAAAGCCCTTCGCCACCCTTGAACGCGCAAAAGAACAGGTAAGAACGCTCGAAAAATCGGGCGGAGACATCGTGGTAGAGGTCGCCGACGGCTTCTATGCCCTCGACGATACCCTCACCTTCGACGAAAACGACTCGGGCAGCAAAAATTGCACCGTTATCTACCGCGCGGCCGAGGGCGCCCACCCCGTTATCAGCGGCGGCAAGCTCTTCGAGGGCAGCTGGGAGGTCGCCGACGAGGTTGACTGGCTCAAAGACGGGCTCGTCGCTTATAAGGCTCACCTTGAGCGCGACGCTAAGCTCAGAGCGATATATGTGAACGGCGTTCGCGCTTCGATGACGAGGCGCACCGGCACCCCGCTCCTTGCCGACGGCTATTACTTCATCACCGCCGGTCAGGCCGACTGGGCTTGGGTATCGAGCTCGTCGGGGCTGAAGTCGGGAAACGTCTTCCCGAAGTCGTTCGGCCTGCCTGCCGACACGAGAAATCCCCAGAACATCGAGCTTGAATCCGGCTCGACCTGGGTAAAGGCGACCGTATGCGCCGCCTCGCTCGAACTCACCGACAGCGGCGACACAAAGGTAAGATTCCAGATGCCGTATGCCGCCATAGCTCAGAACCTCGGCTGGAACACTAACTACAACCCCGCCGGTCAGAACGACGTCGTGAACGTGTTCGAGTGGCTCGAGAGCGAAGGGCAGTTCTATTTCGACCAGGAGGGCAGCACGCTCTACTACATTCCCCGCGAGGGCGAGGACATTAACAGCGCACAGGTAGTTATCCCCGAGCTCGAAAAGCTCGTTGAGATAAGCGGCAGCGAGCCGAAGAAAAAATATGCCGAACACATCACCTTTGACGGCCTCACCTTTGCGTATTCCGACTGGAATCTTTACGAGGTAGACGGCTCATACGGCAACGCCACCACGCAGGGTTGCACCATTTACACCAAATTCTCGGATATATTCTGGCACAACGACCTCTACCGCGCGTTCGACGTTGCTCCCGCGGCCGTACACGTCACGACGGCGCACGACATCAGCTTTATAAACGGCGGGTTTGAATCGACCGGCTATCTCGGGATTCATCTTGAAAACGACGTTTACGACTGCCTCGTGAACGGCAACTTCATAGGCTACACAGGCGGCGCAGGCATAGTTGTAGGGCACCTGCAGCACATCTATGAGAACGACACCGAAAAGCAGCGCGTGAGCGAGACGAGCGCCGGCCCCGAGCACGAAAAGTTCCCGAGAGGGACGGAAGCGGTCCCGAAGAGCATAACCATCACCAACAACTACCTCCTCGAAAACTGCTACTTCTTCCCCGGAAACTCGCCTATAACCTCGTTCTTCACTTATGACCTAAGAGTTGAGCACAACTTTGTGTATAAGTGCTCCTACAGCGGAATGTCGATAGGCTGGGGCTGGTGCAACTTCGACGGCACCGAGGGTTCGCAGCTCCCCGGGCAGCCTACGACCACCTCGCGCTATAACCACGTCAACTACAACCGCGTCGAGGAGATATGCTCGGTCCTTCAGGACGCCGGAGGAATTTACACCCTCGGTCAGCAGGGCAACGAGGACTGGTCCGAGATGACCGAGATGACCTATAATTATATCAACTGCTTCCGCGCACCCACCCCCGCCAACGGCTCGCGCATGGTCAACGGCTTCCACCCCGACGAGGGCAGCGCCTATATCCTCTTTGACCACAACGTTGTGACCAACACGATAAGAAACGTCTACGAGCTCAACGACTGGATGCGCAAGCACGACTGCACCGTTACAAACGGCTTCTCGAACACCGACCGCAGCGAGACCACCGCCCCCGGCTGCACCCTTGAGCAGTATGTGAACGAGGACTACATCTGGCCGGTTGAGGGCTACGAGGTAGTGCTCTATTCGGGGCTTGAAGACGAATACGTCGGTATGGTCTCTAAAGACGTTATGCCCGACGACTATTACGAGCTCGCATCGAACGTCTCGATAACCTGCGGCGACGTTCTGCCGAGAAGAGGGCTTCTCTCTGCCGACGACACCGTTTGGCTCGCGCCTGCGGGGACCGTTGACTTCGCCGAGGGCCCCGATATGACTTCGGCCAAGGGAAATGAAAAGTCGATAAAGATACCCGACGCGGCCGGCGAATATAAGCTTTATATCGTTTACGCCGACGGCAGCGTTTCGGGCGAAAGCACCTTTACCGTCTACGCGGGTGAAAACGACTCCGCCGCAAACGTCCGCGACGGCGCGGAATATACCGTTTCATATCTCAAGCCGCTCGTCCTTAAAATTAAGGAGGGCTGCACCGCCAAGCTCAACGGCGCGGAAATAGGCAGCGAAGAACCGATACAGAGCTTCGGCGAATGGAAGCTTGAGATCACTGCCGCCGACGGTAAGAAGGAAACGGTAAACTTTACCACCGTCACCACTCTTGCCAACAGGCTCCTGCCCGACAACATCGAGGTCTCGGCGGACGGAGACGTGATGCTCTGGGAGGAAGTCCCCGACGGATATACCGTATGGCTCGCGCCCTCGGGTCTCTCGGCGTTTGACGAGAACGACCCCGCGCAGTCCCGCCTCGAAGGGGATTCGGGCAACTCTAAGCCGTCGGTAAAGGCTCCCGAAGAAAAGGGCGTGTATATCCTGACCGTCGTCGATGCGGAAGGAAAGATAGATTCGCAGTCCGACGCGAAGGTAACCGCTAAATAATAATACCGAACATAAAAAGGCCTCTCCTTTGCGGAGAGGCTTTTTTGCAGACATTATCTTCTCTTTATTTTGAAGTAGATCTGATACGGCTCGTAGCCTATATCGTTTAAGCGACGGAAGTTGATGCCCGGGTCCTGATTTTCGGTGCGGTAGAGGGTGCGGAAGGTGCCCCACTCGCGCTCGGTGTCCTGCGAAAGCTCGTCTTCGGGCCTGTCGCTCTCGATATAAAGGATACGCTCCTGCTCGGTTATGCCCGCCAAAACGTCGGCCCCGTAGCGGAAAGCTCCTATAGTCGGGTCGTCGGGCAGGGGAATGAACTTTATTCCTATCGGGAGAATAACGGTAACGCTGTCGCCGTCCTTCCAGACCCTTTTGAGGACGGTGAATTTATCGGTGTCCGAGACCTTTTCGGGGGCCTCGCCGTTTACGGTGACGGTCGCGGCTCTCGTTATCCAGTCGGGTATCCTGAGATTCAGCGAGAACTCCGCGGGAGCTTCGGTGTGAACGGTGATTATGTATTTGCGGTAATCCGGCTTGTTGGCGTGGGCGCGGGCGGTCTCGTTGACGGTCTGAAGCGCGTTATTTTCGGAGGAGGTCATAAGGCTGCCGTTCATATAGTCCTGACGCACGGATACCCTCATATTCTGCCCGCACATCTCAAACGAAGCCTCGGAGCCGGTGTACATCGTGATATAAAGCGAATCGCCCTCGGTGTAATAGATCCTGCGGTTCCAGGCGGCGTTGGCCTGTACCATAGTCCCGTGGCAGCAGAAGAAGCTGTCGGTCTCGCCCGACCAGTCCTTTTTGCTTCCGGCTTTCATCGGCAGGAAGTAGGTCAGAAGCCCGCCCCAGGGGCTGCCCTTGTAGGGAGGTCCCTGCCAGTAGGTCTGCGCCTTAAGGCCGTTTTCAACGTTATACTCGATATAGTGCATATAGGCGGGGTCTTTGGTCTGACGGAACAGAAATTCCGCGAGCCTCACCATATTGTAGACGGTGCAGTGCTCCTGATTCTTGTCACCGAGGCGGGCCTTGAGCTTCTGCATAGGAGTCCATATCTCGCCCTGAGTCTGCCCGCCGGTCACGAAGCAGCCCCTGTCGGTGACGGCGCACTTCCAGTAGCACTCGACTATTTTCAGCCACTTTTCCTCGCCGGTGACTTCATAAGCCCTTGCGCAGCCGAGTATCTCGGGAATGGTGGTGTTGGCGTGCATATTGGTCAGAACGTCCTTGCCCTCAAGGAGGGGTTCAAACAGCCTGCCGCGGTAGTATCTTCCCAAAAGGGTGCGGTATTTTTCGTCTTTGGTGATGTCGAGCAGGTCCGCCCAGACTTCGAGCATCCCGCCCGTCTCGACGTCTAAAATGTTGTCGAACTGCTCACGGGTGTATTCTCCGCTCCACCTGAGGAACCAGTCGGCGAGCTTATCGGCTATTTCGAGCGCCTTGCCGAGCTCCATATAGCGGTAAACGTCGATGAGGCCCATAAAGAGCTTGTGAATGTTATACTGCGGCGCCCAGATCCCCTTGCCCTTTCCTATCCAGTAAAGGTATTTTTCGGGTATCGGGCAGACCCATTCGCCGCCGTTGTCGCGCTGGCAGGCTTCGAGGCCGCCGAGTATGTTCTCGGTTTTGACAAGCAGCTCGCGGTCGCCGGTCTCGTAATAATGAAGAGCCGCCGCCGAAAGCCAGTGCCCGAGGAAGTGACCTCTTATCTGACAGGTGGGATCTTCCCAGCCGCCGAAAGCCGAGGCGTCGTGGCCGCGCCCCGAATATCTTCCGGCCTCAAGTTCGTAGTTTCTCAAAAGGTGTCTTGTCTGAAGCTTCATAAGGTATTCGCGGTTGGAATGTTCCCTGCGCAGAAAGTCGCCCTCGCGCAGACGGACTGATTTTCCGTAAAGTTCTTTCATATCAAAACCTCCTATAAGTTTCTGATGAAAGGATATCACATTTATCTGCCTTTGTCACTGCATTATCCGCATTTTTTCTTGCGCATTTCCTTATTCTTTGACGCAGCTTCCGGCAGTGATAAACAAACGTCCGCTTAAAAATCGCCGAAACGGCCCGCCGGACCGTAATGCCCCGTTGACTTTTTCTCTTTAGTATGTTACACTTTGCAGGGGTGATATAGAAATGTGGCAGACGCCGGAATTTTTGAAAGAGCTTTTGCTCGCGCAATACGGGCCGGAACTCACCGCCGCCATCGAGAGCGGTTTTTTGTGCCGTCGGCCCTCCACCCTCAGAGTGAACACCCTTAAATGCACCGTCACCGAGGCCGAAGCCGCGCTTCGCGGCGCAAATATAGCCTTCGAGCGCTCCGGCATATGCCCCGAGGCGCTGATAATAAAGGAAGCAAGGGAAGACTCTCTGCGAAGTCTTGAGCTTTACTCCGAGGGAAAGATCTATCTTCAGAGCCTTTCTTCGATGATACCTCCGCTCGTGCTCTGCCCCTCTCCCGACGACTCCGTCCTCGATATGGCCGCAGCTCCCGGCGGCAAGACCACGCAGATGGCCGCTATGACCGGCGGCCGTGCCTCGATAACCGCCTGCGAGAAAAACAAGGTGAGGGCCGAGCGCCTGAAATACAACCTGCAAAGGCAGGGGGCGGGGCGCGTATCGGTGCTCGTATGCGATTCGCGGAAGCTCGACGGCGGGTTTTATTTCGACAAGATCCTTCTCGACGCTCCCTGCAGCGGCAGCGGCACCGTGAGTCCCGATCGCTGCGAATTCACCGAAGAGCTTTACGAGCGAAGCCGCCGTCTTCAGGTCGAGCTTTTGAAAAAGGCTCTTTCGATGCTCAGGCCGGGGAAGAGAATGGTCTACTCCACCTGCTCGATACTCAAAGGCGAAAACGAGGACGTGCTGAAAAAAGTGCTGCCTGCGGCAAAAGCAAGGATCATCCCGATACCCGAAGACGCGTTTGCGGAGATACCTCGGCTGCCCACACAGGCAGAGGGCACGCTGTGCATCTGCCCGAGCGGCCTTTACGAAGGATTTTTTGTGGCACACATTGAAAAAATTTGAAAGGAGAAACACTATGAAAGCTCTTATTCTTTCCTGCAATACCGGCCAGGGGCACAACTCCGTCTCGGGAGCCGTTTCACAGGCCCTCGCCGCAAGAGGCGTTGAGGCCGATACCGCCGACGCGCTCGCGTTTGTGTCGGAGTGGGCGTCGAAAACCGTATGCGAATGGCACACGAGGCTTTACAGATACTTCCCGAAGACCTCGGGCAACAGTTACAGCTTTATAGAGCAGCACCCAGAGCTCTTCAACGGGCGTTCGCCTATCCACAAGCTCTTGGGACTTGGGGTAGATAAGCTCTACGGCTGCATCTCCGAAGGCGGATACGGGATAGTAATATGCCCGCACGTCATATCCGCGCTCATGCTTACCGACCTAATGAAGCAATACCCCGAGGTAAATCTCCGCACCTGCTTTATTGCCACCGACTACACCTGCTCGCCGATGTGCGACGAGAGCGACCTCGACCTTTATTTTGTCCCCGACGCAGAGCTCGTCCCCGACTTCGAGGCGATAGGAATAGCGCGCGATAAAATAAAAGTCACCGACGGAATACCCGTAAGGAGCGACTTTTACGGCAAAAAGAGCAAGACAGAGGCAAAACGCGAACTCGGTCTGCCCGAAAACTGCCGCCACGCCGTTATGATGTTCGGCTCTATGGGCTGCGGACCTATGCCGAGGCTCACCGAAATGATATCGGAAGATCTGCCGGAAAACGGCTTCCTCTCGGTGGTCTGCGGAACGAACGAGACCGTTTACCGCCGCCTTTCAAAGGACTTTTCGGACAGCAAAAACGTCCGCGTGCTCGGCTTTGTAAAAGACATCTCCACTCTTATGGATTCGGCGGATCTCTTTATCACCAAGCCCGGCGGGCTCTCCACGGCGGAGGCCTCGGTAAAAAGTCTGCCGATGCTTTTGGACAACGCCGTTTCGGGCTGCGAGCAGTATAACCTTGAATTCTTCTGCAAAGCGGGGGCGGCCGTCACCGCAGACGGCGAAGCCGAGATAGCGCGTATGTGCGTTGAGCTCCTCGGCGACGGCGAACGCCTTGAAAAGATGTCTAAGGCGATAGTGAGGAATAACAACGCCGCCGTGCAGATTGCGTCGGCCCTGCTCGAGGGCTGCGAAGAGGCAGGAGCTCCGGAGAAGATAGAAAACGACTTCGTTTATTGGCGCGAGCGCTGCAAGCTCACGCAAAGCGACGTTTCCAAGATGATAGGCATACCCCGCCGCACGCTTCGAGGCTGGGAATCGGGCGAAAGTGAGCCGCCCGCCTATATAAAGAGGCTCATCATAGCTGAGCTTAAGCGCATAAGCAAGCGCGTGGAGAGCTCGGACGGCGCCGACGAAGAGTGACCGGCCGCCGCTTCAGCGGCAGGAGCAGGGCCTTTCGGAAAAAATTTAAAATTTTTTCTAAAAGGTCTTGCGTTTTTAAAACGAATGTGATATAATACTCTGCGGCGTTGAAAAGCGCCGCGAATATGTCTGGGTGTAGCTCAGCTTGGTAGAGCGCTACCTTGGGGTGGTAGAGGCCGTGGGTTCAAGTCCCGTCACTCAGACCATTGCCGCAAGCTTATCGGCTTGCGGCAATTTTTATGCAAAAATTCCCCCGAGGCTGCCCTCGGGGGTGTTGACAAAAAGGATTTTTTATGCTAAGATAATGGCAGAGAGCCGAACGGCTCAGCCTTAACAGCTTTGGTTAAAAAGAAACCGCCGCAGTTGGACAGTGCCGGCGGTTACTTTTTTATGGTTTTAAATATCTCCAAAAGGATAAATGCAAGTATGATGTATAAAATCAACTGCTCCATAAAGCATCCCCCCTTTCGGGGGCAGATACGCGACAAAAGCTCTCAGAGCACGAGCGACCAATTCGGCACGGGCGCGAAGTGCGATGAGCAAGCTTTTGCGCTTATCTTGACGCCGCGGCTCTCTGCGTTTTTGATTATATCACACTGCGCAAATAATGTCAACTTATGTAAATTCCCCCGAGGCTGCCCTCGGGGGATCTGTTTTAGTGGTCGATGTGCCGGATACCGTCGAGCATAGAAGATATCGCTTCTGCAAGATTTGCTATCTGCTCGGGTTCGGGGCTGCTGTAGTCGCGGTTGACCGCCTGCGAGATGATTTCCAGCGCTGCTTCCTTAGTTGACTTCAACTTCGGCGGCTTTATGTCGTCGTAGAGCTTCTCGTAAAACGCGATGAGCTTCTGATTCGTGGCTTCGCGGCACTTTACAGTTTCTGCGATACCCTTTGCCTTTCCCTCGCCGGCAACGTCGGCGGGACCTTGACCCGACACTATTTCCGACAAAGTTTCAAGCGCTTTGTAAATGTACTCGTTCTCCTGCCGGATCTTTTCGATCTGCGAAAGAATGTAGCCGACGGAAAGCTCGGGCTGTTTAGCCTCGGAAAGCTGCTTTTCAAACGCATTTTCCGAAATATCCTCAAGGATTTTTCCCCATTCACTCAAAAGATTCAGCGTAAGGTTTTCCTTATCCTCATCGGGAAGACTTGAAGACATGACCTTTTGATAAAGCTCCAAAATTCTTTCCGCGCCGCCGTTTGCCGGCGTTTTTTCGGTCTTTTCAATAAACTCGGCGGCAGACTGTTCCAGCGCTTCGTTGGAAACTTTGGCGGTCTCGATGGGTTCAATCTCTTCAATCGTTTCGATGGATTCGACTGCTTCCGTCGCTTCGGCAACAGCCTCGACCGGCTTGGCGGTTTCATTGACTTTTGTTTTTATGTTGTTATCAGACATTTTTGTATCCTCCATAATATCCGGCGGACACGCAAGGCAAATCGTATTATCGTCTACGAAGCGTGCCCTGCCTTTTTTAACAAGACCTTTTGCCCTTTTCGGGTAGGTCGCTTCATATTCGTTGCCATTTTCGTCGATAACGGAAATATTCTTTTCTATGGGTTCCGACCCCCTTGTTATTGACGCGGATACGTTTTTTGTGATGAGTGTCTCCTCCGTCCGTGGCTGTATTATATCAAAAACTTAAATTTCTGTCAATATTTTTGGAAAAAACCTATTGACAAAGCTGTGATTACTGTATATACTGTATATACACAGTTTAGGCAGAAAGGAGCGGGAACGTGAACATTATAATAGACAACAAAAGCGGAAAACCTATCTATGAGCAGATATATTCGCAGATAAAGCTCGGAATAATGAGCGGAGAGCTGAAAGAGGACGAAGCTCTGCCCTCTATCCGCTCGCTCGCAAAGGACCTGCGTATAAGCGTTATAACCACCAAGCGCGCCTACGACGAGCTCGAACGCGACGGCTTTATCTACACCGTCGCGGCGAAGGGCTGCTTTGTCTCGCCGAAAAATCTTGAACTCATAAGAGAGGAACACCTGCGCCGTATAGAGGAGCACCTCGAAAAGGCGGTGAAGCTCGCCTTAGAGCTTAAGCTCGGCAGGCGGGAGCTCTTAGAAATGCTTGAAAATCTATGGGAGGAATGAATATGACAAACGCTGTAGAAATCAAAAATCTCACAAAAACATACGAAAAATTCACGCTCGACAACCTCAGTCTCACGCTTCCGAGCGGCTGCATTATGGGTCTCATCGGGGAAAACGGCGCGGGAAAGTCCACGACCTTTAAGCTTATCCTCGATATGATATCTCGCGACGGCGGAGAGATAAAGCTCCTCGGAAAGGACAACCGGACCTCTCTCAACCTTTTAAAAGAGGACATCGGCATCGTCCCGGACGAGATAGGTCTGCCGCCGACGCTCAACGCCAAGCAGGTCGAAAAAATAATGGCAAACTCCTTCTCAAACTGGGACGGCGAAGCCTATAAAGGCTATCTTTCAAAGCTCGGAGTTCCCGACGACCAGGCATTTAAGAAGCTTTCGAGGGGAATGAAAATGAAGCTCGGCATCGCGATAGCACTTTCGCACCACCCGAAGCTCCTGCTGCTCGACGAGGCTACAAACGGTCTCGACCCTGTAGTCCGCGACGAGGTCTTGGATATGTTCTTTGAATTCACCCGCGACGAAAACCACTCGATTTTGATATCTTCACACATCGTCAGCGACCTCGAAAAGCTATGCGACTACATCGCGTTTCTGCACAACGGCAGACTGATACTCTGCGAGGAAAAGGACGTTTTAAAGGACGAATACCGCCTTGTGAAGGGCAGCGCCGA
>CANRLU010000020.1 GCA_947631535.1 uncultured Clostridia bacterium | reverse complement strand
CCCACCCTGCTGCAAAGCACGACCGGCTTTTTGCAGCTTTCGGCGAGCCTTATGTCGTCTATCATCTGACCCATAGAAAGCTCGACGGAGATAAAGCCCTTTACCTTTTCGGCAGCCTTCGCAATAGCCGCTGACGGGAAGGGCCAGAGGGTTATAGGTCTTATCAAGCCGACCTTTATCCCCTTTTCGCGGGCGGCGTTTATCGCGTTTTTCGAGACTCTTGCCGCGATTCCGAACGCAACCACGCAGATATCGGCGTCGTCGGTCAGATATTCCTCAACGAGGGTCTCGTTTTTCTCGACCTCTTTATAGCGCTCGTATCTTTCGAGGTTTTTGACCTCGAGCTGCTCGGGGACGAGATAGAGAGAATTTATGATGTTATGCTCGCGCTTGTTTTCGGTGCCTCTTACAGCCCAGGGTTTTTCGTAGGTCTTGCCGGAATTCTCGGCGGGAAGCTCTACCGGCTCCATCATCTGACCCATAGTTCCGTCGGCAAGGAGCATAGCGGGCATACGGTATTTATCGGAAAGCTCAAACGCCTTCACGGTGAGGTCCGCCATCTCCTGGACCGAGGCGGGAGCGAGGACGATGAGGTGGTAGTCGCCGTGTCCGCCGCCCTTGGTAGCCTGAAAATAGTCGGACTGAGAGGGCTGTATTCCTCCGAGTCCGGGACCGCCGCGCTGAACGTTTACGACGAGCGCGGGAAGATCGGAGCCGGCGAGGTATGAGATGCCCTCCTGCTTGAGCGAAACTCCGGGGCTCGAAGAAGAGGTCATAACGCGGTAACCCGCCGACGAAACGCCGTAGACCATATTGATCGCGGAAATTTCGCTCTCTGCCTGAAGGAACGTTCCGCCTATCTTGGGCATTCTCTTTGCCATATAAGCCGCTATCTCGGTCTGAGGGGTTATCGGGTAGCCGAAATAATGCCGGCAGCCCGCCCTTATCGCAGCCTCGGCGATAGCTTCGTTGCCTTTCATCAATACCTTTGACATATTCTCACTCCTTTTCAACCGTGATAACGCAGTCGGGACACATTAACGCACAGCAGGCGCACCCGATGCACTTTGAAATGTCGGTGATCTCCGCGGGAGAATGACCTTTTTTGTTGATCTTATCCTTGGCGATCACTATGAGCTTTCGCGGACAGGCGTTTACGCACAGCCCGCAGCCCTTGCAGATATCAGTTGCAAAAGTCAGCTTTGCCATAATCCTTCTCCAATCGTTATAAAATCTCGTAATACTTTCGCTGTATGTCTATCGGCAGGAGGGGCGATATACTGAGCTTTGAAGCTATATCCCTTCTTGCCGAGGTGAACAGCACCGGCAAGCCGCAGAGCGCCGAAAGCTCGCGGCATTTTTCGAGCCCGGAAAGCACCGTTTCGGGCTCGGTGAGCGGACCGAGGTTGGTGTTGTTTACTATCGAGGTAAAGGGGATGCCTCCCGCCTGCTCTATCTCGCGCATTACTTCTAAGGCGTCGGCGGGGGTAAGAGTGAGCGGGCGCATAAAGTTTGCGACGAAAATCATCTCGAAGTCGTTTTCTTCCAAGATATAGGGCGCATACCGCCCGAGAGCCACGGCTCCCCTGTCGTCGCCGCCGATGTCCATAACCGCATAGCGCTGCCTGTTCTGGACCACGCCGTAGAGCTCGGCCGGAAGCGCGGGAAGGTCTACGTTTGAGTTGGCGAACTCGGGCGAAACGACCTCGATCCCGTTTTCTTCGAGGAGCGCGGCGGAATCCTTCGTTCGGAAATAGGGGTTGACTATGTCGAGGTCGGCGATAACTACGCGCCCGCCCTGCTTTTTGAGCCCGAGAGCCCAGTTTACCGCAAGATTGGTCTTTCCGCTGCCGTAATGACCGGCGAAAAGCGTTACTCGCTTATGCATTGACACAGCCGTTCCTCCTTTTCCTTTTTGAGCTCATCAGAGCTTGTTTCTCTGAATCTTTCCGCTTATAGTCTTCGGGAGCTCGTCGCGGAAGGCGATGACTCTCGGATATTTATAGGGCGCGGTGTGGCTCTTGACGTAGTTCTGAATCTCCTTCTTGAGCTCGTCGGTGCCGACGGTGCCTTTAGTTAAGACGATGCTCGCCTTTACTATCTGACCTCTTACCTCGTCGGGAACGGCGGAAACGCCGCACTCCAAAACGTAGGGAAGCTCCATGATAACGCTCTCGATCTCGAACGGACCGATGCGGTATCCCGAGGACTTGATGACATCGTCCACCCTCGAAACATACCAGAAGTAGCCGTCTTCATCACGCCAAGCGGTGTCGCCGGTGTGGTAGTAGCCGTCGTGCCAGGCCTCGAGGGTGAGCTGCTCGTTGAGGTAATATTCCTTATAGAGACCCACGGGCACTTCGTCGGAGGTCTTTATGACTATCTCTCCGACCTCGCCGTTGGCGCAGGATCTGCCGTCGGGGTCGAGGATATCTATGTCGTACTGCGGCGAAGCCTTGCCCATAGAGCCGTATTTCGGGACGTCGCCGAAGAGGTTGCCGATAACGAGGGTGGTCTCGGTCTGGCCGAATCCCTCCATTATCTCAAGGCCGGTAGCCTGCTTGAACTGCTTCGCAACCTCGGGGTTGAGCGCCTCACCCGCAGTGGTCATATGGTGAATGGAGGAAAGGTCGTAGACCGAGAGGTCCTCTTTTATCATCATTCTGAGCATAGTCGGCGGCGCGCAGAAGGTGGTGATGTTATATTTTGCAAAGAGCGGCAGGATATCCGCGGCGTCGAACTTGTCGAAGTCGTAGACGAAGACTGCGCCTTCGCAGAGCCACTGACCGTAGAGCTTGCCCCAGAGCGACTTGCCCCAGCCGGTGTCGGAAATAGTGAGGTGGAGGCCGTCGCGCTCGCAGCAGTGCCAGTATTTCGCGGTGACGAAGTGGCCGAGCGCATATGTGTGTGCGTGGGCGGCCATCTTCGGGTTGCCGGTGGTGCCGGAGGTGAAGAACATGAGCGCCATATCGCTGCCGGAGGAGCAGTCCTCGGGGCGCTCGAACTTTCCGGTAAAGAGCGGATACTCGTTGTCGAAGTCGTGCCAGCCCTCTCTTGCGCCGCCTACGAGTATTTTCGTCTTGACGGTCGGGCACTTTGCTGCGGCGCGGTCGGCTATCTCGGCGACGTCGCCGTCGGCGGTGCAGAGGATCGCAGAAACGCTCGCGCTGTTGAAGCGGTATTCAAAGTCGTGCTCCTTGAGCTGATTCGTCGCGGGAATTGCTACCGCTCCGAGCTTATGGAGCGCTACCATCGCGAACCAGAACTGATAGTGCCTCTTGAGGACGAGCATAACCTTGTCGCCGCGCTTTATGCCGAGCGAACGGAAGTAATTAGCGGTCTGATTCGAGGCGCGTTTGATGTCTTTAAATGTGAATCTGCGCTCGACCTTGTGCTTGTCGAGGTGGAGCATCGCGAGCTTGTCGGGATACTTGTCGGCAATGGCGTCAACGCAGTCGAAGCCGAAGTTGAAGCTCTCGGTATTCTTGAATTTGAGGCTCTTGAGCTTGCCGTTTTCGTCCTCAACGGTATCAACAAACTTCTCGCACAAAAGGGTGTTCTTCTCGGGGCGGTTGGCCTGAATAAGGCTGGTGCGGACGGTCTCCTCGGCGGTGTCTTCGCCCGGAAGGACTACCGCTACGAATACACAGTCGCCGCCCTCTACGGCTATCATTCCGTGAGGGGTGGAGGAATTGTAGTAGATGCTGTCGCCCTCATGAAGTATTTCGATGTGATTTCCCACCTGCACTTTGAGGCTTCCCGAGATGATGACGTCAAACTCCTGGCCGCTGTGCTGCGTGAGGTGGATAGGTTTGTTCTGCTGGGACTCGCTGTATTCGTATTTTACCCAGTAAGGCTCGGCAATCTTATCGCGGAACTTCGGGGCGAGATTGGCAATATCTATCCCCTGCTCCCTTGCCGTCACCTGACCTTGGCCCTTGCGGGTGAGAGTGTAGCTTGAAAGGCGCGCGGCGCTGCGGCCCTCCAAAAGGTCGGTGAGGTCGATGTCAAACGCCATGGCGCAGTTGTGAATAAAGGTAAACGGAAGGTCGGCCTCGGCGTTTTCGTAAACGAGGTATTCCTGCTCGCTGATATTCAGCTTTTCGGCCATTTCCGCAGGCGTCCAGCCCATTATTTCGCGCATTTCACGGATTCGCGATGCCACCTCCAAAAGCTGTGTTGAAGCCGTGTTTGTGCTCACTGATAATCATTCCTTTCTGTTTTGTTCATTCAGTGCAAAAAGACCCGTCTCAAATTCCTTTGAGACGAGCCATAATTAACCGTATGTTAAATATGTACCCGCGGTACCACTCAAATTGCGCGTAAAACGCGCCTCTCACAGGCTCAGACAAGCCCTCTGCTATAACGCGCAGTCGCGGAACGCCCCTACCTCATATCCGACTCGGAGCATCCGGCTCGGGAGTGATGCGAAAGCCCTTGCGCCCGCCGGCTCACACCCGTTCCGGCTCTCTTTTGAGCGCATTGCAAAGCTTTCCGTCTCCGTCACAGCTTTTATTTTCAGCTATTATATCACTGCTTTAAAGCCAAGTCAATCGGCGTTTTCAATAAATTTTTGTGCGGCGCCGCCGGATTATCCGGCGCATTTTATATAAACCCTCTCTCGAAAAAACCGAGCAGAGAGGTCTTTTGAAGGCGTTTTTGCGTCGGAAAAGCAATTTACGTTTCGCAATATTTTGCTGACGTATAGCCCGAGAACATCTGCGTAAACGCAATAGAAATCTTTAGATAATTCAAAGCACAAAAAATCAATAACTTTTATCCGAAAAACTGTTGACACAGAAGCGTAAAACGTGTAAAATAACTGCAACAAGCTGTATCGGAGGTAAATTTATGGCAGAGTTGAAAATGACAATCGACAAAACAAACAGAATATCAAAAATCAACAAGGAGATCTACGGGCATTTTGCGGAGCATCTCGGCCGCTGCATCTACGGCGGCATATTCGTCGGGGAGGACTCCCCCATTCCCAACACCCGCGGTATACGCAACGACGTCATAGAAGCGCTTAAAGCCATTAAGCTGCCCGTCGTGCGCTGGCCGGGCGGCTGCTTTGCCGACACCTATCATTGGCGCGACGGCATAGGCCCGCGCGAGAACCGCCGCAAGATAGTAAACGTGAACTGGGGCGGCGTGACCGAGGACAACAGCTTCGGCACTCACGAATTTCTCGATTTCTGCGAGCTCGTGGGCTGTGAGGCCTACGTTTCGCTCAACGTGGGAAGCGGCACCGTTCAGGAAGCCTCGGAGTGGGTCGAATATATGACCTCGGCAAACGAGAGCCCGATGACAGAACTCAGAAAGAAAAACGGCCGCGAGAAGCCCTGGAAGGTAAAATACGTAGGAATAGGCAACGAAAACTGGGGCTGCGGCGGCGAAATGAACGCGGAATACTATTCGAGTCTTTACAAGCAGTTCCACACCTTTATAAGGGGCGCCGAGCAGCAGATAGCCTGCGGTCCCAACGGAAACGACTGCAACTGGACCGAGACTCTTATGAAGAATATCCGCCCGCACCAGATGCGCGGAATTTCGCTCCATAACTACACCATTCCCACCAACAACTGGGCTCACAAGGGCTCATCTATGGCCTTCAGCGAGAAGGAATATTACGACACCCTCGCCCACACCTGGCATATGGAGAAGATACTCAGAGACCAGAAGGGCATTATGCAGCGCTATGACGACAATAAGTTCGTCGGGCTGATAGTGGACGAATGGGGCATCTGGACCGACGTTATCGACGGCACCAACCCCGGGTTTCTCTATCAGCAGAACACCATGCGCGACGCCATTCTCGCCTCTATCAACCTCAATCTCTTCAACCTCAACTCCGACCGCGTGAAGATGGCCAATATTGCCCAGATGATAAACGTTTTGCAGTCCATACTCCTCACCGAGGGCGAAAAGATGGTAAAGACCCCGACATACCACGTCTTCGATATGTATAAAGACCATATGGAGGCCACGCTCGTTTACTCCAACTGCGAAAACGTCGAGCTTATGCCACAGCCTGAGCGTTGGCACCCTGGTATGCAGGTAGACCACCTGCCGGCGATATCCCAGTCGGTATCGGTCGATGAAGCCGGAAAAATGCATATAACCATCTCGAACGCCTCGCTCGAAGAAGACTTCGACATAGACTGCGCGATCCCGAGATGCGACTATAAGAGCATAAGCGCAAGGATCCTCACCGCCGCATACGACGCGATGAACACCTTCGACGCTCCCGAAACGGTCTCCCCTGCCGACTACAGCGGCGTAAAGCTTAACGGCGAAAATCTCGCAATAAAGCTCCCGAAGTGCTCGGTAGTCTCGATAGAGCTGTGCTGATCGAAGGAAAGCCGGTGTGCAAGCGCTGCCTGCTGCTGGAGATAGACCCGGAAGGGCTTTATAAAAAGGTCAGCGAGCTTATTGACGCGATGCCGGAAGACGTAAGGACCGGTGCGGACGAATACGCCCGCAGGCTTGAGATCTGCCGGCACTGCGAATGTCTTGAAAACGGAATCTGCCGCGAATGCGGCTGCTTTGTGGAGCTTCGGGCCGCCGCAAAAAAGAATTACTGCCCGAACGCCTATCACTACTGGACGGAAGAGAGATAGGGAAGAACAGATTTTAAAATACCGAGCCTATATCCCGATGGCAAGGATATAGGCTCTTTTTTAATATATTTGCTTTTAATTACTTTTGGCGAAAAGTATTACTTTGACTGCGCTTCTTTCTTTTTAAGCGTGCAATAAATTTTGAGCTGTTCCAAAGCATACTTTCTTGACGACCGACAAAAAGGCGGAGGTATCTCATTTAAAAAACTGCCGTCGGTATCTAACACATCTTTAAAGCATACAGTGCATAAATTCTTTGCCCAACACTCTCGACAGCTGGCGTTAAACAATGCGTATGCCTTATTGTAAATGCTTTCCAACATATCGAGGTCAAATCCGTTTTGCAGATCTCCTACTATCATTTTGTCGCAGGACGTTTCGCAGATGCCGAATCTGCCGTCAGCGTGAACATACAGTTTTTCCGTAAAGGGCAGACAGCTTCCGATTATCCCGATGCCGTCGTTGTCCTTTATCAGCCTGTTTTCCACTGCGTTTACGGATATTCCGAAATAGGCATTGAGAAAGGCATCTCCGCTTTCGCAATACTCTATGGAAAAACGCTCTTTTTCACGGTCGTAATCTTCATCGCAAATCATATCCTGAATGAAATCGTTTCCGTCCTGGCCTCTTATATGCGTTATTATGCTCGGACTTTTTCCGACTTCGTTTGTGTAAAAGCTGCGAAGAGCTTCTAATTCGGATACCTTTGTGATATTTGCGATAAAGTGTATCCTTTCGTTCCACAGTTCCGGATATTTGCTTCTTATGCTTCTTAGGTTTGCCATTATATGGGTCAAGCTGCCTTCGCCCGAAGCAGTCTTTCTGTGAATATCCTGATACGGACCGTTCAGCGTGACGGTGGTTATCACGTCTTTATTCGCGTTTAACCAGTCTGCCACATCGCAGTTAAGCAGCACTCCGTTTGTTGTCACTCTGAATATCGGCTTTTTATCTGTGAATTTTTCACGCGCATAAACTACCGCTCGCTGTATTTCGCGAAAGCAAAGCAAAGTTTCTCCGCCGTAAAAGCTTATTTCCGCATCTTTGCAGCTCTTATTATGTTCTACAAAGAAATCAATGCTTTTTATGACGGTCTCAAAGGGCATATCTTTGCTGCCATGACTCTCCATATGGGCATAGTTTCCTGAATAGACACAATAGTCGCAATTTAAATTGCACCTGGTAGTCATTTGAAGCAAAAGCGAGGGAATATTGCTTTCAATAAACTTCAGGTATTCGTCAAAGCTCTTTGTCCAAACCAGCTCTCTGAAACGGTGATTTGAAATCGGATCACGCTCGTTCAAAAAGTCGAGCACCGCTTTTTCGGTTTGAGAAAAGCTCTCTTTTATCAAAGGCGCTTTTACCGTAAGTATCTTTCCGGTAATGCCGTCGAACACATAGCAATCCCCCGAAAAAGAACGAAACACCTTCAGACAGCTATTTGCTGCAGCATCATCCATATATCATCTTCCGGCGCCGCCAAATAAGCAATAATTCTGCGTGCCGGTGGAAACTCGCGCACACTGCGCAGGAGTGTAGGAAAACGTATTCTTATTTAAATCGCTTTCTGCCTCCAAGCCCTCGGCGGTGCCGAGATCAGCACCTGTTTCGGTCTTAGCATCGGCGGCCTTTTCGGAACCTTCAACGCTCTCAGACTCAAGGTTCTCTGCGTTTGACAAGGCGTCGAACGCATCTGCCAACTGCTCATCGTCGGGAACTGTTCCTTCATAACCCTCGTTAGCATACTTTGCAGTTGAATATGTATCTTTCCCCGCATCCGACAAATAATCGTTGACAACTTCTTCGGCAAAAGCCCTTGCGTCGGTCTCGATGGCCTGGCTCTGATAACCCTCAAAATCATATGAAGGGTCTACATAGTGAGTAAATTCATACTCCCACTGCGCCAATGTTTCTTTCGGGATATCCGGGAAAGCGTCGGGATTGTTAAGTGCGTCATTTTGAAGCTGATGCCTCATTTCGTGCGTTGTTGTGTTTAGCAGTTCGCCAAGCTGGGAAGGGTCGGCCACAAGCCTTATATCTATGCCGAGATAGCCGTTTCCGTTGTTTACACCCATCGTGCCGTATCCGTACATTGCAAACAGATCGTCAACATATACGCCCTTAGTGTCTATGCCGAGAGCCTGTCCGGCGCGGGCATAATATTCATTGAGATAAGAAGCTCTTTCTTCAACGGACAGGTTCTCCCAATTTGATATAACCTCATCGGTGAAGATCTCACCCATAATATCGGAAACTGTCTCTATTCTCTCGATGTCATACTCGCTGTATTCGACACCCTCAGAATTACCTATCTCTCTGTTCTCGGAAACCTCATTTAATCCTTCGTTAAAAGACTCGCCCATAGGCAGCGTGCCGCGAAAAACGTCAAAAACAGAAATCATCTTTTGATCCTCCTATATTTTATCGTTCCCAAACCGACCTGCATTACGAGCGGTCGCTTTTAATTCTTATAACGTGCTTTGTATGCTCGATAGACCTTTTTGCGGCAGCCGGATCTCTGCGCAGCCAGTCGAGAGCAAGATATGCCCCGAGGACATTAAGATGAGGCTGTGCCTTTAAAATCGAGTTTACATCGTGTCCGGAATATACCGGACTGCTTAGTGCGTCGGTCTCAATCCAGTTTTCCAAAGCCTCGCGAATATCGGGTGAAAGAGCCTCTATCTTTTTCGAAACTCTTTCTACCTGCACTTCGTCAAGCTTTTTGTTTTCAACCAACGCCTTTTTGATCTCCTGAATAGTCATTTGATTTACCTCCGATCGATTTTGATTCATAGTTATGACCTATGATTTCAGACAGTATTTTATTTAGCTTCTCAGGCTGTTTACAGAAATTCACTTGCCGGACAGCCATTTGAAATAAAACGACTTAGCCCTCGGAACTACCGATATGCTTCCGACTATTAAAAGCGCAAGGAAATCGTTGACCGTGGCGTCGTCTGTGGTCGCATATGTTTTCACATAAGCGCAGGCCTTGACGTTCCATTCTGCCGGATCATCAGGTAAAGGCACAAAGAGCTTTTTAGCGCCAAACAGGTTCCTGACGATTCTGCAAAGCTCGTCGAAAGAATCCCAGGCTTCCATATTTCCGGAGTCAAGGTATTCTTTGATATAGTGAGAGATTTTTTTATCGTTTTTATCATGACTCAGCGACAAAACGTCCATAGCGTCTATGCAATACCGTTTTGACGGGGCAGCGGTCCTTCTCCTGCCGCAAAGCAAAAGTTCAAGGAAAACTCCTCTCGCCTTTTTCAAATAGGCTTCGGGAACATCATCCGGACAATAATCAAGCGGACAAAAGCTTTCCGGCGGGAAAAGATCTATCTTGCAAAGAACGGGATTCAGCCACCCGCTTTGATGAACAACCGCAACGCCTGTGTTAAGACGGGCGATCTCTTCGATCTGAGATTCGTTGAGCGAGACCGCTTCACTGACGGGCATCCTGTCTTTTATGTTCGGCAGCCTGAAGATGATCTTTGAACCGGTATTGCTTATTACCGCCTCAGACATAATGGAAGGAGTCTGATCGGCAATTATGAATCCCTCGCCGTATGTACGCATTTCCGCGATGGCATTAGTCAAGATCTCAACGGACATTCCGCGAAGATTGGCGCTTTCCATAGACTGCGCGCCCGACGTGGCTCTCAGCAGATGATGAGCCTCTTCAAGAAGAGTAACATGGTGCAGATCCTGGTTGATGCCCGTTCTGTTGCAGGAGCGATGCTCCTGCAAACGTATAATAAGAATACCCATTATCAGCGCCTTTGTTTCTCCTGAACCTATGCGGCTGATATCTATTATGGTATTTTCGTCAAACAGCTTTTTATTGTCTATTTCCTGCGAACAGAATATCTGGCCGCAAATGCCGTTGGTCATAGACTTGACACGCGTGACCAGTGATCCGATATAATTGCTCGTGACTTCCTGAGAATAAGAGGCTTCCCTGATGACCTTGGGAAGAATATCAAGAAGATCTGAAAACGTGGGAAAAACTGCAGGCACATGAGAGCAGGTGCTTGAAAGCAGATCCCAACCTCTTGAAATATATACCTGCTCCAGAGCGTCTTTCAATATTGCGGGCATTGCGGCATACATAGGCCAGCTTGCATTAAAGACTTCTATTATCCTGTCCATATGTTCAAGAACGTCAACGCCTTCGGGAAATGCAAACGGATTTATCGACAGAACGGGCGTGTATTTGCTGTTAGTTCCGTAAACATTAACGTCATCCCTGCCGCCGAAAACCGTGGAATACTCACCCTTTGCAGGCTCGACCACCAGGAAATTGACGCCTTTTTCGGCAAGCCTGTCGAGCAAAACGTAGCAGAAATTGGACTTTCCCGAGCCAGGCTGCCCTGCAATAAACGTATGCTTTCTGAGCTCGTTGAGAGAAAGGCAGACTTTAGTGTCGCTCACGCTGCCCATATGAGTTATGTTTCCTATTACAACTCCGGCATCGTCACCGTAGTTTTTTATGATATCGCGCGAAAATTCCGCATGAGAAGTGACCATCAAGCCTGGCAAAGATTTCCTCGGCCAGGCAAAATGAAGCGGAAGATCTTGAGAGGAAGCGATAGTGGTGGCGTTTATCTCACCTAAGAGTTCGTTATCAGCGGCAAAACGCGGATGCTTCATATGCTTAAAATATTCGCAAAGCATCGCGGTATCTTTGTGCTCCTGCCAAACGTTTACATATGAAACGCTCGCTTCGGGAGAAGAACCTGTAAGCAGCGAGCGGTAAAGGCTTGCTCCCATTCTGGCAGTAGCCTGGTCCGCCGCCATCAGGTAAGCCGCGCATTGAAATGCACCGTTGCCCTCGCAGGCGGTAAGACGCTTTATGTGAACGTCGATTGCAGAAAGAAGGCTGCCTATGGAGCGGTTTTCCATTGAATACTGTAAGGTTTTTCCTACGGAATGTGAATCACCCATTGTATCGCTGGTGGAATCGGTTTTACCCTCGGCGTTGCTTTCGGAATAATTTTTTCCCTTGCTGATAGAAATGCTGTTGCTCTCGGAAGTGCCTTCGGAAGTGCTTGCCGACGGAGACTGTATCATTGTCTGGGCGGCCTTGCCGATAGCTCCGCCGATGCTTCCGCCTATGCTCGCGCCGACGAAATTACCGATAGCAGCTCCGGCGGCCGTGCCCGCAACACCTGCGGCGGCCGCAAAAATATCGACGGCCTTATCCTTCTTCGATTTTTCGTCCTGCTTTGACCTCGTAAGTGTACGGGACATTCCGTTTGAATCGGTAGTCGAATCGGTAGTTCCCTTAGAGGTCGTCATCGTGCGAGACAACGATTCGCCTATAGAGCGCGAAAAGCTCTGCGTATCGGTGTCAGACATAGAAGCGCTCATTTTATGGAAAGGACTTAACTGCGTATATAAATTTTCGTATCCGCTTTTTATTGCGGATATTGTCTGATGAGAAAGAGCAGAAGCCAAAATCACAAGGATGAAAGGTATTCCGTTCATTCCGTCTACCAGCTTTTCCATTCCCTGAAGGTAGGTCTCGCCCTCGCCTCTTGTAGAAGCAATACTTGAAATCGAAGCTATAGCCAAAGAATCCTCAGTATCGTAATCCGCAACATTATCGAGCAGTTCTTTGACCTGCTCTTCTGTTATGCTCTCAGAAATGCAGCCCGGAAAGTTGCCGGAAAGAGCTCGCGAAAATGTTCTTGAAGCAAGCTGCACTTTCTGCGGGTCGTCACAGGCAGTGCCCATATACAGATCGGTCTTACTTCCGTCGTGCTTTAGTATAAACACCGCCGTCATGTCGTAACCGGCTATTGAATTGAATACGCCGGAGAGCTTATCCGAGATGCTTTCGCTCTCGTCGTAAGTAAGGCAGGCAATATGATAAAGCCTTACTTTGGACTCGGGCGCAATCTTTTTTTCTTCTTCGGAGAGCGGGATTATCTTCATATTGTCGAGCTCTGCCAGATAGTGCATACGTATCATTTTATCGGCTGTATCCAAAGCCTCTGCCAATGTTTTTTCGGACGGCACTATGCCGTTAGCCTGCTCGACCGCTGTAATAGCGTTATTTTCACTCATTATTACTCACCCTTTCCGTCTATCCGGCAACTCTGCAAATGAGATCTTCTATCCTGTCGGAAATATCTATAAGAAAACTGTTTGTATCGCAATCGGGAAACATACGTAATATCCCCGATATTTTTCGCAGAAGCCCCGGAAGCGCCAGCATAAAGTATTCTTTTTCGATCTCCTTTACAAAATCATCGCCGTCGTTTTCAATGTATTTTACCCTCGAATCGTTTTCTTCTTCCAAACAGAGAATGTCCTCAAACAATGCTTCGTTTTCTTTTGCGGACGTGTTCACTATCATATATTTTTCATCTTTGCGGCTTTCTTTGAGCAAGTCGGTAATAAGGCCGCAAATACCCGAAGCAGGGACTTCGCCGTTAAACGGAATTACCGTCAGAACCGAATCGTCCGCAACGCTGACATTCTGCTTTTGAAGCAGGCTTTTAAACTCGTCGGCAGACGAATGATAATCCGACCTTAATTTTACCTTGCATCTTCCGATTTCGGTCTTTAGAGAATCGATACTGTCTATTATCTCGTCCTCTCCCCAGTTGTCGGCTTCAACGCGCAGGTCTTCCAAAATTTCCGACAATTCTTTTAAATAGCTTTTTATGTTGACTTTATCTATAAACTCAAAAGATACCTGTGAAGCTCTGCCGTTTCTGTTTAACTTCGTTTGCTGATAAATTATGCTTTTTCTGAACACGGTATAATCCGCCTTGCAGCCGCGGAAAACAAAATGAACCGAATTATCGTTGAATTCCTCGATTAGCTCGGCGAGAAAACCGTCCCAGACAAACAGCTTTTTTCTGTACGGATTCAACCATTTTCGCATAGGCTGATAAACAACCAGATTTGTAAAGCGATTATCTTTACTGTCAATCTTGTTGCCGTCTACAGTAAGGCGGGTCTTGATCTCGTCTTCCTTTGCATGCGGTATGATATACAGCTCTACTTTCTTCATAAACGATTCTCCTCATCGGCGGTTTACTTCGGCTTCAGTGTTCATTTGATACTGCCCTTTAAAGCCAAAACAACCTGCCGATATCTGAATTGAATTTATAGGTTTTTCTGAAGCAAACGGCCCGCAAAAGACCGTTTGCTGCGTCTACAATATCAGCTCAGTGCGTCTGCACGGATTTTGTCCGCCTCGCTGATAATATCGTTGATACCGGCGATCCAGGCAGTGATGTTAGCTTTGCGCTCCTGAACGGCTACCTCGCCCTTTTTCTTGTCCTCGATCAACTGGTCTATTTCGAGCTCTATCTGCCTGATATCGGCAAACGCGGATTCTTTTCCGGCTTCGCTCAGCTTACCTAACTCATTCTTTATCTGGCCGTACATATTATCGACCATTTTTTCGGTCTCGATAGGGTCGGAAAGTATCCTCTTATATTCCTTGACTATTCTTTCACATACTTTCTTTTCGACGATCTGCTTGTTCATCTTGCCGGAAATAAGCAACTGGGCGATCTCGCCGGCGACGACTATGGGCAGGCCTACCGTTGTGCCAAAAACAAGCATTATCGCAAAATCGATTCCGAGATTGGTCATGATGCCCTTTATCAGGCCCTCCATTCCCACGGCCATTCCGGAGCTTGCACCGATTATATCAAACGTAAGCAGGCCGTAAACTACGGAAGCTATCTTTGAGCCCGTCGAGCTCATATCTTCGGCAGAAGCGGAGGTTAAGTTCAAGCCCACTTTGATGTCGTTAATCGTTTCATCAAGATCGTTGGCTCTGTTTTCAAGCTTTTCGCCGATACCTTTCATCATTATTGCAACTTCCGGCTTTAGAACATTTTCGGTCCATTCAATGGTAAAGTTCTCAAACTTTTGCTTCATATGAGCTTCAAATTCCTTGGCTATTGCCTCTGCGGTCCTCTTAGGATGAAGCATTTCCTTTTTCACTGAACAACTGTATGTACTGCGCCACAGGTCTATCTGACTGTAAGCTTCTGCGGGAAGCCTTTTGCAGGTGTGTTTCAGCTGATTGATGACATTCGTCAGCTCGTTTTCAAAGCTTTTGACGATCATCTCTGCCTTGCCCTTGGCGATTTCCATTTTCGCCTCGGTGTCTTTTTTCCGCTGCTCAAATTCTTCCAAAGGAAGGTCGGCTGCATTATACTGCTCGCTGAGGCTTTTGACGGCATCTGCGCCCACTGCTTTTATGCTCTCAACGATCATCTTTGCTATCTCGTCGCCCTTGCATTTTACGAGATAATCGCTCAGGTAACGTTCAAAGTCTTTATATCCGGATTTTTCATAAAGCTCCATATTCCACGGAGAAGAGTGCTTTGCCTTTTTCGCATCGCGTGAAGATACAAAGAATACGCCGTTACCGTTGAGCACTGATGTATACTGCTGCTTAACAAGGTCCGTATGTCTTGAAAGATCATCAAATACGCTCTTTTTGAAAATATCAATTTCTTCGGGGCTTCCGCCGCTGTTCTCATTATCTTCGCACACGTTGTCATATCTGGTTACAAGGAATATAGGCGTCGTATAATGCTTTACCGCAAGATCTTCGATAACTACCTTTTCGCTTTGGGAATATGCTCTGAGGCCGTTTACGCAGTAGATGATAGCGTGCACGTTGGGAAGATATTTATGCGTGATATCACCGTGGCTTGCAGGGTCGTTCAGACCGGGAGAATCGATGATCTCAACGCCGTCTTTCAGTATCTCGATAGGCATAAACACTTCCGCCCTTTCAAACGGCGAAGCGATAACATTGCCTTCCATCGTATTGCTGTAATCATAGCCGGCAGCATCCGAGCTTTCGTCCTTAAAGCTGTGGTTGATGAGAAGGTATTTTCTGAGTTCGGTAACAGGCACTTCAAAAGGCTCGTCTCCGCCCTTCCACTTTCCCTTGATAGGATAGATGACCGCCTTTTTGGTTTCGCCGTACTTTATCTCGGTAATTATGGCCGTGGCGGTCAAAGCTCTTTCGGGAAGGATAGGCTCGCCGATGAGGGCATTGATCATAGTAGACTTGCCCGCGCTGAATTCTCCCATAACAAGGACCTTAAAATTCTTGCACTGGTTTTTTTCTTTTAATATCTTGATACTTTCGATAACGTCCTGCTGTGTACCTGTGCACTGCAAGATCTCAAGCAGCTTGTCCAACTGCGCATCAAGTTTTCTTACTGTTTCTTTAAAAGCACCGGTATTCATAATATTTCTCCCTTGATTATTATTTTTTATTATTCTTCGGATAACATAGAGCCTACTATTTCATCGCACCTGCGGCTTATTTCCGAAATCGCCCTAAACTCGTCGTACACCTTTTTGTCGTCGCTGTTTAAAGGCTCTTTTGAAGAAGCCAGCTGCATATCCTGAGCAGATATGCACATATTTTTATAACCGTATTCTATATTATTTTTAAGCACCTCTATGTTCTCATCGCGGCTTCTGAGAATATATTTAGCGAGCTCTTCCCGTAAGCATTGCTGCCTGTCGGCTTTCTCTTTTTTAGTCTCCAAAAACGTCCAATAACCGGTTCCCGCAACGGCAATGCCGGCAACCTTCCAGTAGAGGGCATTAATGCTGTGCATAGCCAACACCGGATATGCCAAGACACAGCACAGAGCTACCGAAGAAACAGTCATCCCCGCTATCGCTACGGTTTTGGTGAGCCTCGTGCAGCTCAGGCTCTCGGGAGCTACGCCGAAAACAACCGTGTCGAGCCGGGCCGACGAGCCTTCGGCATCGGCTGAAAGCTTGGAGCCGAATTTTTGCTCCACGGTGTGAACGAGCCAATCGCGATCGGCGGCAACGCTCGAGCAGATAAGCCTGTCTATGCTGTTCGAAATCTTGACGATCTCCCGACTGAATTCGGCTTCAAGCGACTGCTTCCACCAATCCTTCGGAGACTTTGCAAGCATGGCTTTATCTGTGAGTGAAGCGATACAGTTAGCGTATAAACGGTTCATCTCAACCGACATCTCATCTATTAGCTTCAGCTTGCGGCTTTCGATACCGAGCTTTATGCTGTCCCAAGCGATCTTTTCGGCATCGAGCGATATCTTGGCTTGCGCTTCTTTTTTGGAAACAAGCTGCATTTTCTCTTTAGCGGAATTATAATTTGCCGTTATCTGCTCTTTTAACGCGTTTGCGTAACTTACGGCAAGCGCATAGTCACGGATATCTGTGCTGTCCTCTGCGGAGGCAAATTCTTTTATAACAGCCTGCCGCGTTGCTTCTTCATCTTTGACGTTGATAAGAATAAGCGAATCGGTGCCGAAGTAATGCTCGGACTGCGACCTGATATATGCAACTATCTCGGCTTTTTCGGATTCCTCCACGGTGTCGAGCTTGCTGAGAACAAGCGAGCAAGGAACCCCGTGGGCTATGCAGGACTTTACCGCATCGACGTCCTGCTGCGAAAAAGGAGTTACGGCAGAAAGAACATAAACCGCCGCATCAATATGCCACAGCGGAGAGTCCTGAGCAGCCAAGTCGTCATTGACATAAGAGCTCGTGCTCAATTCCACCCACCGGCAGTTATTCTTTTCGGATTCGACAAATGCAACTTTTCCATGCTCATTCGACCTGACGGAAACAGGAAGTTTCTTTTCGCCGGCCAGAATATTGATGATTGTGCTTTTACCGACGTTTACATCGCCCAGGACGGCATACTGCTTGATCGTCTTATTCAGCATCGACGTCCTGACTTCGTTGTAGCTTTCCTTTATCTTTGAACATCCCGCCTGCTCTGCAAGTTCGTTCAGTTTATTATAGATGCTGTCATTCATACTGCTATCTCTCCTTGTATCTCACTTATTTGCTGTAATACTTCCAAAACACGTGACTGAATGTTTTCACTGTGCTGTATTTGAGCCGTAATCTCTCTTTTTCCGGAATTGAACTTCTTTCTGAGCGACGAATACACCGGCCTGTATTGAGATATAAACTCTTCGGACTTTTCCTCCATTATGTTTATGGCGGTATTATAATTTTTCTGCATACCGTTTAGTATATCCTGCTTTACCGAGCTTGCTATGTCGGATATCTTTCCGGATACCGACTCTCTGACCTTGTTTCTTGCGAAATCAACAAACAACCTGTCACCTCCTATCAAGGCCGCAATGCCTCCGATCACCAGGCCCAAAGGTCCCAAACCGGCTAAAACTATGGCCGCTATCCCCGCTCCTCCGATAGATGTTACTAAATCTATCTTTCCTTCATAATCGCCTATCATTCCGCTTAAGCCCGTGAGCCTGTCGGCAACGGTGATCTGCTTATAAGGTGCAGCCAGCGAAGTGCTTTCGGACATAACGCTTCCGAGCTCGCCGTAATAGACTTTGAGTTCCTCTACCATTCCTTGAATTGCAGAAGAAAGGGTGCTGTTCATATTCCGGGTGTAATTTGTTGATATCGAATATATCTCGCCGCACACGCTTTCGATATCCGACGACATTGATACTTTTACATATTGCGTCACGCCAGACCTTGAATCGCAGGCATTGAGCCCGGAATTTATCTTTTGCATTATCTTGTCTTCGAGATATATCGCTTCTCTTGATACCTCGGAGTTGTGCTCGGAAAGGATATCCGATAGTTCGTCAGCAGCCTTTTTCTTACTTTCCGAGAGAACCGAGCTGAGGTTCGGCACGGAATGGCTTTTAAATACCGCAAGTGCATTTTCCAGTCCGCTTTTTTGAATGGTGATCTCATTCTGAATAGAATTGAGCAGGTCGTTTGACAGCTTTATCAGCCTTTCGGTTACGATACGCTGCCTGTTCTGCGCAAGGCTGTCCATTAATATTTTCTCAAATTCTTTGAAGTTATCGGTCCAATAAGGGTCAGAACCGGAAAGCATAGCGGCACAGGATAAAACCTGCGGATCGTCTAAATGAAAATTATTGCGCAGATTTGTCTTAACGAACTGAATAACATCATCACGTTCACTTTCGTCTACCCTGTCCATCATAGTGACAACGAATATCGCGTCTTTCATAAAATACTCGGCGTTGTCTTTCAGGAATTTCTCAAAAGACTGCGTGTATGCCTGATCGGCAGGGAAGAGAATTATTATCGCATCGGATTGTTCATCGAGGATCTGCTTTGTGATCTCGGCATGATTTTTTGCAAAATCGGCTCCGGGGTTGATACCGGGGGTGTCGATAATGCAGAGGCCGTTTTGAAGCTCGTCACTCGGCAGCTCAATGTATACCTCCTTGATTTTCAAAGCAAGGGCTTTGTCGGCGGTCAAAAGTGAAATGATCTCATCAGTCTGCTGCGGGAACTCGACGCCGTATTTCTTTTCGAATTTGCTCAGATCTTCTTCAGAGGTCAGGTCATATTTTTTTCCGCCTTTGCAAAGCACTTTTATGACTACTCCGCCGCTTTTTCCCCTGTAAATATAAGTCGGCACCGCAGTGGTGGCCGCATGCGCCACTTTTAGCAGCTTTCTGTTTATTATTGCGTTGATAAGCGTGCTTTTTCCGGAACTGAAATCGCCAATCGTGGAAAGATAAAAATTCTCGTCTTTACTTCTGAGCAGTATCTTGCGATACTGTTTTTTAAACTCGGCAATTTTTTCATCGTCGATCGTTAATTCGTCAATGATCTCTCCTATGGTAAATATACATTCGGATAAATCGTACATGCCTATCGCCGTCCTTTTTCGTATAGTTGATAAATCATGCTTCATCGCCATAAATCTTGCCTACACATATCCGACAGATACGGAGACAAAAACATTGTCGGAAAACACAACCGCTATACAGCCGCGATTTATGCTGCAATAAATAAATTTATCACGTAATAATATACCACATATTTCGACAAATTTCAATAGAATTATACAATTTTTTCAAAACAATGATGGATTTGCTATTCAAAGTATCCGACACCGTATATAAAAATACAGAGCAAAGCTTTTGCCTTGCTCTGTATTGTTTTAATTGCTTTTTGCAGTTATCTCTGCTTTCTGAAAATCGCGAGAGCTGCCGCGGCGGCTGCCATAGGCAGAAGCGCGAGCGAGATGCCGGTCGTCGGGTTGTCGGAAGACTCCTCCTTGACCTCGGTCGTCTCGGGTTCGGCGGCCGGAGGGTCGGCGGGAGTTTCGGTGATCTCGGGAGTTTCCTCGGTATCGCCCTCCTGCTCGGTGCCTTCGGTGGGAGCTTCTACCTCAACTCCGCCCTCGACGGGTTCGTCATCGTCGGGCGTGGTCCCGGGATTGCTTGCCGACGCGCGCACATAGCCGCAGACGGTGCAGACGTCGCCGCTGAACGTGTGGGGGCCGTAGCCGGTGATCTCTCCGCAGCCGGTGCATCTGCCCCAGTGGAAGTTTTCGTTGTAGCAGCGGGTGTAGGTGTGGACATGCTCCGGAGTCTGAGGCGCTCTTGTGTAACCGCAGGCCGTGCAGACGTCGCCGCTGTAGGTGTGAGGCTCAATTTCGCTGCGATGGCCGCAAACGGTTCCGTCGGACTTTACATACCGGCAGATCTGATAGTGGCCCAGATCGCCTTCGTCATAGTAAACGTTACCGTAGTCATGAGTGTGCAGGTCATCGTTGACGTAGCCGCAGGACGTGCAGACGTTGCCGCTGTAAGTGTGAGGCTCAAGCTCGCTGCGATAGCCGCACAGGGTGTTGTTGGCTCTCACATAACGGCAGGTGCGGTAGTGACCGGATTTACCGTCTGCATAGTAATCGGTGCCGTATTCGTGCTGGTGCAGGTCGTCGTTGATATGTCCGCAGACCGTGCAGACAACGCCGTTATAGGTGTGCGGCACGATATCGCTGCGGTGTCCGCAAACGGTTCCGTCAACATTTACGTGATTGCAGGTCTGATAGTGGCCGGAATCGCCGGCGGCATAGTAATCGGTGCCGTAACTGTGAGCGTGAACGCTGTCGTTGATGTGGCCGCAGGCCGTGCAGACGACTCCGTCATAGGTGTGCGGCTCGATGTCGGTGCGCTGACCGCAAACGCTTCCGTCGATGTTCACGTGAGTGCAGTATCTGTAGTGGCCGTTATCGCCGTCAGCAGTGTAGCCGCCGAGAGCGTTGTGGACATGCACCGCGTCGTTGACGTATCCGCAGATGCATCTTCCCTCGGAGTCATAACTGTGTTCGGCGTAATCCTTTCTCACGGGGCAGGGGCTGCCGTCGTGCATAAGGCGCTCACAGACCTGATAGTGACCCTGAGAATCATATTCCCACTCGGCGTCGTAGGTGTGCTTATGGGCGGCGTCGTTGATGAACCGGCAGGCGGTGCAGACACCGTCGTCATCGTAGGTGTGCTCTTCAACGGCGGAATGTGTTCCGCAGACTGCGCAGACCATATAATGTCCGCGCTCGCCGTCGGCTATATAATCTCCGTAGGTGTGCTCGATTGTGACGTCGGCATAGCCGCAGACGCATCTGTGGTCGACGTTCTGGGTGTCGTGAGGAACAAGAGAAGTGCGTGAAGAGCAGCGCTCGCCGGTCTCGGGATTGATATGAGTGCACTGCGTGTAGTGGCCCGAAGCGTCGTCATAGAGGAGCTCGGTGCCGTATACGTGGGTGTGCATAGCGTCGTTATAATGCTCGCAGAGCGTGCACTTTCCGTCGGGGCCGTATTCGTGAGGAACGGTCGGGGTGACGAAGCCGCAAACGGTGCCGTCGGAATTTACGTGCCGGCAGGACTGATGGTGACCTGCGTCGCCGTCGGAATAGTAAGCGGAGCCGTAGTCGTGCTCGTGGGTGCCGTCGTTGGTGTGGCCGCAGTATCCGCACACGCCCTGGGCGTTGTAAACGTGAGACTGTATCTCGGAGTGCTCGTTGCAGACGCTGCAGATGAAGTAGTGGCCGTAGTCGCCCGCGGCATAGCCCTGCTCGCCGTATTCGTGAGCGTGGGTAACTTCAACGGTGACGGTGTCGCTCGACTTGGTGGAAGCGGTGCTTCCGGCAGCGGAGGCTACCGCTACAACGTAGTAGCTGCCCGCATAGGAGGGATCTACTCCGGTGATGATGAGCTCTTCGCCGGTGCCGACCATTCTGTCGTGGTTAAGGCCGTTGCCGTTTACCTGATACCACTGATAGGCATAGGCGTTGTTGGGCTCGGCAACGCTGAGAATGAGGCTGCCGCCGTTTTCGACGGAGATAACGCTCAGGCCGCCGATGACAAACTGCGCAGGAGCGGTGACGGTGGGAAGCGCGGTTTCACCGACAAACTTTTCGGCGACCTTAACGGGGAGGAATTCCGCGCTGACTATGGTCGCGCCGAGCTCGATATCTTCATAGGAGATCTCGAAGGTGTGAGTACCGGTATTTTCGGTGAAGTTTACGTTAGTAGTGAGGCCGGAGGCTATCACGGTGTCGATAACGTGGCCGTCGTTGGCGGTGACGGTGATGGTCGCCTTTTCGCCGGGGTTAAGTTCAACGGTGCCGTTTACGCTGCCCTCGGCAGATACGGAGCCGCCTACGCCGGAGATGAGCTCTACCTTCTTGACGGGGTCGGGCTCGCCCTTGACGGCAACTATCGCGAACGGTGAGAACTTTCTTACTTCTATGAGAAGACCGTACTGAGTGATGGTGCAGGGTATCTCCTCGATTCCGATGATGTTTCCTGCGCTGTCTTTATTAAAGTGGTATGCCTTGAAGGTGATGCCCTCGTCCTCGGGACCGAAGCCCTCGGGGAATCCGAGCTGAATTCTTATCGACATTCCGTCGGCGAGCTCGGCCCACTGCTTACGGCAAAGAGTGAGGTTGATATTGTAGGTAAGGGCGGAAAGAACGTCTTCGCCCTTTCCTTCGACCATCTCCTCCATATTGTGGGCGTCTTTCTTGCCGGTGTCGGAGACGACGAGCATAAGCCTCGACTTATAGTCTTCGTCCCACTTGGTGCCTTCCCAGACGTTGCCGTCGCTGTCGGTCCAGCCCTCCATAGAGAGGTCGCTGTCGTCGACAAGGGTGGGCTTGGCGAATACGTT
>CANRLU010000019.1 GCA_947631535.1 uncultured Clostridia bacterium | reverse complement strand
TGCGTCCGCTGCTCTTCCTCTCTCCTTCCGAATTCTTTTCTTTCACTGTACAACATCATTGACAAACTTACAAAAATGGGGGAGGGGTGAGAGGAAAGTAAAACCCTCCCCGTCTATTTAGCGGGGAGGGGTAGGGTATTATCAGAACCCGAGCTTTGCCTTGAAGTCTGCCGCAATCTTTGAGCAGAGGGCCTGGGCCTCGTCGTGAGTGGGCGCTATGGCGGTGTAGTAGCCCTTTATCTTCGGCTCGGTGCCGGAGGGGCGGAGTATCACCGAAGAGCCGTTTTCGAGCCTGAACTGCAAAACGTCCGACTTCGGGAGGTCAATGGGAGTTTCGGCGCCGGTATTAAGGTCGGTGTCTGTTCTCTTCTCATAATCCGCAAGGCCGACTACCCTAAAGCCCGCGATCTCCTTGAACGGCTCGGCGTGGACTTTACGCATGATCTCCGCCATTTCGGCCATTCCCGCTGCACCCTCGCAGACGAAGTTGCCGATGCTGTGGCAGTAATTGCCGTATTTTTTATAGAGAGCTTCGCGCGCTTCGAGGAGCGAAATGCCCTTTGAGCGGTAGAACGCGGCCATATCGCATATCATCATCGAGCCCACGACGGCGTCCTTGTCTCTCACATAAGAGCCGGCGAGGTAGCCGTAGCTCTCTTCAAAGCCTAATATGTAGCGGTCGGCCTCACCGGCGGCTTCGAGATATCCTATCTGCTCGCCGATGAACTTGAATCCGGTAAGGACGTTTCTGAGCTCAACACCGTATTCGCGGGCTATTGCCGAGGCTATCTCTGTCGTGACTATCGACTTTATAGCAACCGGACGCTCGGGCATAGTGCCGAGGGCGATGCGCTCCTTGCAGATGTATTCTAAGAGCAGCGCGCCCACTTCGTTGCCGCTGAACAGGACGTAATTTCCGTCGGGATCGGGGACGGCTATGCCGACGCGGTCGCAGTCGGGGTCGGTGGCAAGAAGGAGGTCGGGCTTAACGGTCTTGCAGAGCTCAAGGCCCTTTGCAAGGGCTTCTTTTATCTCGGGGTTCGGGAAGGGGCAGGTCGGGAAGTTGCCGTCGGGGTATTCCTGCTCGGGAACGACGGTCACGTCGCTGATGCCGACCCTGCGGAGTATCTCGCGGACGGGCTTGTTGCCGGTGCCGTTGAGAGGAGTGTAGACGACTTTCAGGCCGCTGACGGGCGTTACCTCTGGGTGGACCTGCTGCTTCTGGACCTCGTCGAGGTAGGCGTCGATCACGTCCTGACCGATATACTCTATCATTCCGCTCCTGAGTGCCTCGTCGAAGTCGGCAAGTTTTGCTCCGCCGAACATAGGGGTCTTCTGAATGGCGGCGTAAACTATGTCTGCCGACTCGGTGGTCATCTGGCAGCCGTCGGCGCCGTAGGCCTTATAGCCGTTGTATTTTGAGGGGTTATGAGAGGCGGTCACGACGATTCCCGCCTTGCAGCCGAGGTGCCTTACCGCCCACGAGAGCATCGGGGTGGGCATAAGCTCGGAATAAAGATAGGCCTTTATGCCGTTGCCTGCAAGGACGCGCGCGGCTTCCTTGGCGAAGACATCGGACTTTATGCGCGAGTCGTAAGCTATCGCCACGGAGGCGTTCTCAAAAGCGCCGTTTACGTAGTCGGAAAGCCCCTGCGTGGCCTGACGGATAGTGTAGATGTTGAGTCGGAAAGTGCCCGCGCCTATCACCCCGCGAAGGCCCGCCGTGCCGAATTCCATATCGCGGTAAAAGCGGTCTTTTATCTCCTCTTCTTTGCCCTCGATAGACTTCAGCTCGGCAATAAGATCCGGGTCTTCGGTGGCGTTTTCGAGCCAAAGCTTATAAAGTTCCATTTCTTTCATATTTTTTGCTCCTTTCGGTAGATGGATATACGCTGATACAATTATATAACATTCTTCCGTGAAATTCAATAGGTAAAAGCGAAAAATTGCGCGCTGTGAGGGGCGAAGCCCCCTCCGTCGGCTGCGCCGACGGAGGCCGCGCCGCTTAAGCGGCGCGAGCCCGCCCGAAGGGCGGGCGGGCTTCGCCCCGGGAGGCGGGAGCTTTGCCGTCCGATTTTGCGTCTTGACCCCGCCGCGTTAATGTGGTAGAATAAAGAAAAACGCGCCGGAGGTGTAAAATGGTCACTCTCAAAGAGGTAGATCTCGGGAATTTCTGCGAGATAGTCAGCCTGCAAAGGGACAGTATTTTATACGTCGGCGGGCCGGAATACGTCCTTGCCGAGGCATATATTTACCGCGACGACAGTACCGCCTACGGCATCTATTCCGATGATACCGCCGTCGGGCTCGTGATACTCTGTGACCGCCCCGCCGAGGGCAAGCCCTATGCGTTCACCGGCATTTTTATTGCCGACAACTATCAGCGCCAAGGCTGCGGGCAGGCGGCAGTAGAGGCGATAATGCAAAAATTCCGCAGCGAGCACCTGCGCGACGAGGTCGTTATCCAAGTTCACGAGGATAACGCTCCAGCGCTCAAGATCTATCGGCGCTGCGGCTTTGAGGAAGTAAAGCGCGCCGAATGGAACCGAAAATTTCTTGTTATGAGGGCAAAGCTTTAAGGGAGGGATAAATGTGAAAAGCGTAAAGCGCGGCAGAGGGCCTTCGTTTATGGAGGGCGTTATGTCGGTTATAATGGCGCTCTTCGGAGTGGGGTGGATGGTCTTCGCCTTCTATATCGGAGCCGGAGCCTTCGCGCTTTTCGGGCTCGTATTTATCGCGATAGCCGTCGCGCAGGCGATCTACAGCTTTCACAACGCCTCCTCTAAAAACCGCTTTTCCGAGTTCGATATAACCGACAGCGGCGAAGAGCCCGACCCGCTGAACAAAATTTCCGACGAAAGTGCGGGGCCCGAGCAGTCCGACGGCGGCTACTGCCCATATTGCGGGGCAAAGGCCGAAAGCGGGTATTCATTCTGCCGCCGCTGCGGCCGAAAGCTTTGAACAGGGGGTGCGCTTTAATGTTTTGCAGAGTAAAAAGCGTGGGTCTTACGGGAATGAACGCATATCCCGTGGACGTTGAAATAGAGCTGAGCCGCGGCATAGAGCGGTTCGACATAGTGGGAATGGCAGACCTTGCGGTCAGGGAATCCCGCGAGAGGATAAAATCGGCGTTCCGTTCATCTGGGATAAAATTTCCGAGCGCGTCTATCGTTGTGAACCTCGCCCCCGCCGACGTAAAAAAGGCGGGCTCGGTCCACGACCTTGCCGTAGCGGTAGCGGTTCTCGACGCTATGGGAGAAGTCCCGCAGGATATAGACGGCTCCGTGTTTATCGGCGAGCTCTCACTCGGCGGAGAGGTGAGGGGAGTGAACGGAGTTCTCCCTATGACGATCTCCGCGCTGAAAAACGGCATAAGCAGAGTGTTCGTCCCTAAGGAAAACGCTTTTGAGGCTTCCGTGGTAGACGGCGCCGAGGTTTACGGCGTTTCGAGCCTTCGCGAGATCTGGGAATTTCTCAACGGCGCCGCCGATATAGCTCTCACCCCTCGGTATATCCCCGAATACGGCGCCTACGACGACCACCTCGACTTCTGCGACGTAAGGGGACAGGCTTTTGCGAAAAAGGCCCTCGAGGTCGCCGCATGCGGGGGTCATAACGTTCTGATGATAGGCCCTCCCGGGTCGGGCAAGAGCATGCTCGCAAAAAGGCTGCCCTCTATCCTGCCGGAAATGACTTTCGAGGAGTCTATAGAGACCACCAACGTTTACTCGATAGCGGGTTTGATCGACAAGGAGCACCCGCTCGTTACGGCGAGGCCTTTTCGCTCTCCGCATCACACCGTTTCCACTGCGGGTCTGACGGGCGGCGGAGGGGTGCCGAGGCCGGGCGAGATATCCCTTGCCCACAACGGACTGCTCTTTTTGGACGAGCTTGCCGAATTCCCGCGAATGACCCTTGAGACCCTGCGGCAGCCGATAGAAGACCGCAAGGTCTCGATAAGCCGCGCTTCCGGAACCGTTACATACCCCTGCAGCGTTATGCTCGTGGCGGCTATGAACCCCTGCCCCTGCGGATATTACGGCCACCCGACCAAAAAGTGCATCTGCACCCACAAGCAGGTCTCGCAGTATCTTTCAAAGATATCCGGTCCGCTGCTCGACCGCTTCGACCTGCATATAGAGGTCGCGCCGGTGGAATATGAAAATCTTGCTGCCGCCGAAAAGGAGGAGCCGAGCGCCGCGATAAGAAGCCGCGTCCAACGCGCCCGCGAGATACAGAACAAGCGCTTTGCGGGGACCGACATAACCTGCAACGCCCGCATTACTCCGGATATCCTGCGCGACGTCTGCGTCCTCACCGACTCCGCAAATTCTTTGCTGAAAGACGTCTTCGACCGCCTCGGGCTCTCGGCAAGGGCTTACGACAAGATACTAAAGGTCGCGCGGACGGTCGCCGACATCGACGGCAGCGATAAGATAGACAGGGTTCACATCTCGCAGGCGGTGAGATACCGCACTCTCGACCGGAAATTCTGGGCAAACGAATAGTGAGGCAAAAAATGACAAAAATGCGTACTCCCGACGAAATGTTCGGGCTGATAAAACGGGTCGCCGAGGAGGACGAACGAATCCTTGCGGTGATGCTGAACGGCTCCCGCGCAAACCCCGATGCCCCTGCCGACATCTATCAGGATTTCGACATCGTCTATTTTGTGAGCGACACCGCGCCGTTTTGGAACAACCGAAAATGGCTCGAAGAAAAGTTCGGGCGGGTAATCCTTATTCAGACCCCCGAGACAATGCGCCTTGTCCCGCCGGACGGAAACGGCGATTTTGTCTATCTCGCGATCTTTGAAGACGGAAACAGGCTCGACCTGACCGTTACCTCTCGAAAGTATGAAAACAGCGGCGAGCCTGCTGTGGTTCTTATTGACAAATGCGGACTGCTCTCTGAAGTCGCGCCAAAAAAGGGCTATTGGAACATCTCCACGCCGGATCAGAAGCTCTTTTCCGACTGCTGCAACGAGTTCTGGTGGTGCCTGAACAACGCGGTCAAGGGAATCGCGCGTGACGAACTGCCATATTCCGCCGATATGCTCAACGGATGTGTCAGGGATATGCTCAACCTAATGGTGGGCTGGTATATCGGGGCAACGCGTGGATTCGACGTTTCTGTCGGTAAAGCCGGAAAGTATTTTAAACGGCTTTTGCCGGAGAATATCTACCGGCGCTATGAGCGGACATATTTCACCGCCGATTCGATAAAACCCGCGATGTATGAAATGATGTCGCTGTTTTCTGAGCTCGCTCGGCTTGTCGCGGAGCGGTTCGGCTTTGAATATAACTCTTCCGAGGAAGAGGGACTGAGAGAATACGCCAAGGCGGTCTTTTCGGGCAGCCTTGAATAGCTATATTATATAGGAGGATTTTTATGACAGTCAAAAAAATCAGGCAGATACTTAAGGATACCGCCTATTCCCGCACCGGCGGCAGTGCCGAGGAGCTTAAATGCGCGGAGTATCTCGTTTCAAAGTGCGCAGAAATGGGCCTTGAGGCGAAAATATGGCCTTTTAAAGTCGATATGGCCGACGTAAAAAGCGCTTCATTCACCGTTGACGGCAAGAATATCGCCTGCAGGGGGTACCTCTGCTGCGGCTCGGGAGAAGCCGAGGCCGAGCTTTACTATCTTCGCAACACCGACCCGCACTCGCTTTCGCAGTGCCGCGGAAAGATAGTTATGATCGACGGCTACCTCGGCTACTGGATGTATCACGACCTGCTCGAAAACGGTGCCGTGGGATTTGTCACCTACGACGGCGACGCGAATTATTCCGATCGCGACATCGACCGCCGCGAGCTCAGAAGCTATGTCAGCGAGGGCAACAAAATTTTGGGCGTGAACATAAACGCCAAGGACGCCATAGCGCTCATTCAGTCGGGCGCGGGCAGGGCTAAGATATCAATAGAGCAGGAGGAATACGAGGGCGAGAGCCGCGACGTTGTCCTCGATATGCCGGGAGATATTCCCGAGACGGTAGTCTTCACTGCGCATTACGACTCCACCTTCCTTTCGCAGGGAGCCTACGACAATATGTCGGGCAGCATAGGGCTCCTCGGGATAGCGGAGTATTTCACCAAGCACCCTCACCGCCACAGCCTCAGGTTTATCTGGTGCGGCTCGGAGGAGCGCGGACTTCTGGGCTCGAAGGCCTACGCCGCCTCGCTCTCGGAGGAGGAGCTGAAAAAGCTCGTGCTCAATATAAACCTCGATATGATAGGCTCGATAATGGGAAGATTCATCGCCTGCTGCACCTCCGAGGACAAGCTCGTTCATTATATCCAGTATTTTGCTCAGGAACTCGGCTTCGGGATAGCGGTTAACCAGGACGTTTATTCGAGCGACTCCACTCCCTTTGCCGATAAGGGAGTGCCTGCCGTGAGCTTTGCCCGCCTTGCTCCCCACAACACCGCGACTATTCACAATTCCTACGACACCGCAAAGGTTATGAGCGCCCCTCAGACCGCCAAGGACATCGACTTTATCTGCGCTTTTGCCGACAGAATGGCGAACGCCGCAAAATGTCCCGTCGGCAGAGAGATACCCGAAAACGTAAAAAAGAAGCTCGACTATTATCTTTGCAGAGAGCGCGAAAAGAAGTAATTTTTCTCTGCGATACGTTCACCGCAAACCCCGTTCGCCTGTTCCGACGAGCGGGGTTTAAAAATTTTTCCTTCGCATGCGATAAAACGCGTCCGCCGAAGCATTACTTATATGTAACCTCGAGGTTTGTAAGCAAAAATGTACCGCAAAAGGAGAATGACTATGCAAACGGCTGAAAAGACCTGCCCCGACAACATCGACGGGCTGCTTCTGCGTCTTGCAGCCGGAGACAAGACCGCTCTCGGGCAGCTCTACGAAGCCGTAAGCCCACCCGTCTATTATTACGCGCTGTCGGTCCTCAAAAACCGCGAGGAGGCGGAGGATATAATCCACGACGCCATAATCGAGATATGGCGCTCCGCCCCGGGATATAAAAGCGAGGGCAAGCCTATGGCCTGGATAATGACGGTTACGCGGAGGCTTTGCCTTAAGCAGATGCAAAGGCGCCGCCTGAAAGAGGAGCAGGAGGATATTGCCGAGCTCGCGGCCTGCGCAGGTCTTACCGACGAAGACAGGGTGGTCATACGTGCGCTGCTCGAAGTCCTTCGGGACGACGAGCGCGAGATAGTCATGATGCACGCCGTGTCGGGTCTCAGGCACAGAGAGATCGCCGCCGTCACGGGGCGGCCGCTTTCCACGGTGCTGTCGCGGTATCAGCGGGCATTGGCAAAGCTTAGGAACGCCCTTTCGGACGCTCCGGAACGGAGGAAATATGAACAGAACAGAAAAGATGATAAATAAAGCGTTTTCGGGACCGGTGCCGGATGTCTTTGAAAGCGCGGCGGCGGAATGTTGCGGGCAGTATGCTCCCGAGACGGCCGCAAGGCCAAAAAGCAGGATACGCGGCGCACTGAAGACAGCGGCAGCGGCGGCAGCGCTTGCTGCGGTCCTCACCGTTACGGCTACGGCAATAAACTTCACGGGGCTTATGAGCGGGGACGAAGCCGTCGTGTGCGTTATGAACTATGCCGTGAGAAACGCCGATACCGAGGAAGAGAGCAGCGATCTTTCCGCTGCGATACTCGGGGGCCTTTCATACGACGCCGCCTCCACCGAAAAGACCGTAGAATTCGGAAATTTCGGGCTGAGACCGGTGTATAACGTGAGCTTCAAGGCGGCGGGGAACATCTATTATGCCGACGTAGATGCCAAAACCGGCGTGGTATTGAGCTGCGAAAAAGAGCCCGACCCCGACTGGAAAGAGCACCTTAAAGAGACTGCGGACACCTCCGCGGTAAAGTTCGGCTCGGGATATATCCGCCTGAAAGAGGGCACCGACCGCGATTCAAAGGCGGAAACAGGGGATATCGACTTCGAGCAGGCCTTTATGATAACGGAAGAATACTTCGGGCTCGACGCCGCAGGGACCGACAGCTATCCGATGTGCACCGAGAGGTTCACAAGCTTTCTCGGCACGCAGGACAAATACAGCGGCGACACCATGCACCACCTCATATACATCACGCACGGCGGATACGTTTACGAGGCAAGGATAGATTCCGTGAGCGGCGAGGTGCTTGAGGCCTACGCCTCGGAAGATCCCGATTTTGAGGGAGAGAGGCACCTTCACACCGCCTCCGACGAATATATCGGCATTTATCACGCTTATCTTATGGCCAAAGAGGCGGCCGCCGCGGAATTCGGCGATGGGGCCGATTTCAACGTATATTCCGTCGGCGTAGTCAAGGCTGACGATCTCTGTCCGCGCGACAGATACGAGGAGACCGTGTACGGAGAAAGCGTCAGTAAATTCCTAAAACTCATAATAGACGCCCGCACGGGTGAGGTGATCGAGAGCAGCGTCGGAGAAGCCGGCACCCTGCACACCCCCGAAAGCGAGACCGCGATAGCGATACCTTCGGCGGAGGCTCCCGACGGAATGATAAGCGAGGCCGAGGCGCAGATGACGGCCTTTGAGGAGTCCGGCGTGACGATGAACGACCTCGCAGGCTTTGAGATAGAGCTCGAAGACGGGGTATATAAGATGACGGTGACCACCTTGGACGGAGAGAGTTTTGAGTGCCGCGTAGACGCCGTCACGGGCGAGTTTATGGGATAGGCCGCCTTGAATTTAAGAAATAGAATATTGACTTTTTGTGAATAACGGATATAATAGATTGTACCAAATTATATTTTCGGAGGTACAACATGAAAAAGTTATTCTCATTGGTATCAGCACTCGTCCTTTCGCTCACAATGTTGTCAGCCTGTGCCGAAAATCCGGCAAATACCGACTATATCGGCGTTGACAGCGCCAAGACCATCGCCTTTGAAAACGCGGGAGTCACATCGGAGGATTCTGTAAAAGACCTCGACGTTGAGCTCGACCGCGGGCTTACCGATACCGTGTATGAGGTGAGCTTTGATTTTGAAGGATACGAATACGAATACGACATCGACGCGGTGTCGGGAGAAATAGTAAGAAACCACCGAGAGCTCGACAGCCTTCCGCCCGAAAACTTCGACTCTGCTCCGGAAACCACTCAGCCGAGCGAAGCTGTAACCGCAGCTCCTCCGGCAACAACGGCGGCGCCCGAGACCCCCGTTGAAGCGCTCGAGCAGGTCACTACCGCCGCAGCCGAGACCGCTCCCGACGGCACCGTTATATCGGCGTCGCTTATCAGTGCCGACGAGGCCAAGCGCATAGCTTTAGAGCACGCGGGGCTTAGCGAATCCGAGGTCTGGGACCTCGAAGCCGAGCGCGACGTTGAGCGCGGAGTTCAGGTTTACGACGTGAGCTTCGAGACCGAAGGCTACGACTACGATTACGACATAAATGCCGTCACCGGCGAGATAGTCCGCGCCGACAAGGAGCGCGACAGAAACAACAAGTCTTCGCAGCCCGCAAAGACCACTGCTGCGACCACCGCGCAGAGCACCGACTATATCGGCGAGGAAGCCGCCAAGAAAGCCGCTTTCGACCACGCGGGCCTGAAAGAATCGGACGTGTGGGAGCTTAAATGCAAGCTCGAGCGCGAAGACGGCATAATGGTATACGACATAAGCTTTGAGACCGACGGCTACGATTACGACTACGAGATCAACGCCACTACCGGCGCCGTCGTAAAGAACGAAAAGGAGAGGGACAGCACCAACATCAGCCCCTCGCAGGCCGACGCCAACGGATATATCGGCTACGACCGCGCCAAGGAGATAGCTCTTGACCACGCCGGTCTCACCGCCGACGGAGTTACAAAGCTTGAGGTCGAGCTCGACAGCGAGCACACAAAGGTCGTCTATGACGTAAGCTTTGACGCGAACGGTTACGAATACGACTATGAGATCGACGCCGTAACCGGCGAGATACTCAAGTCCGACAAGGAGCGCGACTGATAATTCCCGTTTTTAAAAAAGGAGTGTTATTATGAGAAAGACCTGCGCGATAGCGGCCCTTGCGCTGGCAGTGATTTTATCTTCCTGCGGCGCGGCGGACCTGACGGATAAGAGCGTCCCGACGCTTGCGCCCGAGGAGTTTGCCGCCAAGGCTCCCGAACCGCTCGGATATGAGAGCGTCTTCGGCAGCGCGTTCGACGCTTATGCATCGTCTTCTCAGGCCGGCTGGGACAAGAGCGGTCTCAACCGCAGCTGGCTCAATTACACTTCCGAGCTCGACGGCGGCGAATATGATTTTGTCTTCAGCCGCGAGGGTCTCGAGCTCAGCTGCTCGGTGGACGCTTTGAGCGGCGAAGTCCTCTCTTTTGACACGCGCGAACTCCCCGAGGAGGACTATACCCCGCTCGACCCCGAGACCGCAGAGGAAGATGCCGCTGCCTCGGCTCTCGGATACTTCGGCATAAATAAGAGCGAGGTCGAGGGCCTCAAAGTTGGATACGACGCGGAAAAAGAGCCGGCATACAGGCACTATTACGTCAGCTTCAATTATAACGGCGTGGAATACAGGTGCCAGATAGCCTCTGACGGCGAATTTTACACCTCTAACGTGGATATCGGCACTCACGGAGCCCAAAGTCTTGCGCTCAACGACTTTGCCGAGCATATCGACAGCGCCCCTGCCCGCGACGATCTGGCCCTGCTTATTATGGGCGGCGAGATCTACGACATGATATCCGGCCAGAGGAACGAAAACGGCGTGAGGAGTTACCGCGTGAGCTTCAAGGTCGGCGGATACGGCGCGGATTATCTCATATCAAGAGCGGGAGAAGTCCGCGGCTGTTCAGTTGAGCCGATAGAGGGCTGGGAGGGCGCCATAGCCGGAGCGTTTTACTCCGACGCGGAGCGCCTGAGCGAGCACGACGCTCTCAAGATCGCCCTTGAGGCCGCAGGCGTGAGCCCCGAAGACTTTAAGGACCGCGAGGTAGTTTATAACGACAATTACGGTTACGGCTATTACAGCGTAAGCTTCAGCGACGGCGAGCAAGCCTACAGCATAAACGTGGACGCCTACAGCGGAAAGCTCCTTGACGGCGAGATCTGAACTGTGATTTTAAAGATTCCCCTCATTAGAGGGGAATTTTTATGCCGTAAGCGTATGACTATATATCAATAAAATGTTATAAATTGCCTGTTGACATTTAAGTTGAAATGAATATAATAATATATGAACAGTTATTCATATGTTTGCTTCAAGGAGGAGATAATATGACCGACGAAAAAGAGCTTATGTGTTCTGAGTGTCCGCACCACGTTGAGTGCGGCGGAAAAAACATCGAGCTTGTAAAGCGCCTTGCCGACAAGATGATAACCGAGGAGGAAGCCTATTTTGTCAGCGAGCTTTTCAAGGCTCTTTCGGATATGACCCGCGTGAGGATACTTTTCTGCCTTTTGGGCGGCGAGATGTGCGTCTGCGACATACAGGAGCTCGTGGGCGTGAGCCAGTCCGCCGTTTCGCATCAGCTGCGGACGCTCAAGCAGGCGGGGCTCGTGAAGTATCGCCGCGAGGGGAAGTCGCTCTATTACTCGATAGCCGACGGGCATGTTTCCACGATGCTCGCAACGGGTCTTGAGCATATTTCGGAATGACAGGGAGGGGATCAAAGTGGAAATGTCGGAAGAAAAAATATGCGGGATAAGCGGCCGCGCGAAAGAATGTGAAGAGGGCTGCCGCTGCTGCGAGGAAAAGCTTCACGAAGAGCAGGAAGAAGGCTCGGTGAAGGTTCAGATAATAAAGATAATCGCCGCAGGGGCGCTGTTTGCGGCGTCGTTCTTCGTGCCGCTGCCGGTGGTTAAGCTCGTTGTGCTGATAGCGGCGTATTTAACAGTCGGGGCAGAGGTGATAATCGGCGCGCTCAAAGAGCTTTTCACCGAGTTTTCCATCGACGAGGAATTTCTGATGACGATAGCAACCGTCGGCGCCTTTGCGATAGGCGAATACACCGAGGCTGCGGCGGTAATGCTCTTTTACTCCGTGGGCGAGCTTTTGGAGGATATTGCCTGCGAGCGTTCGCGCCGCTCGGTCACTGCGCTTTTGGCGCTTCGGCCCGGCAGTGTGACCGTTAAGCGCGGCGGCGAGCTTGTTTCGGTGCCGGTCGAGGAAGTCGCCCCCGGGGACATCGCCGTGGCGGTAGCCGGAGAGAGGATAGCCGCCGACGGAGTTATCGTGAGCGGAGAGACAGCGATAGACAATTCCGCGCTTACCGGCGAATCTATGCCGGTGCTCTGCGGGGTCGGCGATACGGTGTACGGCGGCGGGATAAACACCTCGGGAACGATAGAGATAAAGGTCACGAAGCCATACGGAGAGTCCGGCGCGGCGAGGATACTCGAACTCGTCGAGAACGCGCATGAGAAAAAAGCAAAGACCGAGCGCTTCATCACCCGCTTTGCAAAAAAATATACCGTCGCGGTGGTCGCGCTCGCGCTCGTTATAGCGTTCGTCTGCCCGATATTTACCGGCTACGCGGAAACGTTCACTTCATGGTTTTACCGCGGACTCACGCTTTTGGTGGTGTCCTGCCCGTGCGCGTTCGTAATCTCGGTGCCGCTGAGCTTCTTTGCGGGAATAGGCTGCGCCTCGCGCAACGGCATACTCATAAAGGGAACGTCGTCCATTGAAACGCTCTCGAAGCTCAAAGCGGTCGCGCTCGACAAGACCGGCACCCTCACCAAGGGCGATTTAAGCGTCGTTGCGACTGAGGGCGGCGAAGAGGTGCTGAAGCTCGCGGCCTATGCCGAGAGCCGCTCGACCCACCCCATCGCCAAGGCGATAGTAAAGGCCTACGGCGAAAAAATCGATGGCTCGCTTATTTCACAAAGCAGCGAAAAGGCCGGAAAAGGAATCACCGCGAGTGTCGGCGGCGATGAGATCTCGGTCGAGAAGGGGGAGAACGGCAGCGTAAGCGTTCTCAGAAACGGCGAAAAGATAGGCAGCATAACCCTTGCCGACGAGCTCAAGCCCGACAGCCGCGACGCAGTCGCAGAGCTTAAAAAGCTCGGCGTAGGAAGCGTTACCGTTCTTTCGGGAGACAGCCGCGCGGCCGCCGAAAAGATAGCCGAGCAGGCCGAGATAAGCGACGTGAGGGCTGATCTCACTCCGGAGGATAAATGCCGCGAGCTCGAAAGGATAATATCGGAGACAGACGGAAAGACCGCGTTTGTCGGCGACGGGATCAACGACGCGCCGGTCCTTGCGCAGGCGGATATAGGCGTGGCGATGGGCGGCCTCGGCTCCGACGCCGCGATAGAGACCGCAGACGTCGTCATACTCGACGACAGGCTCTCAAGGCTTCCTCTCGCCGTGAAGATATCGCGCAGAACGATGAAGATAGTTTATCAGTGTGTGGCATTTGCGTTTATCACAAAGCTCGTGATAATCGGGCTCGAACTCTGCGGATACGCGGGAATGTGGGCGGCGGTATTCGCCGACGTCGGCGTTACGGTGCTCGCGATACTGAACTCGCTCAGAGCGCTGAATTATAAGGTGAGAAGATAGAAAGCATCTTTAACGGCGCCGAAATATTTTGGTGCGGCAAACCGTCAGGATACAATAAAGCCATATCCCAATAAAGGATATGGCTTTTGCTTTGCTTACTCTTAGAGCTTGCTTAAAGTCACGCTTTCGGAGCCTGCCCGATTAACGGTCAATCCTCCGCAGTCTCCGTCTCCGCTCTCTCGATTCCGAGACGAGAATAGAGCTCGGCTATTTCGCCGTCCATCTTCTCTATCTGCTCGCCCTGCGACTTCACCGTGCTCTTGAGCTCCGAGATCTTATCGCTGAGGTTCTGCGCGCCGAATCCGAGGCTGAAAACGATTATCATAACGAGCACCGTGAGCGCTATCATAGCTTTGCCCACGCTCTGGTCGCAGAAAAGCAGCTTTTCGTCTATCACGCGCTTGTTGCCGGGAATGAGCTGCCACACCTTTAATACTATCGGCAGTATGAGCGCAAGGAGCACTATGTCTATGGGAAGCTGAATGATGTTCTTTATCGCCCTTGCGGGGAACATCGCCAAAAAGCCCTTGCCGGCGAGCGAAGCCACCGCCCAGGTGGTGAGCCAGAGGTTGCAGACTATCACAACCGTCGTTTTTGCGGCGATAACGCGCGGAACCAGCCAGCGGTCGTTGCGGGCGTTATAGAGGAAGATTCCGTAGATCAGCGCCCCGAGACCCTCTATAAGGGTGAAGCGGATATCGAACGCGCCGGAGGGCTTTATGAGAAAGCCGAGCAGGTCGGTGATGACGCCTGCTGCAAAGCCCACCGTGGGTCCGTAGAGCATCGAGATCGACGCGAGCGCCACAAAAGCAAAGGAAATATGCAGCGTGTCGCTCGTGGTGACCGTCGTCGTGAGTTTTATGGCGAGGTCTAAAGCTATCAGCACTGCGGTGAACGCAAGGCAGCGGATATTTTTGAGCTCGAGAGCCGAGCGCCTGAACAGATTGAAAAAGCCCTTCATCGGCAATTCCTCCTTAAAATTAAACATGGCTTTACCTGCTTAATATGCCGGATGCCGATAAAAGGCTTATAAATGCACGTTAAGCGGGATGCGAAATACGAACCGCAGCCGCTTTTGCGGCGTTTTGTTCGGGCAGCAACTCCCCGTCTGCCCGACACTATTTCACGCTCGTATCTCTACTCTTAAATGTTTGTGTGTATATAACCGTGCGGCTCAGATGGAGAGCACGCGCAGCACCGAATGGAGCTTCTCGTCGTAGCCCTTCTGCATATTGAGGGCGTCCTCAATATCGTAGTCTACGATCTTGTTGTTCTTAACGGCGACTATCCTGTTTCTCTGACCGTTCACAAGGAGCTCTACTGCGTAGTAGCCCATTTTAAGAGCCATTACTCGGTCAAAGCATGTCGGAGCGCCGCCGCGCTGAACATGTCCGAGAACGGTCGCGCGGGAGGTGACTCCTGTCTTCTGCTCGATATACTTCGCGATATGGTCGGAAGTAAAGTCGTCGTGGACAACGCCTTCGCAGACAATAAGCTCGAAGTGAGTCTTTCCTGCGTTCTTCTGCTCGATTATCTTATGGCAGATATCGTCAAGATCATAGGGGACTTCTACGGTAAGGCAATCTATGGCGCCCGTCGCCGCGGCTACGTTTACGCCTATATGTCCCGCGTTGCGGCCCATTACCTCAACGACCGAGCAGCGGTTGTGAGACATCTCGGTGTCTTTCAGCTTGTCGAGCATCTCAAGAGCGGTGTTCTGCGCCGTATCGAAGCCTATGGTGTATTCGGTGCATACGATATCGTTGTCAATAGTCCCGGGGATACCCACGCAGGGCATGCCGAGCCGGGAAAAATCGAGCGCACCACGGTATGTTCCGTCGCCTCCGATGACTATAAGGGCCTCGATGCCTGCGCTCTTGCAGTTCTGCATCGCCTTTTCAAGCCCTGCCTGTGTGGTAAATTCCTTGCTGCGGGCGGTGCAGAGCATAGTTCCGCCGCGATGCAAAATATCCGAAACGTCGCGCGCGGTAAGTTCATACATATCGCCCTCGATAAGGCCCTGATACCCTCTGCGGACACCTATCACTTTATGACCTTTGGCTATTGCCGCTCTGGTAGCTGCGCGTATTGCAGCGTTCATACCCGGAGCGTCGCCGCCGCTGGTAAGAATACCTATTGTCATTGCCATAAAAGTAATGCCTCCAAAACTTTATTATTGCAGACAGGATCACCGTATATGCGCGGGATAATCCTTCGCGGATACACTTAGGATATCACAGTAAATTTACAAAGTCAAGAATAAACTGCGATAAAGACGTGCCGAAAATCGACACGTCTTTTTTGAAATATCTGTGTATAATTACGTATTTTCGCGAGCCTTCGGCTTATCCCACGGGCCCCACGCTCGGCGTAAACTCCGAAACGTCTACATAAAGTGTATTTCCTTCGGCTACGTTTATTTTTCCGCCGACTTCTCCGCCGGTCTCGGGGCAGAAGACGCCCATAACATAACCCGTGGCCTCATAAGGAGTCTCCACCTTGCGGTATTCATATTTGATGTTGAGCCCGTCGAGAATGGCGGCATACTGCTCTGCGGTCATTCTGAAGCCGTTTTCGTCGTAGAAGTCGGGGATATCGACGGTCGAGAGCCCCTTGCTGACCGTTATCTTCACGGTCTGGACGGGATAAAGCGTGGTGCCCTCCTCGATATCCTGCTCGCAGATGAGCCCGTCGTCATATTCTTCGGAGTAATCGTAGGTGACTTCGAACACAAGGCGCTCTTTCCAGGTCTCGCTCGCGCTCACCGATTCATATTTCTGTCCCACGAAGTTGGGCATCACGAACATATTCCCCTGACGGGTGGTGACGGCGGTCTGCGAAGATACCGGCGGCTCGGTTATCGGGGGCTCGGTCACGGGCTCCGAAGCGGTTGTAGGGACGGGCTGGACCACCGTATTTGAAGACTGCGAAACGTCAGACCTGTCAGGTCCCGAGCTGTCGGGCAAGAGCATCCTTGCCAAAAGCACGAATCCCGCCACGAGCACCGCCACAAGGGCAATTCCGAGGAGCGCCATAAACACGTTTGCTATGACGGCCGTGCGCTTTTTCTTTCTGCGGCGGGCTTCTCTGCTCTGCTGCCTCGGCACCTGTATGGGTATCGTCTGGGTGGAGCCGTTGGGGAGCTTCTGCATATAGCTCGGCTGTTCAAAGAGCTTTGTGACGAACTCCGTAACCGTTTGTATCCTCGTGTCGCACTTAAGCCGCATAGCCTGCATTATGACCTTCGAGACATTAGCGGGCACGTTGGGATTTATCTTTGCGGGTTCCAAAAGGTCGTCGCTCCCGACGCGCGCCATCGGCTCTGTAGGCATGCAGCCCGTGAGGAGGCGGTACATCACTGCCGCGACGGCGTAAACGTCGGTCCAGGTGCCTATCCACTCGCTCGAAGCATACTGCTCGGGTGCGGAGCAGCCGGTGTAAAGTTCGGGCGCGAGGTCGGTGTTGACGGTTCTTATCTCGGGTATCGAGAAGCCGGTGAGCAAGAGCTCTCCGCGCTCGGTGACGAGAATGTTTTCAAGGCTTATGCCCCTGTGAAGAATACCTGCATTATGTATGCAGCTGAGGGTGGTCAAAAGGGGAGGGAAGAGCTTTCTCACCTGATCCCAGGTGAGTTCGCCGGCATTGTCGGCAAGATACTGCCGAAGGGTTATAGCGTCGGCATACTGCATTATCACGTAGGCGGTGTTGTTCTGCGAGAACATATCGAGCGGCGCCAAGATATGAGAGGTCGCGCTTCTGAGCCTCATAAGGTTGCGGTTAAGCTCTATAAATTCCGACATATAATTCTTATACTGCACCACGGCGCCCTGATTCACCTTTATATCGGGGGCTTCGCGGGTGCGGGAGCAGAGAGCGTCGGGCATATATTCCCTTACCGTCACCTTCTGGTCGGTGGTCTTGTCGTATCCTATATACAGCGCCGATTCCCCGTTGGCAGATAAAAGCCTGCCCACGATATACCTGCCGTCGAGCACGGTTTTGGGCATAAGGTAGCTCGGCTGCGAGGGAGAATTGTCGTCATATCCGCAGTAAGGGCATATCCCCGCTTCTTCAAGCAGCTCCATGCATCCCATACAAAGCGTGGTGTGTTCGCTCATTAAAACAGTCTTCCTTTCAGATGAGTGCACAAACTCTTCGTTTCAGAATATCTCCAATATATTTTATCCCCGAAAGTCCCGATTGTCAACATAAAAACCCAAATCGTAACTTAGTTGTAACCAACTTGTAACTTTTTGTAAGCGTTAAAGACGAAAGAGCGGTTTTTGTTTGCCTCGCTTTGCTCGGCAAACAGGGGACCCCTTAATAGGGTCCCCTGCGCCCGAACCGTCCACCGGACGGATTCGGGCTACCCTCCTGATTTTTCTTTGGTAATAAGTTTTCGCAGCCTGCGGGCTGCGACCAGAGGCTTCTCGCCTCTGGACTCTCGCAAGCCTTTTGTAAAAGGCTCGACCGAAAACTTTTAAGGCTCGACCGAAAACTTTTATTTTTTGTGTTCTGACCGGACACAATATGCTTTCAATCTCTTGACAAGTGCTGTATAATATAATTGAGAGAAAAACATGAAAGGATCATTTTGTATGAAAAAAGCGCTGAAGTTTTTGCAGAGTAGAATGTTCATCACCGTGCTGCTGATGCTCATTCAGGTCATCATTCTGTTCGTTTTCATAGGAGTCCTCGCTGCAAGATTTTCAGTGTATTACTTCATAACCCTCGCCGTTTCGGTCCTCATAGTAATAGACATCTCCAACCAGAATATGAACCCCTCCTTCAAGCTGCCGTGGGTGATACTCGTGATGGCGGTGCCGGTGATAGGCGCTCCGCTCTACATTCTGTTTGCAAAGTCAAAGCAGAGCAGGCGGATATCGAAGCGCTTCAAGAACTACCGCGCTCTTATGCGCAGCACCCTGCCCAACCCCGACGATCCGCTCTCCGACCTCGAACTTGAAGACCCGCAGATTGCAAAGCAGCTGAGATATGTGGAAAAAACGGCATATGCGCCGGTATATCAAAACACACAAGCCGTTTATTTTGCGTCGGGTGAGGAATATTTCGAGGCCGTCAAAAGGGAGATATCGGCGGCAAAAAGGTTTGTCTTCCTCGAATACTTCATACTTGAAGATGGCAAAATGTTCGGAGAGATCCTCGACATTTTAAGGCAGAAGGTCGCCGAGGGCGTTGAAGTGAGGATCATGTACGACGACATCGGCACGATAAGCAAGCTCCCGCGGAAATATTACCGCAGCCTCGAAGAAATGGGCTTCAGGGTGTCGGTGTTCAACAGAATGAAGCCCTCGCTAGACGCTTTCCTCAACTACCGCGATCACCGAAAGATACTCGTTGTAGACGGCAATGTAGGCTTTACGGGCGGCATCAATCTTGCCGACGAATATATCAACGAAGTTGAACGCTTCGGCCACTGGAAAGACACCGGAGTTATGCTGAAGGGTCAGGCGGTGACAAAGCTGACCGAGATCTTTTTGCAGCTCTGGCACTTCTCACGCGGGGAGACGAAGACGGATTACAAGGAATACGCGAGCACGCTTTTCTGCGAGAGCGACGGTTATATCCAGCCGTTTGCCGACGGTCCCTCGACCGACGACCTCACATGCGAACTCTGCTATATGGGCCTGATAAACACCGCTGCCGACCATTTTTATGTCACGACGCCCTATCTTATTCTCGACAACGAGATGACCACCGCCCTCTGCCACGCCGCGCGCAGCGGAGTGGACGTGAGGATAATCACCCCGCATATCCCCGACAAAAAGACGGTCATGGCGGTAACGCGCTCGAATTACAGGACTCTGCTTATGAGCGGAGTCAGGATATTTGAATACACCCCGGGATTCATTCACGCGAAGAGCGTGAGTATGGACGGAAAAGTGTGCATAGTTGGCACCGCGAACTTTGATTTTCGAAGCCTTTATCTTCACTTTGAGAACTGCGTTCTGTTCTATAAGTCGAGCTGCGTCGCCGACGTCGAGCGCGATTTTCTGGAAACGCAGGAAAAGTCGCAGGAGATAACGCTTGATGAGATAAAGAAAAAGGGTGCGCTCTACGCGCTGCTCCAGGCGGTTTTAAAGCTGTTCTCGCCGCTGATGTAAGGGGCGGTCCCGCGGACTTACGCGCTTGACTGCGCCTCCCTTTTGTGCTAAACTGTTCAAAAATGCGAAAGAGGGCTGATTATGGACTGGCTTGAACTAAGGATACACACCGAACACCGATATATGGAGGATCTCACCGCGGCGCTGATATCTGCGGGGGTGACGGGGCTCGTGATCAACGATCCGGAGGACGTCAAAGAGTTTGCTGCCGAGAAAAATTCGAGCTGGGACTACATCGACGACGAGCTTTTAAAGGAGGCAACGTCGGGCGACGCCTTTGTTACGGTCTATCTTTCGGGCGACGCCGACGGCGCACAGATGAAAGAGTCGGTGCAGTATGCGCTCGACAGGCTCATGTCGCTCGGGATAAGCTGCCGCACCGAGAGCGGGAACATACGCGAGGAAGACTGGGCAAACGAGTGGAAAAAATTCTTCAAGCCGCAGCCGATAGGCGAAAGGCTGATAATAAAGCCCTCTTGGGAGGAGGTGCCCGACCCCGACGGGCGTGTAATTGTTGAGCTCGACCCCGAAAACAGCTTCGGAACGGGGCGGCATCACACCACGCAGCTCTGCCTCGAACTCCTTGAAAAATATGTCGGCGAGGGCGTCAGCATCATCGACCTCGGGTGCGGAAGCGGGATCATTTTCATCTCGGCTATGCTCCTCGGGGCGGGCAGCGCCGTAGGGGTGGATATCTCGCCCGACGCGGTGAAGATATCCCGTCAAAACGCGCGCAAGAACGGCATAAGCGATGAAAAAGCCGAGCTTTACTGCGGCGACGCCGTCTCCGAGCCGGAGCTGCACAAAACTGTGTGCCGAAAATACGACATAGTTGCCGCGAATATCGTCGCCGACGTGCTTTTGAATATGAAAGACCTCTTTGCCGAAACCGCAAGGCAGGGCGGCACCCTGATACTCTCGGGGATAATCGACGGCAGGGTGGAAGAGGTCGTTGATGAGATGACAAGGCGGGGTTTTGAAGTTCTGGAGCAAAAGCACCGCGACATTTGGAACGCCGCGGCGTTCAGAAAATTATAAAAACAGCCGGCGGCTGCGATTGGGATCTACTCTTCTTTTCTCAAAATTTCTTCAGGGTCTTGCAACATTTCAAAAACAGTAGTATAATAAAAGGCGGGGAGAAGATCTCCGCCTTTTCGCGTTCATATCGCCTGTCCCGAGAGAATATATTTTATCGGAGGTGATATGATGAACGAAGATGTTTTGCACCCGAAAACTGTGAGCCTCGATATAGCGCTGGCGGTCTCTGCAGCAGTAGGAGTCACGGCGGGCGTGATTTTAAGCATAAATATGGACGAGGCGTCGCTCGTTTCTATGAGCGGAGTGCCCGAAAAGCTCGCGCTTGCGGCCGACGGCAGGTGGCTAAGGATATTCCTCGGCTCGTTTGCCGGAGCGGGCCTGCTCCTTCTGGCGGCGTTCCTGCTGGGATTCTGCGCGGTCTCGCAGCCTGCCGAGCTCCTTTTGACGGCGTTTCGGGGCCTTGGGCTCGGAGTGTGCGTGAGGGGAGTATATCTTGGCGACGAAGTTTTAAAGTCTTTGGCGGCCTTTTTGCCCTATGCCGTTTTATCGACGGGAGTTCTCGCGCTCGGCGCAAGGGAGGCTTTCAGGCTGTCGATGAGGTATCTGTCGCTTTCGGTCACCGCCGAAAACCGCCTCGGCATAAAAAACGAGATCCGCGATTACACCGCGAGATTTCTCATACTTGCCGTATTGCTTGCAGTTTTGGCTATGGGCGACGCTTTTCTGGCCAAGCTTATCAGCGGCGCGTAACGTTTACTTTGTGAAAGGAAGTCGAAATTATGGGACTGTTTTCAAATTACGAAAGAGTGGGAAAGGGCATAACCAAGGACCCAGATAAAAAGATAGCGCTCTTCAGGTTCCTCGATATTTATATCTCTCACTTTTCAAAGCTCATAATCCTCAACTTCATTTTTATCGCGACGGTCATGCTGCCGTTTGCGGGACTTATGCTCATAAGCTATCTCGGGCTCGGGAATATCGTGTTTTACATCGTTTTTATCGTCTGCGGGATATTCGTCGGTCCGGCGGTATGCGGTTTTATGAAGGTTTTAAGAAACATTTCCTGCCGCAGACCTGTATTCATATGGTCGGATTTCTGGCGTGCGTTTGCGAGCAATTTCAGGCAGGGCGCGATAATGGGAGTTATAGATATGCTCTTCATTGTGGCGATGTCGTTCGCCTTCCCTATGTATTTCAACCTCGCTCAGGGAAATTCCGTCTTCAACATTCCGTTCGTCGTCTGCCTCGTAACGTCGTTTTTGTTCCTTATGATGCACTTCTATATATATCTGCTGATAGTTTCCACAACGCTCAATCTCTGGCAGATACTCAAAAACTCTCTCTATCTCACCGCTATCGAGATAAAGTCGAGCATAGTCGATCTGATAACCACGGTGATAGTGATACTCGCCGTTATAGTTCTGTTCCCGTGGTCCACCTTTGCGATAATAATAATCCCGTCGTTCCTCGGGCTTTTATACGCCTTTAACTGCTTCCCCGCGATACGCAAGCACGTAATACAGCCTTATTACGAAGAGCGCGGCGAGCAGATGCCCGAGCTCAGCTACACCCAGCCCTCGGAGGGAGAAGCGGTGTTTGTCGATACTCCCGAGACGGAGATACCGCAGGAGCCACCGAAAAGAAAGAAAAACAAAAAAATCAGATAGACGAAAAAACACGTTTGCAAGCGCAAACGTGTTTTCGTGTTTATGACTGTCACATAAACATGGCGCCTAAAATGTCCATCATATTGCTGACGGAGTGCATAGCCTTCATAGTGTTGGACTTAAAGCGGCGCTTCTCGTTTTTTGTGGCGTTGGTCAGGGCGTAGGTCACTACGCCTGCCGCCATGCCTACGGCCATTCCTTTGCAGACAGAGGATACGTTTACCATATGGGGATACTTCCTTTCAGATTGTTGTGAAGATATTCTTTGCCGATTTTCCGAAAATAAACATAAAAAAGCGGTTGTTTTTGCCGTAAAGAAATGGTAGAATAATATGCATGCACAGGCAGGAATAGTGCCTGAATTTTCCTATGAAGGTGATTTTATGCACGAACAAAGGCGCGTTGCCGCCATTCACGATATATCCGGAGTCGGGCGATGCTCGCTCTCGGTAATACTTCCATCTATGTCGGTAATGGGGATACAGGTCTGTCCGGTGCCGACCGCTCTTTTATCGACCCATACCAACGGCTTCGGCGAGGTCGTTTTAAAGGATATGACCGAATACATTCCAGAGGCGCTCTCTCACTACGTTTCGGCGGGAATAGACTTCGACTGCATATATTCCGGCTTTCTGGCCTCGCAGGCGCAGGTGAGCCACTGTCTCGAATTTATGGACAGCTATAAGTCTGCTCTGCGGGTAGTGGACCCCGTTATGGGGGACGGCGGCAGGCGCTACCGCACCTATGACGACGCCCTCTGCAGGCGAATGGGGGAGCTCGTCGCCGCGGCAGACATAATTACGCCCAACCTCACCGAGGCCGCTATCCTCCTCGGGATACCCTATCCCAACGCCCCTCTAACCGTTAGCGAGCTTAAGCAGATGCTCGTGAAGCTTGCGGCAAAGGGTCCGAAGACTGTAGTCATCACGAGCGTTATGACCGCCGACGGCGAGACCTGCAACGTAGGCTACGACGGCGAACACAGCGCTTTCTGGCGCGTTCCCTACGAGATGATTCCCAAGAGCTACCCCGGGACGGGCGACCTCTTCGCAAGCATCCTTACCGGCGGGCTCCTTTTGGGAGACAGTCTGCCGATAGCCATGTGCCGCGCGACTTCTTTCTGCGAATATGCGATAAAGACCACCTTCGGCTACGGCGCACCCGTCCGCGAGGGAGTATTGCTCGAAAAGTGCCTGCCGATGCTCGTTGAGCAGCGCAGCTACACGCAATACCGTCAGCTTTGAAAGGAGCCCCCGAAATGACGCTTAATATAGTTCTGGTCGAGCCGCAGATTCCCCAGAACACCGGCAACATCTCCCGAACCTGCGCGGTCACGGGTGCTCGGCTCCACCTTGTAAGGCCGCTTGGCTTTGAGGTCACGGATAAAAATCTCAAGCGCGCCGGCCTCGACTACTGGGACAAGCTCGACATCACCTACTACGATTCCCTTGCCGACTTCTTTGAGAAGACCGCCGGCGGGAAGTATTACTACTTCACCACCAAGGGCAGGAACGTCTACACCGAAATAAGCTACCCCGACGGCTGTTATATCCTCTTCGGCAGGGAGGACGCGGGGCTCCCCGAGGAGCTTTTACATGCAAACCCCGCCGACTGCGTCCGCCTGCCTATGCGACCGACGCTTCGGAGCCTCAACCTCTCGAACACCGTCGCGATTGCCGCCTACGAGATACTGCGGCAGTGGGATTTTCCCGACCTCGAGCGTGAGGGCAGGCTCACAAAATTTGAATGGGAGTGAAGCTATGGCAAGAATAATAATCACCTGCGGAAAGCTCTGCTCCGGCAAGACGACATATTCAAAGCGGCTTGCTAAGGAGATAGGCGCGGTCCGCCTCTCTGTCGATGAGATAACTCTTTTGCTCCTCGGCCCCTTTGCGGGGGATATTCTGGACGAATATTTCCAAAAGCTCGAAAAATATCTTATGGAGAAGTCCCTCGAAGCCGCCGAAGCGGGCGTTAGCTCGGTTATCGACCTCGGGCTCTGGACCAAAGCCGAGCGCGAAGAGGTCAGGAAATTTTACCGCGATAGGGGAGCGGAGTGCGAGATACACTACCTGCGTGTCCCAGACGGCGTTTGGCGCGAAAGGATAGAAAAGCGCAACCGCGAAATCGAGGCGGGGCTCACCGAGGCCTACCCCGTCGATGAAAACCTTTTGAAGAAGTTCGAGAGCTTCTTTGAGGAGCCTTCGCCCGACGAGGTCGACGCTATTATAGACTGAAAGGAGATACAGCGATGATTTTATGGATAGACGGACCTTACGGAGTCGGAAAGAGCACTCTTGCCGAAGCGCTCCACGGGCTGAGACCCGAAAGCTTTGTCTTTGACGCCGAAGAGGTCGGCAACGCGGTCAGAGATAACCTTCCGATGAATACATACAGCGACGTTTTTGAGGGCTATCCGCTCTGGTTTGAGTTCTGCTCCGAGCTTCTGCTCGAAATCTCAAAGAGCTTCTGGGGCGACATTTTCGTCCCGATGACCCTTATATACCCCGATTCCTTTGAAAAAATAGCCGCGCCCCTGCGCGAATACGGCACAGATATCAGGCATATCCTTCTGGAATCGGATTATGAGACCGTCCGCGGCAGGATCTTGGAAAGAGGCGAGGACGAAGACTGCTGGTGTATTGAAAACATCGGGCTCTGCCTT
>CANRLU010000018.1 GCA_947631535.1 uncultured Clostridia bacterium | reverse complement strand
GTGGAGCGGTAGTTCTGGAGCTTGTAGTCGAGAATACGCTTCATACCTTCAACATAAGAGTTGGCGGTGATGTGGTAACCGGTATCGAAGTAGAGGTCTTCGCGGAGCGGGATCTCCCAGGCATAGCCGGAAGTTGCGCCCTCGGGGATCCAATCGGGATGCTCGGCAGCTACCTCGGCGGTAACGTCAACGGGCATGCCGGAAGCCATCGCAGGAATGTAGAGATATCCGTCGAAAGGCTCACGGTCTGGATCTTCCATCGGGTGGAGCTCATCGTTAAAAGCCATCGTGTAGAAGCCGTCAACGAGGTAGCCAAACTGAGTGCTTGAATTGTCGTCCTCATAGTCATGAGGGTTCCAGTTGGCGGAAAGCGCGGTGGTGTAATCTGTGTAGGTGTAGGTAGCCTCGGGATCGAATTCGGTGATCTCAGAAGCTTCTTCACCGTTGTCGGGGACGTTAACGTCGCCCTGGTTGTCGCCGCTGTTTACGGGAGTTTTGCCGTCGCCGTCATTAGAGTCAGAGGGATTGTCGCCGCAGGCAACAAGGCTGAACAGCATGACAAACGCAAGCAGCAGGCTTAAAAACTTTTTCATCTAAAATTTGCCTCCTTTTAGGATTACTGCTTTATGCAGTGTGTGTGAACGCTTAGTGAATATCCGATACTTCGGGAAATCATAAGCTTAAATGCATAATAATACATTTGGTGAAGTTTTGTCAATAGATTTTTCGCGATTTCGGGATTTTGCACTGAATTTTTCTGAATTACGAACCGGTAAACAGCAATATAAATAATTTTTCTCCCTGAAATTAGTATCTATTGAACAATTAGATTTTTCAAAAATTTCGGAGTTATCGTCTTTTATAAATGTAAGAGCTCGTTTGCAGTTCCGGCTTTTGCCCCGAGAACGCACTCAAAGCACAGATGTATTTTATCAGAGTACAAAATATACATTTATTCTGTATAATATGCAAATATACAGGCTTTTCTGTATACTATCGGCATAGTTGTATCCGAGCGACGCACCAAAATAAATATTTTCCGTTTTGCTATTGCAAAATCCGGAAAAACGAATTATAATGGTGTGACTTGCTTATAACCAAAGATATTTCTGAAAGGAGAATGAATGTGTCGCCGTTCGGTTTTCTTATGTCATATGTCAAACGGCACAAATGGCAGTATATCCTCGGAATCATCACGCTTTTCATCGTCGATTTTGCCAACCTGTTCATTCCGAGCATCACCGGCGATATCACCGACGGTCTTACCGACCGCACAATGGATATGTCCGGCGTCATGCGGGCACTCGGCGTTATGCTCGCACTCGGGGCCACCCTCGCGATAGGCAGATTTTTCTGGAGATACTTTATCTTCGGCTCGGCGCGCTCTATCGAAAAGGAGATACGCGACGACATGTTCGGGCATCTTGAGACCCAGGACGTAGAGTATTACAACGAGCACAAGACCGGCGACCTGATGACCCGCTTCACCTCTGATCTCAACTCGGTGAGAATGTCTATCGGTCCGGCGATAATAAGCATTTTCGACGCTACCGTTATGGCTCTTATGGTCGTCATAAGAATGATGATATACGTCAACGTGAGGCTCACGCTTATGACCCTCGTGCCGATGCTTATTATAATGGTAGGCGAAATTTATTACGGCAAGATAATGCACACAAGGTATCGCCGCCGCCAGGACGCCGTCTCCGACCTCACCGACTTCACGCAGGAGAGCTTTTCGGGGATAAGAGTGATAAAGGCGTTCGTAAGGGAGCGCTACCAGCTCGGGCAGTTTGCAAAGTCGAACCGCAACGCTATGGAGAAGAACCTCGACGTCGTGCGGCTCTCGGCGGTCGTAAACCCGCTGCTCACCGTCATTATCGGTCTTAGCAGCCTTATAACGCTGATTTACGGCGGATATCTCGCGATAATAGGCGACATCTCGCTCGGTCGGTTCGTGGCGTTCAACCAGTATGTGAATATGCTCGTCTGGCCGATGATAGCCTGCGGCGACGCTATAAATATGTTCTCGCAGGGGTTCGCCTCGGCCAAGAGGATACAGGAAGTGTTTGAGGAGATGCCGGAGGTCGCCGACACCGACGAAGTCCGCCCCGTTCCCGAGCTCAAGGGAAACATCACCTTCAACCACCTCACCTTTATACATAAGGGTATGAGCGAGCCGACGCTTCGGGATATCTGCCTCGACGTCCCCGCGGGGACCACTCTTGCGATAATCGGCAGGACCGGCAACGGCAAATCGACGCTTGTGAACCTTCTTCTGCACCTTTACAACACCAAGTCCGGAATGATATTCTTTGACGGCAGGGATATAAACACCATACCGCTCCACACCCTGCGCGAAAACATCGCCTACGTCCCGCAGGACAACTTCCTGTTTTCCGACACCTTAAGCTCGAATATAGCTTTCGGCACCCACGAAAAGAGCATGGAGCGAATCGTCGAGGCCTCGCGCGCAGCCTGCATACACGACAGCATAATAGAGTTCCCCGACGGATATGAGACCGTAGTCGGCGAGCGCGGCGTCACCCTTTCGGGCGGTCAGAAGCAGCGCAGCTCCATCGCCCGCGCACTCATAAAGGACGCCCCGATACTCATTTTGGACGACGCGCTCTCGGCAGTCGATACCGACACCGAGGAGCATATCCTTAAAAACCTCAAGAAAAACCGCGAGGGCAAGACTACCATAATAATCGCCCACCGCGTTTCGACTATCCAGGCCGCCGACGTGATAATGGTCCTCGAAGACGGTCAGGCCGCCGAGATAGGCAGTCACCGCGAGCTTATGGAAAAGGGCGGCATTTATAAGGAAATGTTCGAGAAGCAGCAGCTCGAAGCCGCCGTCGGCGAGCAGAAAGCGGCTCTTGCCCGCGATATTGCCGACTTCGGTAAAAAGGAGGCGGGAATATGAGAAGGCTTTTGGGATACCTTAAACCGCACAAGTGGATAATGGCGGCCGCAACCTTCCTCGTGCTTCTTATTATCGTCGTCGAGCTCTACCGCCCGATAATCATCGGCGACGCGATAGACGACTACATCAACGGCTACTACCAGCCCTATGTAGTGAGCGACGCCGGAGATTCCGTCTATAACGGCACCCGCCTCGAACGCTGCTACGGCGAGCTCTCGGAGGAGGAGCTCGGTTCAGACGAACCGAAATACTATCAGCTCCTGCTCTATGAAGACAAATACTATATGGCGGAGGGGCTGACCGCCGCCGAAACGGTGTCGCTCATAGACGCCGAGCCCGAGACCGTAAAGAGCTTTATAGACTCAAATTCCTCCGGCACTCCCCTTGAGCGCGAGCAGCTCAAAACCCTCCGCCGCTCCGACTTCGGCGGGATCTTCCGCGCGGCGATAGTTTATCTCTCGGTGCTGCTTGCGGGGTTCGTCCTCAACTGGGCGGACACATGGCTCCTGCAAAAAATGGGGCAGAATATAATCTATTCGATGCGCGAGCAGGTGTTTTCACACATTCAGGGCCTATCGCTCAACTTCTTCAACACCACCCCCGTCGGAAAACTCGTAACAAGGGTCTCGAACGATACCGAGTCGATAAACGAGCTGTTTACAACGATTCTTGTCCGCCTTTTCAGAAACGTTGTGATGATATTCGGCTACGCCGTGATAATGCTCGCCCGCAGCCCCGGAATGACCCTCGTTTCGTTTGCGCTGCTGCCGGTAGTCGGAGTTCTTACCTTCTACTTCCGCTATGTTTCGCGCAAGGCCTATCAGCTGACGAGAAACAAGATAACCGAGCTCAACACCTTCCTCTCGGAGCACATCTCGGGAATGAGGCTTATCCAGATATTCGCCCGCGAGAAGGAGAAATACAACGAGTTTGAAAAGAAGTCCTCCGAGCTCTATAAGGCGAGCTGGCGCGAAATGATGATATTCGCCATATTCCGCCCGTCGATATTTATGGTCTCGATAATCGCAAAGGTCATAGTTATCGCGGTAGGCGCGTGGTTCGTCTTAAACGACAGAATATCCCTCGGAACGCTCTTTATATTCATCAGCTACATAAGCTCATTCTTCGAGCCCATTCAGGAGCTCGCCGAGCAGTTCGGAACGCTTCAGTCGTCGCTCGCCTCCGCCGAAAAGGTCTTCTCGGTCCTCGACGTAAAGCCCGACATAGTGAACCCCGAGGAACCCGTCGCCCCGCCGATGACGGGAAAAATCGAGTTCAAAAACGTCTGGTTCGCCTACGAAAACGACGACTATATTCTGAAAGACGTAAGCTTCACGATAAACCCGGGCGAAAAGGTGGCGTTCGTCGGCGCGACCGGCGCGGGCAAGACCTCTATCCTCAACCTCATAGGCCGGTATTTCGACATTCAGAAGGGCGAGATACTCATCGACGGCATAAACATAAAGGACATAGACACCGACATTCTCCGCGGGGCGATAGGTCAGGTGCAGCAAGACGTCTTCCTCTTTACCGGCGACATAAAATCGAACATCTCGCTCGGCAGCGAGGGCATAAGCCTCGACGACGTGAAAAAGGCCGCCGAAACCGTCCGCGCGAGCACGTTCATAGAGAAAATGCCGCAGCAGTACGACGCCCCCGTTACCGAGCGCGGCTCGACGCTTTCGGCGGGTCAGCGTCAGCTCATAAGTTTTGCAAGAACGCTCGCCCACAAGCCCTCGATACTCGTTTTGGACGAGGCTACAGCCAATATCGACACCGAAACGGAGGGGCTTATAACCGAGGCTCTCGAAAAGCTTATGGAGGGCAGGACCACGATAATGGTCGCCCACAGGCTCTCGACTATCCAGCACGCCGACAAGATAATCGTTATGCACCACGGGCAGATCCACGAGAGCGGCACGCATCAGGAGCTTTTGAAGCAAAACGGCCTCTACAAAAAGCTCTACGACCTCCAGCTCGTGGACAAATAAAGAATATCAAAGAAAAAGCAGACGGTCTTCGTCTGCTTTTTTGCGTATAGAAGCGAGCTTTAAAACCCGTCCGACAGGTAGCCGCCTATTTCTTCATTTTAGGTTTTGGCGCCGGAAGCTCCTCATACATGGCGTTGAACAAGCCTGTCAAGAACTCTCTGTTGTCAACTTCGTCCACAAGCAGCATCTCTTTTGCTCCCTCATAGGGTAATTCATACTGAACTGTCGGCATATAGCTGATTGCTGCTCTTATTGGTTTTACAAGCAGCCTGTCATCATAGATACCGCCTACGATCCTGCCACGGTAATAGATGATAAATTCTCCCATCATAGCCCGATATGTGATTTCATCCAATTCGGATAACTGCCCTAAAATAAATTCCAAATATTCTTTACTCGATGCCATTATTCCACCTCATATGCCGATTTATAACATAGATGTTATACGGAAGCGCTATTCCTCCTGCTTTTTTGAGCGCGGTTTTTTGCCTCGGCTCTTTGCGGCTTCAAGGCAAAAGGCATACATTTTTGCCAGCTCCGATATCCGCTCACGCTCCTCAGAAGAGAGCCCCGCAAGATAATCCCGCTGCTCTTTCTCGGTATAAACCCCTTTGAGACGGCAGCAGCCCTCCGAAAGCTTTTTCATAACGGAGGGGATATTTTCGAGAGCGGCGCCCTCACAGGCTCCGTCGGAATAAAGCTCGCAAAGCCTTAAAAACGCCGCGCGGTGGACATAATTCAGGCACATTTTTTCGCGGAGCTCGGCGTTTCCGCCGCCGAGATAAACATATCTTTGCAGACCGCCGCCCTCGAAGAAATAGGGCAGCGTGGGCAGCTCAAAAATGCGTGCTGCAAGCTCATCAGCCGAAATCAAAACGTCACCGCCTCTACTCTTCGACAGGCTCTTTGACCGTTCCGCGATCGCCCGCGCCGCCCGACTGAGCATATATTTCGGCGATGTCGCTCTCGGTGAGAAGTCCGGCATCATAGGCGTCCGAAATGCTGATAAAGCTGCCGTCGGAGGTGTGAAGGTCGATGCTGTATCCCCCGCTCGAAAGCTCGAAATCATACCCCGCAACGCTGAAATACTTCATATCCTCGGTATAGCCGAGCTCGGTGGAATATAGGAACACCACTTCGCCGGCGTCAAAGCTGCCGTAGTATTTTGCGAGCACTACGGAGTCGGGGCTTACGCCCTCTTTGGCGGCAAAGTCGGCGATGATTTTTTCCTGACGCTCGTCTTCCGAGGTCTCCGAAGGAGCTAAAAGTGTTCCGCCCATCACGGGCAGGTCTGCGGGCGGATTAGGGTCTTCGTCGGTCATATAGTATCCGCTCACAAAGCCGTAGCCGTCGCGGTATTCTATAAGATACCACCCTGTCTCGTCCACGAACCCGACGGCGTTTACCTCCTGCCCCTCGTAGAGCGCGCCTATCGACTTATAATCAACCGAAGGTCCCTCGCGGACGTTCAGGGAAATCGTGGAATAAAGCTTCTCGGCAGAGTCAAAATTCAGCACTTCGTAGTCCTCGGGGTCAAACAACGGCTCGTCGGGTTCGGTCTCCTCGGGAGCGTCGGTCTGAGCGGGAATATCCGGCTCGTCGGCGGGTTCGGCGGGCTCGGTCGTCTCCGGATCCCAAGGCGGAGCAACGACGTCTTCGTCTTCGTGAGGAACATCAACGTCTTCGACCGGTTCTGCCGGCGTCACGACCTCCTCAAATGTCTCCTCCGCCGTAACTTCGGGAAGCGCAGAGGTAATATCGCCCGGTACGAGGATATCGGCGCCCTCTCTCGGCCCTACCCGGCACCCGCACAGCAAAAGCGACATTATCACTGCCGCGGCGATAATTTTTTTCATAAAGATCACTCCTCAATGCTTTTATATTGAATACGCATAAGGCGGGCAAAAAATTGCGTTACGGAATAATTTTTGAAGCTCACAGATATTCCACCGTTTCTCCGAGCTCTGCACGCAGGGCGTGACGCTCCGAGGGGGCGGCGTCGGAGGCGGGATATCCTATCGGCAGAAGCGCGGTTATCCTTATGTTTTCGGGCAGACCGAGAGCTTTTGAGACCTCATCGGCGCTGAAAAATCCCACCCAGCAGGAGCCGAGCCCGAGGTCGGCGGCTTCGAGCATCATATGCGTGCAGACTATCGCGGCGTCGGTCTCGCCGGAATGATAGGGCGGCATAAGGGGGTTCTTCCAGTCGCGGTTTTCGTCGTAGCCCACAGCGAGGACCGTCTTCGCGCCGAAAATGCAGCGGCAGACGGAATTTATCTTCTCAAGGGCTTCCTCGCTTTGAAGAACGTATATCTTCTGAGGCTGGCCGTTTTTGGCGGTGGGAGCCGCCCTCCCCGCCTCGAGTATCTTTTCGAGCTTTTCGGGCTCTACATGTCTCTGCGAAAAGCTCCTGACGGAATATCTTTTCTTTGCAAGTTCGTAAAAATCCATTTTGCACCTCCGTAAAATTCAGCCGAGAAGCGCCGGACGCCACTCGGATATTAGCCGTTCGAGCGTGAATGAAGCATTTGCGGGGCTTGTGGACGGCAGGCATACCGACGGCACCGCAATCCGGGCATGAAACTTCATAAACATGCGCTCTGCCGTTTTTCCGTTTAAAATGATCCTTTTTACCGAAGTCTGGGACAAAAGCCGCGCTATGTCGGTCGGGACGGCGTTTTTAATAGAGGCGTCGCTCGAACCGTTTATCTCGCAGCTCTCGACGGCGTCCCAGAGCGCGATTTTATGCCGTGCCAAAAGCTCCTGCTTTTCCGCAAGGCTTTCGGGGACGCTCTCGCCGAAACTGCCCGCGAGCACCCGCCAGAAGCGGTTTTGCGGGTGTGCGTAATAAAACGCCTGCTCGCGGCTCTTTACCGATGGGAAGCTGCCGAGTATCAAAAGCCTGCTGTCAGGCCGGAAAAACGGCCCGAATTCGTGAAAAGCGCGCACTTTGCCACCCCCGTTTCGGCATAAAAAGGATCTTTACAGACATTATACCACCCAAACGCAAAGATTGCAACCGGCTGGGGAGGAACTGCTCGGGGCGGGCGCAAAAACTTAAAAGTTTGCTCCCAGCATCCTCCACGCCTGCAAAAAACCGACCGCCCCGCCGACGTAGGCGAAGCGGTCTTAATTTTAAAACTTCCCGAGTGCGCCTGCTCTTGCGCACCTCGAATACTTCCCCGGCGACATTCCGACGGCTCTCGTGAAGCTCCGTATAAAGTTGGTGTAATCGAGGAAGCCGGAGTGATAGCATGCCTCCGAAACGTTGCTGCCCTCCCTTAAAAGCCTCTTTGCAAGGCAGATGCGCTGCTCGAGGATATAAGAGCGCAGGGTCATTCCGGTGTATTTTTTGAACATCGCGCTGATGTACTTCCCGTTGAAGAAGAACTGCTTCGAGAGGTCGCTAAGCGCTATCTGCTCGGTGAGATGCTCGAAGATGTAATTCTTGACGTCGGCCACAAGGTCGGGGACGGAATCCTGCTCGTCCTGATTGCGGCTTCCGGCGAGCTGACGGCTCACCAAAACGAGTATCTCGGTGATATAAGCGTCAACAAGCAGGTCGTCGCAGGGCTTGCGGAGATACACCGAGGTCGAAAGCCTGTCCGCTATCGCGCAGTATTCGTCTATACACTCGGTGTTGAGCCTGACGCGGCGTATCGACCCCGAATCGTCGAGCGGAAAGCTCGCGCTCAGATCGCTGTCGGCGTTAAAATACTGCTTTATCTTGTCGCGCCTGATGTTGATGATAAAACGGTCATAAGGCTGGGTGCCGCGGCTTATTCCCCTGTGAGTCTGCCCGGGACTGATTATAAAGAGGTCACCCCGAACGGGCGAATAAACCGAATCGCCTATGTAAAAATTGACGCTCCCGCCCAGAAACAGATAAAATTCGTAACCGTCGTGATAGTGGAACGGCACGGCGCTTTCGCCCTGAACTCCGGGCTGGGTGTAGGTGTGATAGCAGAAAACCGGATATGCCATTGACGATAAATTACCGCTTGCCATTTTAAGATGCTCCTTAGATATATGCGCCTTTGCGCGGCCGACATTATATTTTCCTGCTGAATATATAATAAGTATAGCACGGCGCGATAATTAAGTCAAGCATTTGACGCAAGCTTTTTTTGTAAATAAAATTCCCTTTTGCAAAAACAAGTTGCTTTTGCCAAATTTTTTCACCGTGGTATGCGTTATCCCATATAAACGGTTATCTCGTTCACGTCCTTGAGCTTTTCGGCGGGGATATAGCAGCCCTCAATAGTCTCACCGTTTACAGCGGTCTTTTTCACTCCGCCCGAAACGTGAGCCGAGTTATCCACGGTTATACGGAGCTTTTTGCCTCTGAAATTCTTTCTCATCTCAAAGCCGTCCCACGCGGAGGGTATCGCGGGAGATACCGTTATGCCGTCGGCGTCGGGTCTTATGCCGCAGATGCCCTCTACGCAGCCGACCATTACCGTCGAAGCCGTGCCGGTGAGCCAGTGGACGTGCGCCCTGCCCTCGTAGGGCGAGCGCTTAGATTCGACGAACTGCCCGTGGACGTAGGGCTCGATGACCCTTATCTCGGCACGGTCGTTCATAGCGGCGGGCGAGCTCTCAAGGAAGTATTCAAATGCCCTGTCGCCGTCTCCGAGGAGTGCCTCGGCGAGTATCGCCCAGCCCTGCGACTGCGAGAATATGCCGCCGTTTTCCTTGGTGTCGGCATTGAAGATGTGCATCACCGCGCCGCCGAAGAAGTGGTCTTTATACGGCGGCTCGAGGAGCTTTACGCCGTATTCGGTGTTGAGAATTTTATGAACGCTCTCCATAGCGGTCCTGCCGCGCGCGTCGCGGGCAAAGCCGGAGATAACCGCCCAGCTCTGCGGGTTGAGCCACATATTCGCCTCGGGATCGCTCTTCGCGCCGACAACAATGCCGTCCTCGCGTATCCCGCGGATAAAGCGGTCGCCGTCCCAGCACTTTTCAAGCGACTCGGCGAGTTTTCCCTGCACACCGTCGATATATTTCACATATTCGGTGTCGCCGCGGCCGCTGGCAAATTCGCGTATTACCGTCATCGCATAGTAGAGCTGGAACGCCACGAAGACCGATTCGCCCTTTGCGCCGAGCCTTAAGCAGTCGTTCCAGTCGGCATAAAGGCCGGCGGGCATATCGTGGGCGCCGAGTCTCTCCATCGAAAAGCGTATCGCGCGCTTTAAGTGGTCGTATACTGTGTCCTCGCCGCCGTTGGCGTAGGGTATGACCTCGTCAAGGAAGGCTTTGCTGCCGCTCTCGCCGATGTATTTATAAACCGTCGGGAAGAGCCAAAGCGCGTCGTCGGCGCGGTATGAGGGGTGACCCGTCGCCTGAACATAGGAGGGCTGGTCGGGGGTATCTTCAAACCCCGCGCGGTGGTTGAACTTTACGAGCGGGAGCCCGCCGCCGTTATCGACCTGCGCCGATATCATAAAGCGGATCTTTTCAAGGGCTGCGTCGGGGTCAAGGTGGATTATTCCCTGAATGTCCTGAACGGTGTCGCGGTAGCCGTAGCCGTTCCTGAGACCACAGTAGATGAGCGATGCGGCTCTCGACCAAGTGAACGTAATGAAGCACTGATAGGCGTTCCAGACGTTGACCATATTGTTGAATTCTTCCGAAGGGGTCTTCACCTCGAAGTTGTCCAGCTTTTCGTGCCAGAAGCTCTTAAGCTCCGAGACCTCGCGGTCAACGAGCGAGACGTCTTCGTATTTCGCGATTATCTCCGCCGCCGCTGCGCTGTCGCGCTGGCCGAGGACGTAAACAAAGGTCTTTTCCTCGCCGGGTTCGAGCGTAATGTCGCTCTCGAGAGCTCCGCAGGCGTTAGAATTGAAGTTCATCGAGCCGTCGCAGCCGTTTTCGACGCCTATCGGGTTTGAATATGTCCTGTATGGGCCGATGAAGCTGTCAAGGTTTCCGCAGGCGGCATCGACCTTCCGCCCCGCGAGCCCGAAGAAGCGTTCGCGGTGGTTCGAGCCCGTGGCGTCGCGGCCGGAATTTTCGTTGATATGCTGGATAATGCGGTTGCCCTCGAACGAAGTGCGGGTGATGAACAGGGTGTATTGCAGGTTCACCTGGTCCTGCTCGTAGTTGTTGTCGTTGGTGAACTCGATAAAGCCGAACACCGAGAGGCTGCGCGCCCTGTCGGAGCCGTTCCTGATCTTTGCGCGCCACACCTCGTAGGTCGCACCGTTGGGGACGTAATAGGTGACTTCCGACTTTATCCCCTTATATTCCGCCGACATTACGGAGTATCCGGTGCCGTGACGGACTTCGGATTTATATTCTCCGAGCGGCTTGCCGACGGGCTGCCAGGTCGCCGACCAATAATCGCGGTCGGAGTTGTCGCGTATGTAAACGTATCTTCCGGGCAGAGCCATATTTGAGTTGAAGCGGTAGCGGGTAAGTCTGCCGTTGGCGCCGCTTTTAACGAAGCTGTAGCCTCCGGCGTTGTTTGAAATTATCGCGCCATATTCGGGAGAACCGAGGTAATTGCACCAGGGCGCGGGGGTATCGGGGCGGGTGATGACATATTCCTTGTTTTTGAGGTCAAAATATCCGTACTGCATAGCAAAATCTCCTTTTAATAGATTCCAAGACCATATTAACATTTTGTCCTGCCGTTTACAAGTGGTATTTTTGAGACGTTTTTGTAAACTTTTTGGAAAGGAAATCTTAAAAGTTTTCGGTCCACCCTTTTTCAAAAAGATAGGCGTTATTTCTATGTGCCGATAAAAGCGAGGCAAACAAGAAACAACACTTTAGCGCTTTCTCTTCTAAAATTATCTTGACAAATCATAATTGTTTGTGTTATACTACTAACGTGTATCATTATATACACGGAAAGGTTTGATATTCTTTATATGGACGTATTCATAATAGTCATATTACTGATACTGTCCGCTTTGTTCTCAGGCTCGGAAACGGCGCTTTCTTCGGTCAATAAGGTGCGCCTCCGCAGTTATGCCGACGACGGCAACAAACGGGCAAAAATGGCTATTAAACTTACCGACAATTTTGACAAAACACTCACAACCATTCTTATCGGAAACAATGTAGTAAACCTTGCCTCGACCACCGTTGCAACGGTCATGATCTCCGTGCGCTTCGGAGCAAAATACGTTGCCGCATCGACGGCAGTGATGACTATCCTCGTTATCATCTTCGGCGAGATCATTCCCAAAAACATCGCAAACGAATTTTCCGAGGCCGTTTCAATGGCGATAGCCTACCCGCTCTATTGGCTGATGATCATTCTTACGCCGCTGGTCTGGCTGCTCATAGGCCTCAAAAATATAGTCATAAAGCTCTGCGGAGGTTCAAAAGACCAGCCGACTATGACTGAAGAAGAGCTGAAATATATTATCGACGAAATAGAGGACGAAGGAGTTCTTGACGAGACCGAGAGCGATCTCGTTAAAAGCGCGCTCGAATTTTCGGATATCACCATAAGCGAGATACTTATCCCGAGGGTTAATATCTCGGCGGTAGAGATAGACGACGACCCCGACGTTATAAAAGACGTTTTTATAACCTCGCATTTCTCCCGTCTCCCCGTATATGAAAAGACGATAGATTCCATTGTGGGAATTATCCACGAAAAGAACTTCTTCGATATGTATCTGAACGGCAGGCGTGATATCCGCGAAGTCATTCAGAAGCCCCTCTACATATTCGAGAGGACTACAATCTCGGATATTATGAAGGAAATGCAGAAGACAAAGTCACATATGGCCGTTGTTGTAGACCAGTACGGCGGCACGCAGGGAATTGTGACTATGGAGGACATAATCGAGGAACTCGTGGGCGAGATCTACGACGAGACCGATGAGGAAGACACCTCGTTTGTGGCTGTCGGCGAGAACGAATACGAAGTCTCGGCTGACCTCAGCATAAGAGACTTCTTGGACAGAATAGAGCTCGACCCCGACGAAATAGAGACCGACTGCAATTCGATAGGCGGACTTGTTATGGAAAATCTCGACAGGATTCCCGAGCCCGGCGAAGAGGTAGACTGCGGACGGCTCCACGTGAAAGTCGTTTCGGTAGACGAGCAGCGCATCGAGCGCGTGCGGATAAGCGTTATGCCGAAGTCTGACGAAAACGGCTCCGACGAAGAGAAACAGGAAGACTGAAACGACCGGCGGCACAGCTTTGCCTAAAAATATCAGAAAAATACCCTCCCGCGCGGGAGGGTATTTTTTGCTCTGAGAAAGCCGCGGAGATCCGCGATCACTTCTTTCCGAAGAGGCCCTTGAGCCCGCCGAGCTTTTCGCCGATGCCGTCGAGCGAAATTTTGGCCTTTATCCCCTCAACGACCTTTTCGAGCTGCTCGTCGGGAAGATCGATGCCGGTCAGCTCCTCAACGGTTTTGACGGGCTCTTTTTTGAAGCGTTCGAGGAGCTTTTCGTCGGACGTTATTTTTTCGACGGTTTCCGAAATGAGTGCTTTGATGTCCATAATAATGCCTCCGTTAAAGTGAGATTTATTTAAGTATATACCAGCGGCGAGGGATTTGTCAACAGTCGGGGAGGTTTGAGGAGGTATATGCGGTAAAGGACCGAAAACTTTAGGTCGTGCTCCCCAAAACTCACCCTTCAAATCCTTTTCCTCTATTGATTTTTGCTCCCTGCGGTATTATAATATAGTAAATACCTTAAACGGAGGTTTTAAAATGGAAGTCAGGAATTATTCAAAGCTCAGAAACGAAAGCGATATCCGCGGTATCGCGCTCGAGGGTGTTGCAGGGCAGGAAGTGAACCTCACCGAATCGGCCTGCCGCGACATTGCGCGCGGCTTCGCTCTCTGGCTTATAAGAAGAACGGGCAGAACAAAGCTCAGAGTAGCCGTCGGCAGGGATTCGAGGCTTTCGGGCGAAAAGCTGCTCGGCTGGATGGCCGAAGAACTCGCGGCCGAGGGCATTTCCGTCACCGATATGGGCCTTGCGAGCACTCCGGCGATGTTTATGACCACCAAGACCGAGGGCTTTATGTTCGACGGCGCCGTGATGGTCACGGCCTCTCACCTGCCCTACAACCGCAACGGATATAAATTCTTCACCCCCGACGGCGGCGTTGAGGCCTCCGACATAAAGGAGATGGTCGCATTTGCCGAGAGCGAGGGGCACACCGGTCTTAAAAAAGCCGACGTCGTAAAAGACAGCTTTATGGACGTTTACTCAAAGCGCCTCGCCGATATGATAAGGTCTGCCTGCGGCTCGGAGCGCCCTCTTGAGGGTCTGCGGATAGTCGTCGATGCCGGAAACGGCGCAGGCGGTTTCTACGCCGAAAAGGTACTTAAGCCCCTCGGAGCCGACATAACCGGTTCGCGCTACTTAGAGCCCGACGGCCGCTTCCCGAATCACATTCCCAACCCCGAAAACAAAGAGGCTATGGAGTCGATAACCGAGGCAGTTAAGGAGTCGCACGCCGACCTCGGCATAATCTTCGACACCGACGTTGACCGCGCCGGCGCTGTCCTTTCGGACGGCAGCGAACTCAACCGCAACCGCCTCATCGCCATTCTTTCGGCGATGCTCCTTAGGGATCACCCCCACACCACCATAGTGACCGACTCGGTCACCTCCTCCGGCCTCGCAGAATTTATAGCCGCAAAGGGAGGAGTCCACCACCGCTTCAGGCGCGGATACAGAAACGTCATCAACGAGTCCGTGCGCCTCAATTCCGAGGGGATAGACAGTCAGCTCGCGATAGAGACCTCGGGCCACGGCGCCTTTAAGGAAAACTACTTCCTTGACGACGGCGCTTATATCGTCACGAAGCTTATAATCGAGCTTTCGCGCGGCAGGAAAAACGGCTATGAGCTCTCGTCGCTTATAAAAGACCTCCGCGAGCCCGCCGAGAGCAGTGAGTTCAGAATGGATCTTAAGCTTGACGACTTCAAACCCTACGGGCAGGACATCATCGACAGACTGACCGAATATGCAAAGGGTCAGGAAGGCTGGAGCCTCGCGCCGTCTAACTTCGAGGGCGTAAGGGTGGATCTCGACGGCAGTCACGGGAACGGCTGGTTCCTGCTGAGGCTCTCGCTCCACGAGCCGCTTATGCCGCTCAACATCGAGTCGGACGAAGAAGGCGGCGTGAAAAAGATTGCGCAGGAGCTCTGCGGCTTCCTTGAAGGCTTCGATAAGCTCGATTCCTCAAAGCTCGCAGAATTTGCGCGCGGATAAAATCAGGTATAGAAAAATCCGGAGTGCAGCCCCTCTGAGATAAGAAAACAAGAGTGCCCGGCGGGCACTGCGAAGCACCGCATAGTCGGTCAAAGCCGTCAGATTCAAGGCGGCGGCTCGCACGCACTACTTTATGTAATGCAAGAGCCGCCAACGATGAAGATGGCGGCTTTGAGTCAGATTATGCGGGCTTGTTTTCTTGTTGAAGAGGGGCCTTATCTCTCCGGATTTTTTGATGCGGTTTTATTCTTTGGCTTTGAGTTTCCAATAAATGCCGTATCTTGTGTTGTAAAGCGTGTAATAGGGCACGAATTCAAGCTTTTCGGACGACGCTTCAAAGGTGAACGAAAGCCCCTTGTTTTTGGTGAAGTAAGCCGCGGGGTCGTCCTTGACATCGCGCGGGGAAAGGCCGTCGTTCAAAGTCAGCGTGTCGTCGGGAACAACGGTGTTTTCGGGTATAAGAACGCTCATTCCGGTGTAGGTGGTGGTCATATTGCTGTCGGAGAGCTTTGCCGCCAAAAGCAGCGGACCGTATCTGAAGCACACCGTATTTATGCCGTCCTGGAGGTTATATGCCTTGAGCCCGAGAGGTATCTTAACGCCAAGCTCGTCGCCGTCGGCCCATTCTCTGTCTATGACGGCATAGCCCGCTTCTTCGGTAAATTCGAGGGGCTTTCCGTTAAGGGTAAGAGCCATATCTCCCATTATCCAGTCGGGTATGCGGAGCCTCAGCGCAAAGCTCCTGTTTGCGTCGAGCTTGAGCCTGAACACCGCTTCGTCCGATTCGGGTATGTCGGTGGTCTGGGTGAGCTTGAGGCCGAGCGAAGAGTCGGTGATCTCGGAGGAAAGATACATATTAACGTAAATTTCGTCGCCGTGCTTGAAATAAATGCTGTCTCCGAGCTTGGTGAAGTTTTCCATACCGCTTCCGGTGCAGCACCAGAAGCTGTCAACGGCGGTGGAGAACGTCCTGAAATAGCCCGTCGCCATAGCCTGGAAGTAGGTCGTCATACCGGTCTCGGGGTTCTGCGACGCCAGAATGTGATTCAAAAATGCGTTCTCGTAATAGTCGGCGTACTTTTTGTCGCCGGTTATTGCAAAGAGGTCTCTTGTGAGCTTGAGCATATTATAGACGTTGCAGGTCTCGCAGTTGCAGTTGGTGCGCTCCTGATTAAGTATGTCGTCCTCGCCGAAGTGCTCCCATTCGCTGTTGCCGCCGGTGTGGTAGGTGTGGTGATCCACCACCATCTGCCAGAAGACCTCCGCGGTTTCGAGATATTCCGAGGCGTCTACCTTGGTAAGACCCATCATTTTGCCGTCGAGCATAAGATATCTCTTGAGCGCGCCGATTATTTTCGGGATAGTAGTGTTGGCGTGGCGGTTGTTGAGGACGTTTTTGCCGTCGGACCTTATCTGCGCAAAAAGCTCGTCCTCGTCGAAGACGTGCGCCGCCTCGGCGTATTTGGTGTCACCGGTGTAGGCGTAGAGGTTGTAGAGGGCGTCGTTCATTCCGCCGTACTCGATGCTTAAAACCGTCCGCCTCATCTCCTCGCTCCAGCCGCTGACGCGCTCATATGTCCAGTCTCCGAGCTTTTTGGCGATGTCGAGCGCGGGCTGATATCCCGTCTCGGCGTATACGCTTATAAGTCCCTCGAAAATTTTATGCATAGTATACCACGGGACCCAAGCTTCGTTAAAGAGGTCGGACTTGCCCTTTTCAACGTTGTCGAACTGTATCTCGTGGTTGCCGAAGTTGATTATCTTGCCGCCCCACAAAAAGCCGTTTTCGCTCTGGCAGGGAACGAGTCCGTCGATTATCTCGGTCATTTTGGCATAGAGGGCTTTTTTATTCGAGGCGGAGCTCCCGCCGTTCTCATATGCCTGCGCGAGGGCCGTGAGATAATGCCCGAGCGTGTGCCCGCCTATCAGGGAATCCTCCCAGCCGCCGTAGGGCTGAACGCCGTTTACCGCAATACTGCCGTTCTGCCTGAAGCCGGCGAGCAGCCTGTCGGTCTCGAGCGAGAGAAGATAATCTATCTCCTTGTCGAGAGCGTTCTCGCAGTAAGGGTCGGTGAGCTTTATATCCGAAAGACTGTAGCCCGAGATCTCCGCGCACCGCGCGACGGCAGGCTCGCCGTTTTCGGCAGCGGGGGCCGAAGCGCAGCCCGCAAGCATAGATGCCGCCATAAACATACAAATACCTCTTTTCAGTTTTTTCATGGTTATTTCCTCTTTCATACGGGATTTATTTAAGTATAACATTACCGAGCAAAGTTTGCAACAGTGATTTTGAGAGGTATTATTAACGAATCTGAAGAGACAAACGCAGTCTTTTCGGATGCCCGTGAGCTCCCCTCAAAAACATCTTGCAAATACATTCTATATATGCTATAATATTGTATATATATATTTCCGAAACCGGAGGTGCGGCATGAATTACGATAAAGAGCTCGTGGCCCACAAGCTTCTGCGCTGGGAGCGCGCGATGAACGGCTTCAGCCTGCCAAGCTGGGAAAATATCCCCGACATTGGGCTTTATATGGACCAGGTCATCGTTCTGCTTTCGCAGTATCTCGGGCTTATATCCCCCTCGCTCGACAAGGAGGGCCCCGAAAACGACCCCTCTTCCGACGAAAAGATCTTTTCCGCCTCGTCGGTCAACAACTACGTGAGGCTCAAAATAATGCCCGCCCCCGTGAAACGCCGCTATTACCGCGTTCACATTGCCTATCTCATAATAATCCTCACACTCAAGCAGGCCGTGAGCATAAACATCGTAAAGGAAATGCTCTCTAACGAAATGCCGGAGGAAAGCGTTCAGGAGCTTTACTGCGATTACGTTGAAAAACACCGCGCCGCCGCAAAGCTTTTCACGAGCATCGTGAGGGAGTGTGCTTCCGACGTGCTTAACCCCGAAAAATCGGGCGACAATCTCGTCTCCGGCTTCGTTATCCAGGAGGCGATAATTGCCGGCTTCTCAAAGGTGCTCACCGAAAAGCTCGTAAACCTCAAAGATCGGTCTTTCGACGACGTGGTTTCAAAAGAAACCCCTATAGAGCGCGGAGAATAACATACGCTGCGAATAATATGAAAACCGGCCGCCCGAATCAGGGCGACCGGTTCGTTTTTTGATTACTTTGCGTTTAAATAGGTCTTCACCATTTCCTGGAGCAGCTCGTCGCGGTCGATATGGCGTATCAGACTGCGCGCGTTGTTGTAGGTGGTGATGTAAGTCGGGTCCTCCGAAAGGATATAGCCGACTATCTGGTTCACGGGGTTATAGCCCTTTTCATAAAGAGCTTCGTAAACCGCGGTCAGTGTCTTTTTAATTTCGTCTCTGTGATCCTGCTTGACTGAGAAAGTCATAGTCTGGTCGTTGCGCATAAACAGTCGGGCCTCCCTTATCAGCGATGCGGCGGCTCTTCGGCGATCTTAATGCCTTTGAAGCAAACCGATTAGACATATTTTATTATAACGCGTTTTTTTGCAAATAACAAGACCCATCGGCGAGATTTGTAAAAATTGAATAAATTTCCTTTGCGTGTTTTGTGCGTCTGTTACCCCAATCAGCGCACTTCCGCGCCCGCGCCGTCGAGCGCCTTTCTCACGCGCTTCATTGCAGCGTCGGCCTGCTCGTCGGTAAGGGTGCCGTCGGCCGAGCGCATAACTATCGAGAACGCCACCGACTTTCTTCCGCCGGCTATCTGCTCGCCCTTATAGACGTCGAAGAGTGTGATCTTTTCGAGCACTGCTCCCACCGCGCCCCTTATGAGCTTTTCAAGGCTCGCAACCGGAACTTCGTCGTCGCAGACGAGCGAAATGTCTCTTGTTGCGGCGGGATATTTCGGCAGAGGCTTATAGGTGCGCTCCGCGGTCTCGAGGTCCAAAAGCTCGGTGACGTCCAGCTTCGCGCAGTAGGCCCTTGTTCCTATGCCGTAGTTTTCGGCGACGGCGGGGTGCATCTCGCCGAGAATGGCTATCGGCTCGCCGTTTATCTTCGCGACGGCCACGCGTCCCGGGTGGAACATCGAGATTTCATCGAATCCGCAGCCGCTTCCGGCAGCTTCGTATTCAACATCGCCGATGCCGATGCTTTCAAACAGCTCTTCGATTATCCCCTTTACGGTGTAAAAATCGACGCCGTTTCCGTACATGCCTACGGAAAGCCTGTTGGGCTCCTTGGGGAGCTTGCCCTCCTCGGTGGGGATATACTCGCTTCCGAGCTCGAATATCGCGGCGGAGGGGTTCCTGTAGTTATAGTTGCGCGCCAAAACCTCGCAGAGCGAAGGCATAACGGTGGTCCTCATAACGGAGGTGTCTTCTCCGAGAGGATTTTTTATCGTCACTCCCGAGCGGAGCTTTGAATCGGCGGGAAGGTTTATTTTGTCGTAGTATTTCGGGGAGATGAAGCTGAAGGTCTCTATTTCGTAAAGCCCGAGAGCGGTGCATGAGGCCTCTATCTTGCGCAGAAGCTTCTGCTTCGGGGTGAGCTTTGCGTTCGCGACGCCGGTAAGCTCGGCTCCCTGAATGTTATTGTAGCCGTAGAACCTCGCGACTTCCTCCGCGACGTCGGCCTTGCACTCTATATCCACCCTGAACGACGGCACTACGACCTTATTCAGCACGACCTCAAATCCTATCCTCTCGAGATAGCCTATCATATCCTCGCGGGAGATGTCGGTGCCGAGGAAGCGGTTTATCCACTTCGGGTCGAAATCGACGGTCTTGCGGTCGCGGCTGCGGTCGCCCTTATCAATCACCTTGTCGAGCGGCTCGCCGCATTTAAGAAGCTCGACGAGCTCAAATGCCCTCATTATCGCGGGCAGGCAGCCCTTGGGGTCGAGACCCTTTTCAAAGCGCGCCGAAGAGTCGGTCCTCATTCCGAGCTTTTTGGCGGTCCTGCGGACGGAGGCCCCATCGAAGCAGGCCGACTCGAAGATAACGTCAACGGTGTCGTCCATAATGCCGCTGTATTCGCCGCCCATAACTCCCGCCACGGCAACGGGCTTTTCGGCGTCGGCGATAACGAGCATTTCGGGCGAAAGCTCCCGCACAACGCCGTCGAGGGTGGTTATCGTCTCGCCCTCTTTTGCGTTTCTCACGTGTATCTCGTGGCCCGAAACATAGCGCGCATCGAAGGCGTGCATCGGCTGGCCGTATTCAAGCATAACGTAGTTGGTTATATCGACGAGGTTGTTTATCGGCCTTACTCCCGAGGCCCTAAGCCTTTCGCGGAGCCATCTCGGCGAGGGCTCAATCTTCACGTTTCTTACGACGCCGCCTATATAGCGCTTGCAGAGCGTATCGTTTTCGATGGTCACGTTGAGGAACTCGCCGATGTCGCCCGAAATGCCCTTGTATTTCGGCTCGGGCGGGTCAAACGGCAGGCAGTAGGTTGCGGCGGCCTCTCTTGCAAGGCCTATTACCGACAGGCAGTCGGGGCGGTTGGAGGTTATCTCAAACTCCACGGTGGTGTCGTTTAAGCCTATGGCGTCGTGAATGTCGTCGCCGGGTTTGCAGTCCTCCTGAATGATGAATATTCCGTCCTCTATCGCATAGGGAAAGTCGTGCTTTGTGAGCCTTAGCTCGCCGAGCGAGCAGAGCATGCCGTTCGACTCAACGCCTCTGAGCTTGCCCTTTTTGATGTGAACGCCTCCGGGCAGGTCGGAGCCGTCGAGCGCAACGGGGACGAGGTCCCCGGCCTTTACGTTGTTCGCGCCGGTGACTATCTGGATAGGTTCTGCCTTCCCGACATCGACCTGGCAGACCAAAAGGTGGTCGGAATTTTCGTGAGGAGCCACGGAAAGCAGCTTCCCGACGACGACGTTTTTAATATCGCTTCCCTCGGCCTCGTAGCCCTCTACCTTTGAGCCCGTCATAGTGAGGTCGTAGCAGAATTTTCTCGGCTCGGCGTCTATCTTAACATAGTCCGAAAGCCATTTCATAGAAAGATCCATAAACTTTTAGCCTCCTTATCAGAACTGCTCAAGGAATCTGAGGTCGTTCTCGTAAAGAAGCCTCATATCGTTGATGCCGTATTTTCTCATAACTATTCTCTCGAGTCCGAGCCCGAACGCGAATCCGGAATAAACCTCGGGGTCGATGCCGCAGTTGGCGAGCACCTTGGGGTGGACCATTCCCGCACCCAAAAGCTCAACGTATCCCTCGCCCTTGCACATCGAGCAGCCCTTGCCTCCGCAGTTGAAGCAGAGGACATCGACCTCTGCCGAAGGCTCGGTGAACGGGAAGTGATGCGGCCTGAGCCTTATCCTGCACTCGTCGCCGTAAAGGCGCTTCATAAGCATATCAAGCGTCCCGACGAGGTTCGCCATAGTTATCCCCTTGTCCACCACGAGACCCTCTATCTGGTGGAAGATCGGGCTGTGGGTGGCGTCAACGGCGTCGGAGCGGTAAACTCGGCCTGGGGAGATTATGCGTATAGGCGGCTTTTTGCTCTCCATAACGTGTATCTGCACCGGAGAGGTCTGGGTCCTGAGCAGTATATTGTCGGTGATATAAAACGTGTCCTGCATATCGCGCGCAGGGTGATCCGGCGGGAGGTTTAAGGCCTCAAAGTTGTAGTAATCGTATTCCACCTCGGGGCCCTCGGCGATGTCGAATCCCATTCCGATAAATATGTCCTCGATATCGCGCATAACGGCGTCCATCGGGTGGAGCTTTCCGAGCTTCGGAGCCTTGCCGGGCAGGGTGACGTCGATGCGCTCCTCCCTAAGCTTTCTTTCGGAGGCCTCGGCCTTAAGCTGCGCTGCCCTTTCCGAGACTGCCGCCTCAATATCCGTCCTTATGCGGTTGGCAAGCTGACCGATAACGGGGCGCTCCTCGGCGGAAAGCCCCGCCATCTGCTTCATAATGGCCGAGAGCTCGCTCTTTTTGCCCAGAAATTTGATTCTCAGGGCTTCGAGCTCGGCGGGATCGGCTATTTTTGAAAGCTCCTCGCGGGCGGCAAGCTCGATTTTTTCAAGTGCTTGTTTCATTGATATTTCTTCCTTTCGGTATATTTTCCGAGGGACGCTTAAGCGCCCTTATTTTTCATCTTTGCGCAGGCAAACCATAACGCCCACGCGACAATGTCGCCGATAAAGCCGCATCCTAAAATAATAAGAAAGAATCCGGCGACAAGTTCCTGCCCGTTGCCGAGCAGCCCCGCGCTCCACTGCCCGAAGGCTCCGAAATACATAAGAGCGAAAAACAGCGCGAGAACCGCGGATATATAAACGGGGATAAGCTTAACGGCAAATCTTTTCGCCTTAAAGCAAAACAGTGACTGAACCGCAAAAGCGATGATAGAACACACTGCCATCAAAGGAATTAACAAAGGCATAGTTTTTTCCTTTCGCCTTAAACAAAAATGCCCCGCCGAAACGGGACATAACCTTAAGCTATGCTTATAAACCACCCTTGGGAGCCAACACTCCCTACCGCGTTAACGCCGCGGGATCGTCCCCGCCTACAACCAAAGCTTCAGCGGAGCCGCTCGTGAGTGAACTTCGGCAGCTTCGGAATGGGGCGCTTTCAGCGTTTGCTCCCCTCTCTTTGAGACCTCTGCGGCTTACTCTCTCAGTCATCGCGTTTTCGTGACAAAAAGCATTATATCACATCGAAAAATATTTTTCAACTGTTTTTGCAAAAAATTTCGCCTTATATCATACTTTTTACTATCCCGAGTATCTCCGACGGCTTGTCCGCAAAGAAATCCGCTCCCGCTCTTTCGAGCGTTTCGCGCGGCCTGAAACCCCACGTGCAGCCTACGCACTTTACCCCTGCGTTGTGGGCGGTCATAACGTCGGTGTCGGAATCCCCGATATGAAGCGTTTCCTCCGGCGTCAGACCCAAACCGGAGATTATACTCAGCTCGCCCTTGGGGTCGGGCTTTCGCGGAGTGGTTTCCGAGCTCCCGAGGATAACGTCGAACTGCCCGCCGAAGAACTTTTCAACGAGCTCGGCCGTAAACAAATCGGGCTTGTTCGATAGGACGGCGAGCTTAAGTCCGCACTCTTTGAGCTCCTTCACGAGCTCATGCATACCCGCATAGGGCAGCGAACTATCGGCATAGTGCCGCGAATAGCTCTCGGTAAAAGCTGTGTGGACCGCAGAAACGGTCTCGGGGTCTTTTTTGCCCTCGGGCAGAGCGCGCTCTATGAGCTTTAAGGTGCCGTTGCCGACAAAATCGGTGACCTCCTTGCAGCTCCTGCCGCCGAAGCCGAACGATGCAAGGGCTTCGTTGACCGCAAAGGTGAGGTCTTTTATGGTATCGACGAGCGTGCCGTCGAGGTCGAATATAACAAGCTTAAGAGAAGAAGGTGTGCTCGACAAATATCTTCACTCCTATTCCTATAAGTATCAGCCCGCCGGCGAGCTGCGCCTTGTCGTTGAGTATGCTGCCGAAGCGCTTGCCTATGAGGGCTCCCGCAAATGCGATAATAAAGGTAGTCCCCGCGATGATCCCCGCCGAAGCCGCCATTTTGCTCCAAGGCATCATCGCCGCAAAAGAGACCCCGACCGCGAGCGCGTCGATGCTCGTGGCGACGCCCTGCAACAATAGCTCCGAAAGCTTAAGTTTTCCGCCGCCGGAAGCGCTTTCGCCGCCCTTTATCACGTCAAATATCATCTTCCCGCCGATATATCCCAAAAGCAGGAGCGCGATTACGTGGTCGTAACGCTCGATGTACTGCGAAAAGGTCGAGCCGAGGGCGTAGCCGAGAGTGGGCATTATCCCCTGAAAAAGCCCGAAGCATATCCCGCCAGAAAGCGCGATGACAGGGGCCTTTCCGCTGCGGCACATGCCGTTTGTCACCGACACCGCAAAGGCGTCCATAGCAAGGCCCACGCCTATAAGAAATATTTCGGCAAACGACATCAAATCACCTTGCTTCAGCTGTCAATCATCACATTTTCCCGCGAGCCGCGCGGAATATTCGTTGCGAAACTCAGTAAAGGTCCCGCTGTCGAGCGCCTCGCGTATTCTCTCGGTGAGGGTGTTGTAGAACCACAGGTTGTGCTGGACGGCAAGCCTGCCGCCGAGCTGCTCCCCCGCTTTAAAGAGGTGCCTTATGTAGCTCCGGCTGAAATTGCGGCAGGTAGGACAGCCGCACTCCGGGTCTATCGGGCGCTCATCGAGGGTGTATCTTGAATTGGTGAGGTGCATAATTCCGCCCCAGGTGAAAACGGTCGCGTGGCGGGCGTTGCGCGAGGGCATAACGCAGTCGAAGAAATCCACCCCGCGATATACCGCCTCAACGATGTTTGAAGGCGTCCCGACGCCCATAAGATATCTCGGCTTATCCTTCGGCATAAATGGCTCTACGCTCTCGATTATGCGGTACATAACCTCGGTAGGCTCGCCGACGGCAAGCCCGCCTATCGCGTAGCCGTCGAGGTCGAGGTCGGCTATCTGCTTCATATGCTCTATGCGCAGGTCGTCATAGGTGCAGCCCTGATTTATCCCGAAGAGGAGCTGATGCGGGTTTATGGTGGTCTCCAAGGAATTGAGCCGCATAAGCTCGGCCTTGCTCCTTTTGAGCCAGCGGAGCGTCCGCTCGCAGGAAGCCTTTGAATAGTCCTTCGGCGCAGGGTTCTCGACGCACTCGTCAAACGCCATAGCTATCGTGGAAGCGAGGTGCGACTGTATCCTCATACTCTCCTCGGGGCCCATAAATATCTTTTTGCCGTCGAGGTGGGACTGGAAATAAACGCCCTCTTCCTTAATTCTACGCAGCTTGGCAAGCGAAAATACCTGAAATCCGCCCGAATCGGTGAGGATAGGGCGGTGCCAGTTCATAAACTTATGGAGTCCGCCCATCTTATATATAACGTCGTCGCCGGGGCGGATATGCAGATGATAGGTATTGCAGAGCTCGACCTGACATTTGAGTCCCTCGAGATCTATCGACGACACCGCGCCTTTTATCGCGGCCGACGTCCCCACGTTCATAAAAACGGGCGTCTGGATAACGCCGTGGACAGTCTCAAACTCTCCGCGGCGCGCGGCGCCCTCCTGTTTCAGAAGCTTGAACATATTATTTGAATCCGAGAACGGTCCTGAAGAACCAGCCTATCGCGACCAAAAGCGCCTTTGTTGCGCAGAGATAGATTCCGAGCGCGGCGCTTAATACCGTGGGCAGAATGAACCATATCTTTTTCCATTTCAGAGCTTTCCAGTATTCCCAAGCTTTAACGTACATAACTATCCAGTAGATAAAGAGCGGTCCCGAAACGAGTATGTAAAATTCGCAGCAAAAGCCTATGAAGAACGGCAGCGTTACCATAAGCCCTATAAAGAAGCGCTTCATCTCTTTTTCGGGGCGGTAGGTTGCGTCAAACGGATTGTCGGTAAATTCGTTAAGCTTTTTGAAGTCTTTCTTGAGTGACATATTGTTCTCCCCTTTATAATGTTCTGTATATGATTATACATAAATTATCGGGATTGTCAACCTTCGGAAGACGGAAAATGCGCATAAAAGAGGCCGGACGGCCCGAGAGCGGCGCTTTCGGAAAAATAGTTGAAAAAGCACTTGACAAATCGCTTCAAAGACGCTAAAATATATGAAGTCGGCAGAAGATCGGCACGGGCTCGTAGCTTAGTTGGTAAAGCGCCGCGTTCGCAACGCGGAGACCGTGGGTTCGAGTCCCATCGGGTCCAC
>CANRLU010000017.1 GCA_947631535.1 uncultured Clostridia bacterium | reverse complement strand
GCCGCCCCTTCTCAAAAGGCGCTCGATTATTGTATCACATCTTCACGCTCTTGTCAATACCTTTTTTGAACTTTTTTCAAAAGTTTTTTTAGGCACCCAGAGAGCCAGAAAGCGCTTACGCTTCCTCGCCTCGCTCGCAGGGACAGCTTCGTTAATATACCACATCTAAAACCCATTGTCAAGCGAAAAAATCGAAAAAATTCAAAAATTTTTTAAAAGTCGCATTTTGCGCGATTTTTTCAAGCCGCTGCCGACAACTTTTCACTATTTTGCCGAAAGTTTCGCGATATTTGCGTCTTCGGCGAAGGTGGAAGCGTTGTAGAGAATGAGCACGCGGTCATATTCCGAGACATCAACGTAGTCCGAGAGCTTCATCATATACCGCAGGTCAACGAGCGTCACCTTTGAAAAGTGCTTGGTCAGAAAAGGCGCGAAGCAGTTGGCATAGGAGTCCTTTATAATAAGGAGAGAGCCTCCGCCGGCGTTTGACTCTATCTCGACAAGCGGGACGTTTTCGCCGAGAAACGTGAGATATTTGTCCTTTTTATCGAGATATTCCCTGAAATACACCGAATCCCGCTCCGTCACGCTGCCGTCGGCGGCGACTTTTCTCACCGATAAGACTTTCGCACCGTCGGAAGTGTAGATATCCACGGTGTCGGGCTCGGCCTCGCTTGAGATCACTTTTGAATAGAGCGAGCCGAGAAAGTCGTGGCGCGCGTGCTCGATGTCTATGCGGTCGAGGGCGACGGGGTCATAGCCTATCGCTCTTGCGAACTCGCAATAGGCAATATAAGCCCCCGCGGTCGTCCAGTGGTGGTCGGTGCGGTAATAAATGTAGTCCTCGCGGGCGCGGTAGAGGCGGTCGTAAACGTCTACCGTGCGGATATCCTCCGAAAGCGATGAATAGACGTAGTTTATCAGTCTGCGCTGGCCGGGGTCGGGAGAATATGCCGGCAGGCGGTCGATATATATCTGCGGCGAGGTGGGAACTATCATAATGCTGAGTTTGCCGTCAAGGCCTTCGGCAAAGGCGTTTATGGCCTCGACCGAGCGGTCGGCCCGAGAATAGTCCGCGGGTTCGCCGGCTTCAAAGAACCTACCGTCCGAAAAGTACACGCCGTTTACTTCGTCGTGCCCTCCGAGGCGTTCAAGAGATGTGCGAAGCGATATCCAGCCTGAGCGCAGAACAAAATGCTCGCGCAGGTAATCGCCGAGGTCGGCGGAGTATTCCCCCGAGAACCACTGCCTTGCGCCGAGCGACGGCTTTTCGGCAAGATACCGGTTTTCGAGCTCGGAAAAATCGGCCTTGGGCATTATCAGCGTTGCCGCGGCAAGTATTATTATCATTCCGAAAAACAGCGCGATATTTACCGCCGCAACGGTCTTTTTCAGCTTCAAAACAGTCACACCTCCCGTTTAAAAGTTGAAGTAAAGGAACGGATTGTAGCTTTGATTAACGAGGTAGGCCGTGGAGGCGGCAAGGAGAATAAGCGTTACAAGCGGTTCGGCGAGCCTGAAAGCGTCGGCCCGAACGCCGAGCCCCGAAAGCCGGCTTTCAAACCTGTGGCGGAAGTTTTCGGGAGCCTGCGAGGCAAAGAACACGCAGACGGATATCACCAGGGAATATTCGCAGAGCAGCCAGAGCGAACCACCGTCGCTGAAAGAGCCTCCAGCGCCGAAAAGCGCTCCGATAAACCCGAAGGCCGCCGATATGCTTTCGGTCTCGAACAGCACCCAGCCGAGTATTACGGCGAGCATAGTGTAGAGCCAGCCGAAAATTTCCGGCAGCTTTTCGAGGAGCTTTCCCAAAAAGAGCCTTTCCGCGATTATGAGCAGCCCGAACCACGCTCCCCACAGAACGAAGTTCCAGCTTGCGCCGTGCCAGAGTCCGGTGAGAAGCCAGACTATCGCAAGGTTGCGGACGGTCTTCCAAAGGCCGCCCCTGCTCCCGCCGAGAGGGATATAAAGGTAGTCTTTGAACCACTGACCGAGGGTGATATGCCATCTGCGCCAGAATTCGCGGACGCTCTTTGAGACATAAGGGTGGTCGAAGTTCTCGGGAAAGCTGAATCCGAGCATCTTTCCGAGGCCTATGGCCATATCTGAGTAGCCGGAAAAGTCAAAATAGATCTGAAGCGTGAACGCGACTATTCCGAGCCACGCCGTGAGCGCGGGAAGAGAAGAGTAATCCGAGGCCTTTACCTCCTCCCAGAGGGCGCCGATGTTGTTGGCAAGGATAACCTTTTTCGCGAGGCCTCTCACAAATCTGCCTATGCCGTCGGAAAAGCCCACGGCGGTGAGCTGCCTGCCCGAAAGCTCGGACTCGACGTCTTTATATCTCACTATCGGACCGGCGACTATCTGAGGGAACATCGTGACATATGCGGAAAAATCCACAAAGCTGCGCTGCACCCCGATATTGCCGCGGTAGAGGTCGATTATGTAGGACATACTCTGAAACGTGAAGAAGGATATGCCTATCGGGAGCGGCAGCGAGATGCTGAATGCGGTCCCGAAGACGGCGTTGATGTTTTCCGCTATAAAAGAGGTATACTTGAACACGCCGAGCAGTCCGAGGTTGAGAACGAGCGAAACGATGAGGCAGATCTTTTTTATCCTTTGGTCTTCGGAATATTTTGACATCAGAATTCCGGCGAAGTAATCTATTATGCAGGTTAGGAGCAGCACGAAAACATATATCGGCTCGCCGAAAGCGTAAAACACGAGCCCCGTTGCGAACAGGACGGCGTTGCGGAATCTTTTCGGGCAGACGACGTAAAGCACTATGACGGCAGGAAGATAGAAATAAAGAAACTCCACCGATGAAAATACCATATGCTTCCCTCCTGTTTTATAGCTTTGAGACCGCCTCTTTATAGGCTTCGTAGGTGTAGGCGCAGTTGAGCACGTCGATGAGCCCCGAGGTGGAAAGCCTCTCGGGCAGACCGAGCTTTTTAAGCAGCGCGGCTCTCTTTTTTGAGGAATCCTCGCCGCCGAAAAGGCCGTCTTCATAGAGATCCTGCCTGCTTATTAGGCGCTTATTTTCGACGGTTTTGCCGCCTGCTCCCGCCTTTTCGAGACATTCGCGCAAAAGCGCGGTATCTATCCCCTCAACGCCGAGTTTGCCCTCGGCAGAGGGCTTTTCCTTGCGGCTCTCCTTGCCGAAGACGTCGGGAATATAGGCGTTGCGCACCGTCCCCTTGCGGACTATTCCTTTTATATAGCCCCTTATTTTAAAGCCCGCGGAATCGCTGTCGGTAAGAACCGTAATCCCGCCGTTTTCGGCATACCACCTGAGCAGTGCCTTGGTCTCGTCGCTCTTGAACACTCCGAAGCCGCCGGTCGTGATTATCGGGCAGTCCACCACCCGCGAAAGCTTGATTTTATCGTATTTTCCCTCGACTACGATAGCGCCGTCAACATGTATCATATCACACCTCTTATACCGACTGCGGGCCTGCCCGCGCGGAACTTTTGCGCTCCGGCGCAGCACTGCCGCAAGCTAAGCGTTTGCGGGGGCGAAGCCCCCTCCGTTCCGCCCCGTAGGGGCGGAACGGAGGAGCCGCCGCAGGCGGCTGCCCCGCGCAGCGGGGCGGGCTTCGCCGCACACAGGTGGGTGCGCGGGCACCCTATTCGTTCAAAAGCCTTGTTACCGCGACCTCAAGGAGCACTCTGTCGTCGGTGCGCTTCGACTTCAGGTCAGCGTCACATTCCGATATCACCCTGAGGCACTTTCGCAGCCTGTCAACGCTTATCCCCGAGCAGTCCCTGAGAGCGTTGCGCACCGCAAAGCCCCTGTTGCGGTAGTCAAAATCCGCGGCGACATCCTTCTCGCCATGACCGCTCATAAGCGCGAGCTTCGCACGGTAAAGGTCTAAAAACGCCGTTCCTATGACCCCGAGCAGCGGCACCGCTTCCTGCTGACGGTCATACAGCGCCGAAAGGAACGCAAACGAGTCCTTTTTGTTCCGCGAGGCAACGGCTTTTGCGAGCTTATAGGCGTCGGTATCTATCTGACCGGCCGCCATAAGCGAGACGTCCTCCTCGGTTATACATTCTCCCGCGCGGTAGGCGCAGAGCTTGTCCGTCTCGTTGTTTATCATAAGAACGTTGCAGAGGCAGGCCTGCGCAAGGCTCAAAGCCGCACCGTCGGTTATCGCAGAGCCGCCCTTTTCGACCCGACTTCGGATATATTTCACAAGCTCCTGCGGCTTTTTATATGCAAATTCAACTGCCGTTCCGCCTTTTTCGACGATGTATTCCGCAAAGGAAGCGTTGCTTTTCGTGAGCTGCTTTCTCCCGCCGCAGAGGTCGTCGCCGGTTGCGTAGAATATCACCGTCGTGGTCTCGGGGTCGATGTCGCCGATTATGCTCTTTATCTGTTTCAGGTCGGCTGACTTCGCGGTGTCGGCATTGAAGTCGTTCACCGCCGCAACAACTCTGTCGGAAAACATCGGCAGCGAGGCGCACACGTCCGCAAGCTCCGAAACACTCATCTCGGAAGACGGGAAAAAGTGATAGTTGAGGTCGCGCGCTTCTTGAGGCACGAGCTTCGCAATAAGCCTTTTCACCACGCTCTCAAGCGCAGCAACGTCCTTTCCGTAAAAGAAATAGCACGGCTTTATCTGATCCGCGCGTATCTGCCGGTAAAGCGAAGCCTCATCGGTAAGTTTCAGAGCCACTCCGTCACACCTCCATATCCTTTATAAGCCCGCCGCGGTATACTTCGGCCCCCGACCCGCCGTTTATAACGGTGAGGCCGTCGAGCAGGCTGATTTTTATGTCTCCGTCATCGGCGGCGGCGCCGTTTTTCACTTCAACGCTGCCTCGGTCGGTATAGATCTTCACACAGTCGTTCTCAAACAGCAGCTTCGCGCCGAATATCTCCGCCGACGAGCCGCCGTATATCGCGTGTATATCCGCGCTCCCGTCCGAGGCATATGCCCCGCCGAAGCAATAGACCCCTTCGGGCCCGAGCGGAAGATATGCCGAATATCCCGCGTCGGCGCCGTCAAGAAGAAATACCGCCTTTATTTTCGATATCCCCGCCCGTTCGAGGTAGTCCTCCGACTCCGAAGACATCTTTCCGTCAAAGTCGATTATAATACATTCCCCGCCTTTTCGCAATACCAATGCGCTGCTGTCGGAGCGGCTCATCACTCCGAGATAGAGGCTGCCGTCGGTAAAAACGGTCTGTACGCCGTAAACACACGCCGTCAGCGCCGTGCAAAGCGCCGCCGCGAGCGCGCAGACGCGCGGCTTTTTTGTGACAAGATACACCGCCGCCGAAATCGCAGCAGCGCAGGCCGCGGCCGTTCCCACAGCCGCCGAGCCGAGCGGAATATATGTAAATCCGAGCTTTGAAACCGCCCCGCCGAGCTTCACGGTAGCGCCGCAAAGCAGTCCGGCAAGCCTGATTATCGGCGTGAACAGACAGCCCGTCGCAGCGTATATCATTCCGAGAATAAGAGCCGCAGAGCACAGCGGAACCGCTGCCAGATTCGTTATCGGCGAGATAAGAGAAAGCTCGTTGAACCACATCATAACAAAGGGAGCCGTAAGGGCGCTCGCGCAGAGCGAGGCAGAAAGCGCCCGCAGAAGTTTGTTTTTTATCCCGAAGCCTTCTATCAGCGCCGGCGCCGCTGCCGACACCCCGAAAGTTCCGGCAAGGGAGAGGCAAAGCGAACTGTCGGCCGCAGAAAAAGGATTAAAAACCGTCATAGACACGGCGCAGAGGCATATCGTGTTAAAAGCGTCGGCCCTGCGCCTTGCGAGCACCGATGCCGCCGAGATCGCAGCCATGATTCCGGCCCTTATTGCCGACACTCTCATTCCCGAAAACACGATAAACGCGGCCACAAAGGCCACAGAGACCGCTGCGGAAAGCCATCGCGGAGCTTTCAGTCTCTTAAAGAGCAATGCTATGAACATTGAAAGCACGATGACGTGAAGCCCCGAAACGGCGGCAAGATGCGCCGTGCCCGAGCGGTTAAGCTTTAACCTCAATCCCTCCGAAAACGAGCTGCGGTCGCCCGTTAAAAGAGCGCTCAAAAGCTCTCCGGCCTCGCCGCCCACGTTTCTGCGAATGTTAAGCGACACACTGACGCCGTATTCGCGGAGCGCTCCGAAAAGCGTGCGCCGGCCAGGCGTTACGGTCACGCCGCCAGATGACGTCCCCGACAGCAGCACGCCGTCGGGAAAATAATACTCGCGGGAGGCAAAAAACGGAGTATCCTCGATTTTCGAGACGAGCGCGGTGAGTTCGGCCCTGTCGCCCAAACCTCCCGAAAAGTTTGCGGCATATATCACCGCTTTTGCAGGAATACCTCCGACCTCTCCGGCTATCACCACCCGCGAAAGGTCGTCTTCGGTATAAGAGACCACCCTGCCCGACACCGAGACCTCGGCGCCGTCAAGGGCTTCAAGGGGCTTGAGCCGAAAATGGGTGTATAGCGCGGAAGACGCCGCCGCAACGGCAAAGGCCGCGCAGAAAAGCATCGCGCGGGCGCGAAATCTCATTCTGAAAACAAGTGCGAACGCGCCGAGAAGCAGCGCCGCTGCAGCCGGAAAAACAAATCCCGTCTCTTTGAGAGGACCGTTCACGCAGAGATAGAACGCCGCGAAAAGTCCGGCAAAGTAGCCCGTCCCGAGCGGGATCATACGTCTTGTCACGGCATCGCCTCCCCGAAAACTCCTACTTTATCTGCGAAATGAACGACTCTATGACCTCGTCAGCCTTTTCGGGGCTTATCTTCATCACCCGTGCTATGTCCTCGGCCGAGGCCTCGCGGAGCGCCTGCTTTGTGCGAAAAGCGGTAAAAAGCGCCTGCGCCTTTTTCTCGCCGATGCCGGATATCTTGGTGAGCTCGCTTTCAAAGGTCTTGGCCGAATGGCGCTTCGACTGATAGGTTATCGTGTATCTGTGCACCTCGTCCTGGAGGCGCGTGAGCATATTGAAGACCGCGCGGTTCTTTGATATGACTATTTCTCCGCCGTCGGGGGATATCACAGCACGGGTGCGGTGGCGGTCGTCCTTCACAAGGCCGTAAACCGGCGCTTCAACGCCCATCTCCTTGAGCATAGGCGCGACCGCAGCGACATGTCCCCTGCCGCCGTCCAAAAAGATGAGGTCGGGCATTGTGGAAAAACCGGTGTCGCTCTTGGCGGGGTCGAAATAATTTTCAAAACGGCGTCGCAGCACCTCCTGCATGCAGGCGTAGTCGTTCTGCTCATATACCGTTTTTATGCTGAACTTTTTGTAATATCTCTTTGCGGGGCGGCCGTTGTCGAGCACGACCATTCCGCCCACCATATCGGCGGAAGAAAGATTTGAGATGTCGTAGCACTCGATGTAAAGCGGTGGCTTCGGGAGCCCCAAAAGCCTGCCGAGCTCTTCAAGAGTAGCTATCTCCCTGCCGCTCCTGCCCACCGAGAGCGAGAGCTTTTCGGCGGCGTTTGACTTTGCAAGCCTTGAGAGCGCGAGCATTTCGCCCCGCTTCGGCACGAGAATGTGAACGGCGTGCCCCGATTTTTCGCGGAAGTAGCGCTCTATCACCTCGGCGCTCTCGATCTCGGCGTCGAGGTAGATGTCTTTGGGAATCTTGGCGCCGTAGTCGTAATACTGGGTAAGAAAGGTCTCGCGGGTGTCGGAGTCGTCCTCGGTCTCGCCCAAAATGAAGTCCGACTTGTCGGTGAGCCTGCCGTCGCGGTAAACGAGCACCGAAACGCAGCAGATATCGCCGTTTCGCGCAAGGGCTATAACGTCGCAGTCGGAGACGTTTTTTTCAAAGACCTTCTGGGTCTCGGCGGCGCGGCTGACGGCGCTTATCCTGTCGCGGAGCATAGCAGCCTTTTCAAAGTCGAGATTTTCCGCCGCTTCGTTCATCTGGGCGGTCATCTCCTCCACCGAGGCAGTGCTGCCGGATCTTATATATTCCACCGCTTCGTCGATGATGGCGCGGTAGTCCTCCTTCGAGAAGCAGCCTCGGCAGAGACCTATGCAGCGCTTTATCTGGAAATTGAGGCAAGGGCGCTCTTTGCCGAAGTCCCGCGGAAAGACCCTGCGGCAGGTGGGCAGCATAAACACTCGGTTGACCTCCTCGACCGTCTGCTTTGAGGTGAAACTCGAAGTGTACGGGCCGATAAAGGTGCCGCTGCCCTTTTTCTGCATCTCGCGGGTTATGCGGGGGAAGTCCTCGTCGGAGATCTTAATGTAGGAATAGCCCTTGTCGTCCTTGAGGAGGATATTGTATTTCGGTTTATGCTGCTTTATCAGCGAGCTTTCGAGAACGAGCGCCTCATATTCCGAGTCGGTGACGATGAAGTCGTAGTCGTAGACGTTCGAGACCATTTTTGCGACCTTGGGAAGGTGCTCGCTGTCGCGAAAATAGGAGGATACGCGATTGTGAAGGTTCTTCGCCTTGCCGATATAGATAATGGTGCCGGCCTTATTGCGCATAATATAGCACCCGGGAAGATGCGAGAGCTTCTGCGTCTTCTCCCTAAGATAGGGCAGACGCGGGTTGTCTTCGACGGTAACGCGCATAGTTTTCCTCCTTTCTGAGCGGAATACTTCGGCTGCACCGGCGGGGCGCGCCGCTTTGCGGCGCGCATAAGGCTCCGCCCCGAAGCGGCAAAGCCGCTTCGGGTCCCACGCGGGCCTCGGGCCGCGGGGGCCAAACCGCCGCAGGCGGTTTGGGGCGGGGCCTTCCGGCTGCGGGCGGATACGCCCGCAGCCCCCGCCGTGCAGTAGCTTAGATCACTCTATCGTTATGCTCTTTATCTTCTGCTCTTTTAGCGGCCTGTCGCGAAAGTCGGTCTTGCAGGAGGCTATCTCGTCCACGACTTCTATCCCCTCCACCACTTTCCCAAACGCGGCATACTGTCCGTCGAGGTGCGGGGCGTCGCGGTGCATGATGAAGAACTGAGAAGAGGCGGAATCGGGATTCTGCGAACGCGCCATCGAGATGACGCCGCGGGTGTGCTTAAGGTCGTTTTTAACTCCGTTTGCACGGAATTCGCCCTTTATCCTCTGTTTGGAGCCGCCCATACCGGTGCCCTCGGGGTCGCCGCCCTGGATCATAAAGCCCTCTATCACTCGGTGGAAGATGAGCCCGTCGTAAAAATGCTCCGAAACGAGTTTTTCAAAGTTTGCAACCGTTATCGGAGCGTATTCGGGGTAAAGCTCAAGCTTCATTTTGTGCCCGTTCTGCATTTCGATCACTACCATAATTTTTCTCCTTTATCAGTAATTGATATATTCCTCGGCATCGACCTCGGTAAAGCCCTCGGGTATCGAGAAGTCCATACCGCCGGTCTCGCCGTCTACGGTCTCAAATGTGTAAAGAGTAAAGCTGCCGCTGTCATACCTGTCCGACACTTTCACGGTGCCGTCGCTCTCAAATTTCCAGGTCGATGTAAGCCCGTACCCCTCTATCGAATACACCTCGGTCAAGGCGCCGTCCTCCTCCGAAGAGGAAACCAGCCTGTAAAGCGGGAGCTCGTAGCCGAATTCAAGCCCGTATTCGCCCTCGTAGGGGTAGCTGTAATATATTCCCGCCTCAGGGTCGATATATGTAACGGTGCCGTTTTGTATCAGCGTTTTGTAGTCGTCGTTTATGTATATCCTGTCGCTGCCGTTCACAAAGTATTCCCTGCGCGTGCTGAACATATTTTCTCCGTCGATGGAGCTTATCTCGAGGTATGCCGCGTGAACGCTGTCCGAGTTGAGCAGCTTAAGATATTCCGTCGCCCTCGTGTCGGGCACTGTCTCCGTGACAGGCGCATCGGTCTGCCCGACGGTCGTTTCATCGGTAAATACTTCCTCTGTCGCGGCCGTTGTATCGGCCTGCGTATCCTCCGAAACGGAGGTGGCGGGCGCTGCCGGCGCTGTCCCGTCGGCAGAAGCTTCGGTCTGAACGAGCGGCGGGACCGTGTTGTCTGGGATATTCGGGTCTATGGCGACGGGCTCTTTTCCGCAGCCCGATGCCGCAATAATGACGGCGGTGAACGCCGCGATCAAAACGCATCTCAAAAAGCTGTATTTCATATTTCATTTCCTTTCAAAGCGTGCAAAACATTTTGCTTAAAAGTATATGATATCACATCTGACGGCGTTTTTCAAGACGGCGGCGCATAAATTCCTCATTTTGCGCAAAAACTACACCCGAAAATCTTCTTCGGGAGTGATGAAAATGTCGATAAGAATAGGAAGATCCACCGTGGCTATGCAGAACGCGGTCTCCATAAGCGCTTTTGCGGCGGTGGGAGGCAAAAAAGAGGGCGACGGGCCATACGGCTCCTGCTTTGACTATATTGATACCGACGACTACTTCGGGCAGGACAGCTTTGAGCACGCCGAAAGCGCCATGCAGGGTCTCGCTCTGCAAAACGCCATTGAAAAGCGCGGCGCAGAGCCCGAAGACATCTCGCTTATGCTCGGCGGCGACCTTCTAAATCAGTGCATAGGCACGAGCTTCGGCATAAAAGACTTCGAGATACCGTTTTTGGGAATATACGGCGCCTGCTCCACCATGTCGGAAGGGCTCGCACTCGCAGCGCTTTTGACCGACAGCGGCGCCTCAAAGCTTAGCGCCGTGATAACCTCGTCGCACTTCTGCACGGCAGAACGTCAATACCGTTTTCCGCTCGAATACGGCGGACAGCGCACGCCTACCTCGCAGTGGACTGCGACCGCCTCGGGGGCTCTCATAGTCGAGCAGGGTTCTAAGCCGCCCTTTATACGCTCGGTTACAATAGGCACCATTGAAGACAAGGGCATAAAGGACGCCAACAATATGGGCGCTGCGATGGCTCCGGCGGCGTATTCCACGATATCGCGGTTCTTTAAGGATACCGGATATAAGCCGTCAGACTTCGACGCGATAGTGACGGGTGACCTCGGTAACGTAGGCTCGCGGCTTTTATGCGAGCTGTCGGAGCGCGACGGGCTCGACCTAAGACAAAAGCACCTCGACTGCGGCAGAATGATATTCGACCAAAAATCGCAGGACGTCCACGCGGGCGGCTCGGGCTGCGGCTGCGCGGCATCTATGCTGTGCGGATACTTTCTGCCGGAAATAAAGGCGGGCAGGCTGAAAAACATTCTTTTTGCGGCGACGGGCGCGCTCCTGAGTCCCACCTCGAGCCAGCAGGGAATGAGCATACCCGGAATAAGCCACCTTGCGTGGATATCGAACGAAAAAGGAGAGATTTAAAATGACGTATTTATGGGCTTTTCTGATAGGCGGAGCGATATGCGCGATAGGGCAGGTGCTCATAGACTACACAAAGCTCACGCCCGCAAGGATACTCGTCAGCTTTGTTGTGGCGGGAGTGGTGCTCGGAGGGATAGGCGTTTACGAATATATCTTCGACTTTGCCGGCGCCGGCGCGAGCGTGCCGCTCACCGGATTCGGGTATAACCTTGCAAAGGGCGTGAGGGAAGCCGTTGACGAAAAGGGCTTTCTCGGAGCTTTTACAGGCGGACTCACCGCCTGCGCGGGAGGCATAGCCGCAGCGCTCGTCTTCGGGCTGCTTATGTCGGCGCTTTTCAAGCCGAAAAGCAGGGGATAAAGGTCTGACACGACAGAAAGTCATAGCAGAGCAAAACCTAAAAGTTTTCGGTCGAGCCTTTTTCAAAAAGATAGGCGTTATTTCTATCCGCCCGCACTTTGCGGGCATATATGGCCCCGCCCGCTCGTGCTTGCGGAGAAATAATCGCATATCTCGGCTGGCGAGAGTCGAGGCGCAAGGCATTTGGGTCGAGAGCGAAGCGAACGACAGATGCGGCGTGCAGGCAGTACGGTTTGAGCAAACTTTTGACGCCGCATTACCCTCGCCTGGGGTCTCCACTTTTGCCGAGCGGTGAGCGAGGCAAACGGAAAGGCTTGCCGCCTATGAACCGCACCAAATTGTGCTGTCCACACAATTTGAAGCGGTTCCGCCCGGCGCATGCTTGCAAATTTTGCGGGAAAGATATATAATTATAGCAGCATAGGAAGGAGGGCGGAAAATGGCCGATCTCGACAGCAGCGTAAAATATCTCAAAGGTGTGGGGCCTAAGCGCGCCGAGCTCTTTGCCAAGCTCGGTATAAACACCGTCCGAGACCTCATCTATCACCTCCCGCGGAGCTATATCGACTTTACCTCGCCCGTTCCCATTGCCTCGGCAGTCCTCGATGAGGTAAATATCGTCGAGGCGGAGGTCGTCGCAAAAGAGCGGCCGGCTATGATACGCCGCGGAATGACCATCTACAGGCTCCTCGCGACCGACGGCTCCGACGACCTCACCGTTACGATCTTCAACTCGCAATATATGTTCGACTCGCTTAAGGTGGGGGAAAAATACATATTCTGCGGCAAGGTGAGCGGGAATCTTACGAGGCGCGAAATGTCGTCGCCCACCGTTCTCAAAAGCACCGATAAAGACCGCATACAGCCTTTATACCCCCTGACCGCCGGACTTACGCAGAACATTCTGCGAAACTGCATGAAGTCGGCTCTTGCGTGCGCCTCCTCGGAGAAAACGGAAACTCTTCCCGAAAGTCTCGTGAAAAAATGCCGCCTTATGCCCGAGTCGGAGGCGCTGCAAAAGATACACTTTCCCGCCGAGCGCGAAGACGTTTTTCCGGCGCGGCGCAGGCTCGCCTTTGACGAGCTCCTCACGCTGCGTCTCGGAATGATGCGCCTAAGGGAGCGTTCGCGGAGCCTCACCGCATACCCGATGAAAAAAACCGACCTCGACGGGTTCGTTTCGGCGCTGCCGTTCAGGCTGACCGGCGCGCAAACGCGGGCGATCTCGGAATGTATGGCCGATATGGAAAAACCTGTTCCTATGAACAGGCTCATTCTCGGCGACGTGGGCTCGGGCAAGACCGCCGTGGCCGCCGCCTGCTGCTATATGGCCGCCAAAAACGGCGTTCAGTCGGTGCTTATGGCCCCGACGGAGATCCTCGCGCAGCAGCACTATGCATCTTTAAAGGCGTTTTTAGAACCGTCGGGCGTAAAAGTAGGCCTGCTGACGGGCTCGCTCACCAAAAAGAAGAAAGCCGAGATCTCGGAAGCCGCCTCAAAGGGAGAATACGACGTTATAGTGGGGACTCACGCCCTGTTTCAGGAGAGTGCAGGATACGGCCGCCTCGGGCTGGTCATCACCGACGAGCAGCACCGCTTCGGAGTGGCGCAGCGCTCGGCACTCGCAAAAAAAGGGCAGGACCCTCACCGGCTCGTTATGTCGGCCACGCCCATACCCCGCACCCTCGCGCTTATGATCTACGGCGAGCTCGACATCTCTGTGCTCGACGAGCTTCCGAAAGGACGCAAAAAAGTCGAGACTTACGCCGTCACCGGAAAGCTCAGGAGCCGCGCCTGCGCCTTTGTGAGAAAAGAGCTCGACGCGGGCGGGCAGGCATATGTGGTCTGTCCGGCGGTGGAAGAGGGCGCCGCCGACGTAAAAAACGCAACGGCCTACGCGGAAGAGCTCGAAAACGGCGAATTTTCGGGCTACAGGATAGGCCTCCTGCACGGACAGCTCCAGCCGGCGAAAAAAGAGGAGGTAATGCGCCGCTTCAAAGACGGCGAAATAGACGTTTTGGTGTGCACTACCGTAGTGGAAGTGGGGGTAGACGTCCCCAACGCGACGGTCATAATGGTGGAGAACGCCGACCGCTTCGGGCTTTCGCAGCTCCATCAGCTTCGCGGACGGGTCGGGCGCGGCTCGCGCAGCTCTTACTGCATACTCATCACCGACAACCCGTCTTCGGAAAGCAGAAAGCGGCTGAAAATACTCTGCTCCACCTCGGACGGCTTTGAGATATCCGAGGCCGACCTCGAGCTTCGCGGCCCGGGGAACTTCTTCGGCTCGGCACAGCACGGCCTGCCGCCGCTGAAAATAGCCGACCTCGCGGCCGACACCGAACTTGTGTCGCTTGCCCAGGAGGCGGCGGAGCTTATCGGCGAAAAACTTTCACTGCCGGAATTTTCCGCGCTCCGAAAGCGGGTGGACTCGCTGTTTTCGGGCGGGGAGATTTAAAACAAATACGCACATAAAACGGGGGCCTTGCGCAAGGCCCCCGAAATCTTTCTGCCAAATTTTATTTAAAGAACAGCGGCAGCTCTTCAAGGAAGATGATGTCGTCGCGCTTGGCGGCGTCGCCCTCGGCGAGAACGGCTGCCTGACCTACAAGCTTTCCGCCGGTGTGGGAGATGAGCTTTTTAAGCGCCTCGAGCGATTCGCCGGTCGAGATAACGTCGTCAACTATAAGTATCCTCTTGCCGTCGAGGTAATCCGCCTCGTTTTTGTCGAGCCAGAGCTTTTGCTGCGCGGCAGTCGTTATCGAGCGGACGTCAACGCTTATCGGTTTCTTCATATAGAGCTTCGGCATCTTTCTTGCGACGATATATTTCATTCCTCCGCCGACCTGCCTCGCCATCTCATAGGCGAGCGGTATCCCCTTCGACTCTGCAGTGACAATAACGTCGAATTCGGGGACTTTCTTTAACAGCGCCTCGGCGCAGGCGACGGTGAGCTCGACGTCGGAGAACATAACGAACCCCGCGATGTCGAGATGCTCGTTTACTTCGCAGAGGGTGAGCCTGCGCTCGAGCCCCGCGACCTTTAAATCATAATATCCGGCCATAATTTTACCTCCTCACTTATCGCACATTACCCCGAGCGGCCTGCCGCCCAGAAGGTGGAAGTGCAGATGAAAAACGGTCTGACCGGCGTCGGCTCCGCAGTTGGATACCACGCGCCAGCCTCCATCAAGCTTCTTTTCCTTTGCTACCTTTGCTATTGCCTCGTATATCTTCGAGACGACCTCCGAATTTTCGGAAGTCAGCTCGGCGGCGGAGGCGATATGCTTTTTCGGCACGAACAGAATGTGCACCGGCGCGACGGGTGCTATGTCCTCAAAAGCATAGCAGTAATCGTCTTCATACACCTTTTTCGAGGGTATCTCCCCCGCAACTATTTTGCAAAACAGACAATCAGACATATATCCTCTTCCTTTCGGTCAGTCTTTTACGAACTCGGCTATAATATTCTGCGCGGCGGCAAGGGCTTCGTCTATCTTGAAGATGTCCCCTACGCCCGCCATAGCGCTGTCGGGGCGTCCGCCGCCTCTGCCACCGGTCACTGCGGCTATCTTTCCTATCGCCTTGCCGGCTATAACTCCCCTTGCAACGGCTTCTTTGCCCGCGGTGACGCATATGTTCGCGGTCTTGCCGTTCACACCCGCAACAACGCAGACGATCTCGGGGTGAGTGTCGCGTATCTTCTCGGCAAGGAGCCTTATATCGTCGGGCTTCATCGGGTTGAACATCGCGGTTATGAGCTTTACGCCCTTTATGTCAACGGTGTGGTCCAGAAGCGACTTCGAGCGCATCTCGGCGATGGTGGCGCTGAGCTCGTTCTTGTCCTTTTCGAGAGCCCTTATCTCCTCCATAAGCCCCTTTACGCGCCCTACGAGCTCGTTCTGGTTGGTGAGCTTTAAAAGTCCCGATGCTTCGTTGAGCATGTCGATCTGGTGCCCCATAACTTCAAGGACGCCCTTGCCGGTAACGGCTTCTATTCTTCTGACGCCCGCCGCGACCGAGCTCTCGGAGACTATCTTGAACAGACCTATCTTAGAGGTGTTGTCGAGGTGGGTGCCTCCGCAGAACTCCATAGAGGCATTGCCCATAGACACTACCCTTACGGTGTCGCCGTATTTCTCGCCGAAGAGCGCCATAGCGCCGAGCTTTTTGGCCTCGTCTATCGGCAGGATCTGCGTGGTGATGTCGAGCGCACGGAGGATAAAGCTGTTCACGAGCATTTCGGTGCGCTGGATCTCATCGAGGGTCATCGCGCTGAAGTGAGAGAAGTCGAATCTTAAGCGCTCGGCGTTTACGAGCTGGCCCGCCTGATGAACGTGGTCGCCGAGAACAGTCCTCAACGCCGCCTGCAGAAGGTGCGCGCAGGAGTGATTGCGCATTACCGAAAGGCGGTATTCTGCGTCTACCTTGAATTCCGCCGTCTGGCCGACTTCAACTGCCCCCTCAACGACTCTCACCTTGTGGGCGGTCTTCCCGCCGACGGCTTTCTGCGTGTCGATGACCTGGCATCTGCCGGTCTTGGTAGATATCTCGCCTATATCTCCGACCTGTCCGCCGCTCTCGGCGTAGAAAGGAGTCAGCTTTGAAACGATATAAACCTCGTCGCCGGCTCCTGCGGCCCCGATAAGCTCGTCGTCTGTCGCTATAAAGTCGATGACAGACTCCGCTTCGAGCCTTTCGTAGCCCACGAATTCGGTGGAATATTCGCGGTCGATCTTATGAAATACCGTCTCGTCGGCACCCATATATTTCGAGTCGCCCCGAGCGGCCCTCGCGGTGTCTTTCTGGACCTGAAGCGCCTGCTTAAAGCCCTCTTCGTCGCACTCAAGGCCCTTTTCCTCGAGTATCTCGCGGGTGAGGTCTATCGGGAAGCCGTAGGTGTCGGAGAGGAAGAAGCACTTCTTGCCGTCGAGCACCTTTTCGCCGTTTTTGGTCATCTCGTTGATGTATCCGTTGAGCATTACAAGCCCGCGGTCGATGGTCTCGTTAAAGTTGCGCTCCTCGTTGGTGAGAAGCTTTACGATGTAGTCGTATTTTTCCTCCAATTCGGGATATTCGCACTTCGAGCAATCGACTACCGTTCTCACGAGGTCCTTGAGGAAGAGCCCTTCGATGCCGAGCAGTTTTCCATGGCGGACGGCGCGGCGCAGGAGCCTGCGCATAACGTATCCCCTGCCCTCGTTTGAAGGCAGAACGCCGTCGGAAGCAAGGAAGGTCACCGCCCTTATGTGGTCGGTTATAACGCGGATAGAAACGTCCTTTTTGTATTCCTTGCCGTATTCGCAGCCCGCAACGCGGCAGATATGGTCTCTTATCGCCTTTACGGTGTCAACGTCGAAGATGGAGTCCACGCCCTGCATAACGGTGGCGAGGCGCTCGAGGCCCATACCGGTGTCGATATTCTTTTGCTTCAGCTCGGTATAGGTGCCGTCCTCATGGCGCTCAAACTGCGTGAAAACGAGGTTCCAGACCTCCATATAGCGGTCGCATTCGCAGCCCACGGCGCAGTCGGGCTTGCCGCAGCCGTATTCGGGGCCGCGGTCGTAATAGATCTCAGAACAGGGGCCGCAGGGGCCGTCGATGCCGGCCTCCCAGAAGTTGTCTTCGCGGCCGAAGCGGAATATCTTTTCCATCGGAAGCCCCACGTCTTCGTGCCAGATCCTTTCTGCCTCGTCGTCGCCCTCGTAAACGGTGACGTAAAGCTTTTCCTCGGGTATTTCAAGCACCTTTGTGAAAAACTCCCACGCCCACGGAATGGCTTCTTTCTTAAAGTAGTCGCCGAACGAAAAGTTGCCGAGCATCTCAAAGAAAGTGCCATGGCGGGCGGTCTTGCCGACGTTTTCGATGTCGTTCGTTCTTATGCACTTCTGGCAGGTGGTCATTCTTGTTCTCGGCGGAACCTCCTGACCGGTAAAATAGGGCTTAAGGGGCGCCATTCCCGCGATGGTCAAAAGCGCGCTCTTATCGTTCTGCGGAACTAAAGGGTAGCTTTTATGCCTTAAGCAGCCCTTGGACTCAAAGAACTTAAGGTAGCTTTCCCTAAGCTCGTTTAGGCCGGTCCATTTCATTTTTATCAGATCCTTTCAACTTTTTCGGAAAATAAAAACACTCGTCCCAAAAAGATTGGGGCGAGTGTAAGTCGCTGTACCACCCAAATTCGCCGCCTTGGCGGCCTCATTGCTCCTTAACGCGGAACACGCCGCGGTTTGCCGCGGTGCTCGGGGGAAGCACCCGAAAGCTCTCAACGGGCTTTCACCTGCCGCCCGCTCTCTGAATGATCACTTTTCGGTCAATCCCGTCAACGCATTTGCCTATATGATTATAGCGGCAAAAAACCGTTTTGTCAAGCGTTTTCAGCTCATTGTTTCCACCGTTATATTCCCCGAAACGGTATCGACCTCTATATCTCCCTCTCCGGCTCCGCTTTCCGACTCGTATTTGAGGCGTGCCTCTGCGCCGTTGAACCTTATAGTCCCGCTCGCGCTTTCAAGCTCTACGTCCTCCGGCTCCCGCGGGAGCTTAAGCTCTACATCTCCCGAAACGGCTTTTATATCTACATCGCGGGGCTGAACGGCGAAATCGGCGCTTATGTCACACGAAACGCCGTCTATATCGAGCTCGCGGCAGGCGATATCGGAAAGCGTTACCCCGCCGCTCACTGTTTTTACCGAAATATCGCCGAACGAGCCGCCATCAAAGACTATGTCCGAAGCCACCGTGTTGATGATTATGCTTTTTATATCAAACGAGGCGGGTATCTCGACCGTGAGATCTTTTTTATGCTCTACAGCGTAAACTCCCGAAGCGCGGAATTTTATCGTGAGACTGCCGCCGTCGGTCTTATGGCGCATTATGTCGTCGCGGTCGTCCGATTCAAAGCTTTCATAAACGCGGATCGAGCCGCCCTCGACCTCTTTTACGGTGATGTCTCCGGCTATCCAGTCGATCTTTATCTTGCTTATGCCGTCATCGACGGTGAAATCCGAGCTTTCGGCGTAGCTCTCCGAGCCGCTGTAGATATATTCCTTGTAGTCTTCGGACCACAGGCCGAGCTTCGTCTGAACGTTGAGCACCGTGCCCACAATGAGCGTTCCCGCAACGATGAGCCCGAAAATGATGAGCGCTGCCGCAGCTATTACCGAAAGGATTATTGCCGCCGTCTCTCCGGCCGGACGTTTTCTGCTTTCCATATGTACGCCTCCTTTAGATGACCGATATATTTTACCATATTTAATGGGGAGTGTCAAGGAAAGAGAGAGTGCACTTGATCTTAGCACACAAGAATAAAAGATTTATGCGCTCATATCGACATATCATGCGTTTTCCTCTTGACAACCACCCAATTTTCGCGGATAATTATATTACAGACCACAGACGGGGAGTGAGACCAATGCCCAACGAACACGCGGGACATCGCCAGAGGCTGCGCAGGCAGTTTCTGAAAAACGGCATCGACGGCCTTTACCCTCATCAGATCCTCGAACTGCTGCTGTTTTACGCCATTCCGCAAAAAGATACCAACGGTCTCGCCCACTCGCTGATAAACCGCTTCGGCAGCCTTTCGGCGGTGCTCGACGCCACGCCCGAGGAGCTTATGACGGTAAGCGGCGTGGGCAGGAGCACGGCAATACTCATAAAGGCAGCTTCGGAGGTCTACTCCGAATACGGAACAACGGTTCAAAAGGGAATAGTTCTCGAAAACCGCTTTATCCTCGACGCCTATTACGGCAATATTTTCCGCCCCTCCGACGGTGAGCAGATCGCGGTCACACTTGTTGACGATGACTTTGCCGTTATCCTCACCAAAAAATTCGGCTACAGCGAACCAACTCTTCAAAGCGGCGCCGCGGCGAGGGCGATAATTTCCACCGTGACCGAAAACAACGGGAGCCGCTGCATAATCGCCCACTACCGGCCGTCGGGCCTGAAACTAAGCCGCGAAGAGCTCGAAGCGGCCGAAAAGCTTATGAAAACGGTGCGCTCGGTCTGCCCATCGGTGGAGGAATATTTTATAATGAGCGAAAGCGAGCTCACCACCCTAAAAGCATACAGATAAAAGATGATCCCCCGACGGTGCCGGGGGATCTCTTGAAACGTATACAGGAAAGGACAGAAGTCTGACCAAGTCCTCACCTATAATACGCATAAGTGAGGGCAAATATTGCACCGATTAAAAATTTTATTCGGTGATGATCTTCATAACGGAAGCGTTGCGCTCGACAAGCTTGAAGATAATCACTCCTGCGACGCAAACGCAGACAAATTCTCCGAATCCCACTTCGAGAGCGTTGAGCCAGAAAGGCGTTTTGAAGCAATATGTGAGCTCCGCGCCGACTATCACGGCGTTTGTTGCGACCGGCGCCAGCGAAGCCACGAATATGTTCGGGCTTACATATATAAGAAGCACCGCAAGGAGCGTTGCGGCGGTGCCGAACACCATATCGAGCGCCATAGGGCTGAACATATTCGCGATAAAGCACCCGACGGTAAGGGCTATCCCATAGTCTTTCTTATAGAAGCAAAGCAGCATCAGCGCCTCCGCAACGCGGAACTGAATGTTTCCGTAAGACATAAATCCGAGCGCGTATGTGAGCACCACGTACAGCGCCGCCACAAAGGCGAGCTTAACAAGCCTGCGGGTGGAAAACCCCGCATTTTGATTTTTCTGCGACATAATTTCTCCTTCCGGGCCGCGCGAAAAAACATATCCCCCGATCATACGATACGGGGGATCTTTTACGTTTAAAGCGCCTGCTCGCAGCGGCTGCCGCGCCGCCGAGCATATTACCCCTTGTTTTTTTATTTCGGGGTGGTTTTCAAGGTGACACCCCAACGCTTGACAGTATACCACCTTGGCGGGGATTTGTCAACCGTTTTTGCTTGAGCTCCTCGAAATACATTCAAGGGCGGGTTTTGTGCGGCTGTGACCGGCACGTATGCGAAAATGAGGCGCCAAGACTTGAGAAAACCGTACTGCCCACGCGCCGCCCCGAAGAGCTCGGTATGCAGAGCCTTACGGCGCTCTGTCGGGCGTATGGGGAAGAGAGCGCAGGCTGACGGTTTCGGCATTGGGTCTGCGCCTTGGTGCGGCGAAGCCCGCCGCGCTTCGCGCGGGCCCCGCGCGGCTACGCCGCGCAGGGCAGCCGCCCTGCGGGCGGCTCGGGCTTCGCCCTCGGAGCGGCTGCGGCTGACCAAACTCCCCGTAAGAAAAACCGCCCCGGGCAAACGCCTGAGAGCGGTTTTTATACTTTTCATCAGGGCTGTGAATCAAAACCTATAGACATACCCCACCGGCTCGAATCCCATATCAAGCGCCGTAAAGCCGCCGTGGTTCTCGGCATATTTTCCGTACTGATTGTCGTCATACGGCACCGCGCCGAGGTCAATAACGTCAGCGACGATCGCCGCAAAAACCTGACGAAATACGTTGTTATCCGGCTTTTCCGCCGTCAGATAATACGCGATGCTGTCGTTGATGACCGTCCCGGAATAGTCGGAAAGACCGCAGCCCGCAATCATTATAATGCTGCCGTTTTTGAACACACCGTACTCCAAAACGTTCGGGTCGGCGTAGTCGTCGGGACTCATCAAGTGGCGCGCATAGCCCTTCGGCAGCCTGTCTTCGACCTTTTCGATTTCCGGAATATCGGCTTGACAAAGACGTCTGACGGTTATTCCGTCCGGCAGATCATACTTAGGTTTTTCGCCGCAGTAGTGCGATATTACGCGGACGTGGGTCGGTATAAGTCCGGCGCTTTCAAACGCGTTTTTCATTTCATCGGGACTCAGCGCCGACGTCAGCGCGGTATTCGGACAGCGCTCTATAAAGCGCTTTATCAGCTTAACGGCTACGTCGGGCGTATCGCTTATTATGTTTACGGGCAGCGTTCCGCTGAGGTCGTCAAACAGATAAAGGAGCGCTTTATTCTCGCCGTCACTGAATTCCGCGAGCCTTACGCCCTGAGCGACGGCACACTCAAAAAGATACGCATAAAGCTTGAAATCGCGTTCAAAAAGGTCGTCCCACACGCTGTCGGGCAGCGGCTTAAGGTCGGGGTTTTCGTACAAAAATCTTGAGACCACCGAGCTGTCCGAAACGTCTGCAAGATTAAGAGTTGTTGACTTATTGTTATTTCGGTATTCGCTCGGAGTCATACCGTAGCGCTTTTTAAAGGCCTTGATAAATCCCTCGTGGCTCTCAAAGCCAACATTTAAAGCCGTTTCAAGGATACTGTCGTTAGTCATGCGCAGACGAATCGCCGCCTTTTTAAGGCGCTGATAATTGATATATCCAGATACCGTGAAGCCGGTATGCGCAAGAAAGATACGGCTGAAATAGTCGAGCGAAAAGCCGGCGTTTTCGGCGATCTCCGAGACCGAAATATCGGGCGAGCAGCAGCAACGCTTGGCATACTCAACGGCTTTGTTGATTATCTCCGTGTTTTCCATGTTATCACCTCGCAAAAGTTTAAACCGCGGTTCGTGAACCTATTATAACACGGATTTGCGGGAATGTCTTGAACAAAAACGGGGAGATTTGCACACGACATCATCAAAGATATACCGAGGATCGGCAACGAAAGACTTGGTAAACTCCCCGCGGCGAATATGCCTTGAAAAGAAACAGTCTGCCGCTCAACACAAGGGAACGCGGCTGTCAGAATCCTGCCGGACGGTAAAGCTTTCCTTCACTCTCGATGCCCTCTTACCTCCATCTCGATGCTCCCCGTGTCCGTCTTTATCTCGCACCTGCCGCCGGTCATAGACTTCGGCACGCTTACTCTGCCGGTGTCCGACTCGGCAAAGAAGATCTTGTCCGTCAGAAGTTCGCCGCTTACGCTGCCGGTATCGGTCTCGATATACAGCTCGGCGGCGTCGCAGCCGTTGAGGCCTATATGTCCGGTGTCGCTTATAAGCTCGAATTTTCCGCTGCCGACGACGTTTTCAAGCGCGATGCTTCCGGTGTCGGTCTCGGCGTGGAGATCGTTACAGGTGACGCCGTTAAGGCTGACACGACCGGTGTCGGCTTTAGCGCGAAGGTCTCTGCAGGTGATATTTTCAAGGCTCACTTCCCCGGTAGACGCCTCCACGTCGATGTATTCGGCCACAGTGCCGCCGTTCAGCTTAATCCTTCCGGTGTCGGTTTTAAGCTTCATACTGCCGGCGGAGAAGTCGCACAAAAGTATCGGGCCGGTGTCAAGCTCGAAATCCATATCCTTCTTGGTGCTCGCATAACAGACCACCGAACCCGTGTTACCGTCGATATTTATGCTCTCAAATGTAAAGTTATTTGGGAGGTAAACCGCGCCGGTGTCGGTACTGATGTCCAAATATTCGTACTCGTTTTTCGGAAGATATACCTCCATAGTCGGGCTTGTGAAGGATACCGAAATAAAGTTAAACCACCTGCGCGTATCCTCGGTGTCGATGACAAGGGTGCCGTCTTTGACCTCGGCGGTGTGGCTGACCTTTTCGTCCTCATAGCAGACAATCCTGCATTTTCCGTCCTCAGAGGGCAAAAGCCTGAGGTCGGTTGTGTAGACGTTTATCGAGATACTTTCAAAATCCCCGCTCGGCTCGAGCGTCGTTTCGACATAATCGACCGTCCCGAGCTTGGTTATGTCCCAGCCGCATAGCGCCAAAGCTGCTGTGAACATCGCCGCGCCCGCAAGTATAAGCGCCATGGCGGCAATAAGCCAATTTTTAACGGTTTTACTCATCACACTGTCTCCTTTCCGACAAGCATATATTTAAGCCCGACTGCGAATTTTTTTGTCAGCCAAACAACGCCCTTAGTCGCGGCAAGGCACACAAAAAACATAACTATTGCAAGCCCTGCGCACAATGATCCGACCGCGAGCGTCGCAAAAGCGGAGAGCCCCCTGCCGCATATCGCAAAATACACCGCCGTAACGGCTCCGCCGAGCGCACTTGCAATAAGCGAAACAAATATTGCCCAGAGCGAAATTATCACCGACAAGACGACGATGTACGCCGATAAAATGATTACGATAACGGCAGGCATTATCGGGAACAAGAGCAGAGAGCCGAGTATCAGAAGCACTATCATCCACGGCTTTATCCGGCTTTTCGGTCTGATTTTTTCTTTTACGATCTTTGTGAGCGGAGTTTCCGCAAGTATCTGCGAAACAACGTCTCCGACCGTCCCGATAGCGGCGACCGCTTCGGACTCCGACAGCCCCTCCTCGATTCGGTCGTCGATCATCTCGCTGTAAAAGTTCAGCCGCTCCTCGATGTCCTCCTGCGGCAGCCCGCGCAAGCCCGACCGAAGCTGCTCCAAAAATTCCTGTTTACTCATTTTCTTCCTCCTTGACAACAAAACGGTAGATGGATAGAATTTCTTTCCAATCCTCTTTAAATTCCTCGATGCGCGCGATCCCCGAGTCGGTGATGTGGTAGTATTTTCTGAGCCGCCCGTCGTGCTCGGCGCTGCGGACGGTCAACATTCCCGCCGTCTCAAGCCGCTTTAAAATGGTGTATAAAGTCGATTCGGACAACGAAAGATAGGGCTTCATATCCTTGATTATTTGGTAGCCGTAGGAGTCTTTGTCCTTTATCGCCGCGAGCACGCACACGTCCAAAAGCCCGCGTTTCAACTGAATATCCATACAATGCCTCCTCTCACGGTATACATCATATCACGAAGTATTGAGTCTGTCAAGAGAAAATTAAAAATTTGAGCATAAAAAAGCACCTGAGCACAAGAAGTTCAGATGCATTTTTATAATTTGAATCCTGCCCTTTGACAGGCGTTGTCTGAAAAAGGCCCGACCGAAAGCTTTTGATATTTCCCTCACATATTCTCCACCGTCTCGATTCCGAGGCAGTCGAGCAGCTTCACGAGCACTCTCCTTGTGAGCGCGCAGAGCGAAAGCCAGCTTTGCCGCTTCTCGGCGTTTTCCTCGGTGAGTATTCTCGTGTCGTGGTAAAATTTCGAGAACGCCGCCGCGATGTTATACGCGCTTTCGCAGAGCGCCGACGGCGCCATATCGTTAAACGCCTTTTCGTAGCTCTCTCCGCTCATCAAAAGGAGCAGCGCGAGCTCCCTCTCGCCGCCGTAGATCCCGCCTATATGCGTCTTTTCGCCGTAGCCTATGCCGGCCTTTTTTAATATCGAGTTTATCCTCGTGACGGTATATAAAAGGTATGTGCCGGTCTTGCCGTCGAACGAGAGGAACCTGTCGAGGTCGAAGATGTAGTCCTTTGCGGGCTGATTCGAGAGGTCGCCGAATTTCAGCGCCGCAATGCCTATTTTATGGGCCGCCTCCCGCCTGTCCTCCGAAATATATTCCGAATCCTTGAGCTTTTCAAATGCCGCCTGCTCAACGGTGTCGATAAGGTCGCTTAGACGCATAACTCCGCCGTCGCGGGTCTTATAAGGCTTGCCGTCGGAGCCCGTGACCGCACCAAAGCCGAGGTGCCGCAGCTCCGTCGTCTCGGGGACGAGTCCCGCCTTTTTGGCGCAGCGGAAGACCTGCGTAAAGTGAAGATTCTGCCTCTTGTCGGTCAGATACCATATCCTGTCGGGCTTGAAATCCCGCTCGCGCTGGATTATGGTGTCGAGGTCGAAGGTCGCGTAAATGCTCGAATTATCGCTCTTTTTCACGATTATCGGCGGGACGGTTATCTTGTCGTCCTCCTCCGAAACGTCAACCACCTGCGCGCCGTCGCTCTCGTATAAAAGACCCTTTTCGGTCAGTATCTTTATCAGCTCGGGAGTATAAACGTCGGCGTCGCTCTCGCCGTACCAGTAGTCGAAATCCACCGAAAGCCGCTCGTAATTGCGCTTGACGCTCTCAACCGACACGTCCTTTATCTTTTTCCAGAGGTCGTAAACGCCCGGCTTGCGGTTTTGCAGGTCAACGACGGTCTGACGCGAGGTGAGTTTGAAGTCCTCGTCCTGCTTGCTCTTTGCCGAGGCAAACGGGTAGATCTCGTTCATCTCGGCCTCGTCGATGTCGGGGACGGAGTCATTTGCGGGGTCGAAGTCCTCCCTGAAGCAGGTCCAATCGGGGTGGCGGACCTTATATTCCGCTATCGTGAGACCGTAGGGCGTGCCCCAGTCGCCGAAGTGAACGTCGCCGTAGACCGTTCTGCCCGTTGCGCGAGCTGTCCTCTTCAAGGATTCTCCGATTATCGCCGAGCGCAGATGACCTATGTGGAGCGGCTTCGCAACGTTGGGCCCGCCGTAGTCGATGACCATGGTCTCCGGAGCTTCGCACTGCGGCACTCCGAGATTATCGTCGGCAGAGATCTCGTTGAGTATCTCGGTGAGATATCCGTCGGTCAGCGTGAGATTTATAAATCCCGGCGGCACGGCCTCGGCCTTTGAAAATTCCCGCCGTGAAGCGAGCTTTTCGGCCACGTCGCGGGCTATCATTATCGGCGCCTTGTGATATATCTTTGCTCCGGAGAGCGCACCGTTGCACTGAAACTGGCAGAGATCGAGCCTGTCCGAAACGGTGACCGCCCCGAGCGCGGGGTCGTAGCCTGCGGCCTCAAACGCCGCGGCAACGGCTTCGGTGAGAATAGAGGTTATCTTTTTCATAAAAAACATCCTTTGTTTTATTTTCGGAACTATTTTACCACATTCCGCCCCACAAATCAATACAAATTTTCCGCACCGCCTCTCTCAAAAAATTTTTTCCACCCTCTTGACAAATTTGAAAAGACGTGTTACCATAGTGGTACCAAGGTGGTACCACCTTGACGGATACGCAACAATAATTTTGACAAAAAGAGAGGTCTTATCAATGGAAGAAAAAGTATTATCGGTAAAAAAGAACGGCTTTAAGGCGATGTTCCTCACGATTCTTATGCTCGTCGTATTTGTGGCGCTCTTTATCGTCGGGGTCTGCATGACCGAGGGCAGCGTTCCCGCGCTCGGATGGGTTTTAGTCGTTGTCGGCTTCATCGGAATGATCTTCGGCTGGATACCGTTTATAGGTCTCAAGGTTTTAAAGCCGCAGGAAGCGCTTGTTCTTACCCTCTTCGGCAAATACGTCGGCACTCTTAAGAACGACGGCTTCTACTGGGTCAACCCGTTCTGCACCTCGTTCAACCCCGCCGCGAAAACCAAGCTCAACCAGTCGGGCGACGTAAACGGCGGAAACAAAGCGCCTACGATCATCGAGGCAATCGGCGAAGTTGGCGGGCAGACGGCGTCGGTTGTAAACAACAAGATCTCGCTTAAAATCATGACCCTCAATAACTCCCGCCAGAAGATTAACGACTGCCTCGGCAACCCCGTCGAGATAGGCAT
>CANRLU010000016.1 GCA_947631535.1 uncultured Clostridia bacterium | reverse complement strand
TAGTCGTGCCAGTTTTTGCTGCCTATCTGGTTGGACCAGTACATATTGTTGTCGATGTAGTGGACCGAGACCATAAGCTTGCCATCGGCGGTGTCGGTCGGCATTTTAAAGCCGTCACTCGTGGTCCTGTCGATATTCGTGTTGAAGCCGGAGGCGATGAGTATGCGCTCGGCGTTGTTGCCGCCCGTCGCGCGGACGGAGTCCACAAATATCTGGTTCATATCGTTGCAGTAGTCGAACTTCTCGGAATCGGGGGCGTCGGTCCCCACTTTTACGCCGCCGAGATATTCGTTGTAGCCCTCAAAGATAAGGTGGTCGCCGTAATCCTTGAAGTGCTCGGCAACCTGAGTCCATACCTTCCCCGCCGCGGCAACTGCCTCCTCACGGTCGAGGAACATTATGAGACGCTCGTCGTAGTGGTGCATATTTATGACTACATAGAGGCCGTCCTCGAGAGCCCACTTCACGACCTCTTCGACGCGGTCTATGACCTCGCTGCTGACCTTGAAATCGGAGCCGTCAGCCATTCCGTTGCCCCAGAATACGGGGACCCTCAAGGTCTTGAAGCCGGAATCCCTTATGCCGTCAATTATCTCGCGGGTGGTCTCAACGGCGCCCCAACAGGTTTCGTAGTCGGTAGATTCGCCGTCACCGACGATCTGCGAGAAGCCGCACATATTGGTGTCGTCGCTGTAATACGCCTCGAAGGTGTTTCCGAGGTTGATGCCCAGGCCCATTTCGTCAACGATATCCGTCGCCTTAAGACCCTCGCGCATCGAGTAGATGTCGATTGATGAGTCAGAGCCGCAGCCCGAAAGCAGCGACAAAAGCATCGCAAAGACAAGCAGCAGCGACGTGAACTTTCCGAATTTTAACATAGTGCAACTTCCTTTCTAAATCATATCCGACATGCTGTAAAGGCCTGCGGGTTTACAGCTGACAAACACTGCGGCGTTGACGGCGCCTACCGCAAACACCTCTTTTGACGCTGCGGAGTGGCTGAGCGTGATGACCTCGTCGCGGCCGGCAAAGATTATCTCGTGGTCGCCGACTATAGTCCCCCCGCGGACGGAGTGTATCCCTATCTCGGTGTGCTCGCGCTTGCGGCGGTAGCTGTGGCGGTCGTAAACATAGTTATAGCAGCCGTCGCGGGCCTCGTTTATCGAGTCGGCGAGCATAAGCGCGGTGCCGCTGGGGGCGTCTAATTTCTGGTTGTGGTGGCGCTCGACTATCTCGACGTCGAACTGGTCGCCCAAGACCGAAGCCGCCTTTTTAGCGAGCTCACGGAGCAGATTTATCCCGAGCGACATATTCGCCGTGAAGAAAACAGGTATCTGGAGCGATGCCGAACGGATCTTTTCGGTCTGCTCGGGGGTGTAGCCCGTAGAGGCGAGAACGAGCGCGACGCCGTTTGTGAGGGCGTAGCCCAAAAGACCGTCGAGGGCGGAGGGGTGGGAGAAATCGACGATAACGTCGGGAGTCTCTGGGAGCTCGGACGGCGAGGAATATACCGTAAAGTCAGAAAGCTTTACAGTATTGAGGTCGATTCCGGCGATAACCTCGCAGTCATCGCGGTTGGATATGACATCGGCGACCGCCCTGCCCATCTTTCCGTTTGCCCCGCTGATAACTATCTTTGTCAAGGCTTTCACTTCCTTTTGAGAACTTTATTCGCATTTATATGTAAAGCAAAATCACTTTACTAGTCCGTATTTGGAGAGGGTTTCGCGCAGGATATCTCTGTCCTGCGGGGTGAGCTCATACAGCGGCAGTCGGCAGCCTCCGACGCCGAGCCCCATCATATTCATAGCCTCTTTTACCGGCACGGGATTGACGTCTATAAAGAGCTTATTCGCGAGGTCGAGATATTTCACCATAAGCTCGCGGGCGGAGGCAAAATCGTTGTCGAGGCAGAGGCGGCATATCCTGTGGGTCTCTTGCGGCAGGATATTCGAGAGCACCGAAATGACGCCCTTTGCGCCGAGAGCCATCGTCGGCAGGATCTGGTCGTCGTTGCCGCTGTAAACCGGAAGATCGTCGCCGCAGGACTCTATTATCGAGGCAACGAGCGAAATGTTCCCGCTCGCCTCTTTTACGCCCACCACCTGCGGGTGCTTCGAAAGCTCCTTAAAGGTCTCGACCTTTACAGTCAGACCCGTCCTCCCGGGAATGTGATACAGAATCACCGGCAGCGAAACGCTTTCAAGCATCTTTTCGTAGTGGCGGATAAGCCCGTGCTGCGAGGTCTTGTTGTAATAGGGCGTCACCCACAAAAGACCGTCGGCTCCCGCTTCTTCGGCGGCTTTAGAGGTCTCAATGCCGTAGGCGGTGTCGTTCGAGCCGGTGGAGCAGATGACCGGCACGCGGTGAGCGGCCCTCTTGACGGCATAGCGCATAAGCTCGCGGTGCTCGTTGCCCGAAAGGGTGGCGTTTTCGCCGGTGGTGCCTACGGCGACTATCGCGTCGATGCCGCACTCTATCTGCCAGTCGATGAGCTCGCCGTATTTTTCAAAATTTATACTTCCGTCGGGGTTAAACGGCGTTATAATAGCGGTCGCTGCGCCCTCAAAAAGCAGTTTTTTCATAAAAATACGACCTTTCTATGTAATTTATCTTTAAACAAAATTGCGAGATCAGTCGAAGTATCCCTTTGCGGCTAAAAGCTCGGCTGCGAGGACTCCCCCGCCCGCCGCGCCGCGGAGCGTATTGTGAGAGAGGCAGACGAACTTGTAGTCGAATAAAATGTCTTCGCGAAGGCGGCCTATCGAGACGGCCATACCTCCCTCAAGGTCGCGGTCGAGCTTAGCCTGCGGACGGTTATCCTCCTCAAAGTAATTGAGGAACTGCTTCGGAGCCGAGGGCAGCCCGAGGAGCTGCGGCTCGCCCTTGTATTCGCGCCAGGCCTTTATCATCTCCTCTTTTGAGGGCTTGCGTTCAAACTTTACGAACACCGCCGAGGTGTGACCGTCGGAAACGGGGACGCGCAGGCACTGGGTAGTGATAACGGGCTTGGCGGCGGGAACGATCACTCCGTCTTTTACCTCGCCCCAGATCTTCATAGGCTCTATTTCACTCTTCTGCTCCTCGCCCTTTATGAACGGAATGAGGTTATCCACCATTTCGGGCCAGGTCTCAAAGGTCTTGCCGGCGCCGGAGATGGCCTGGTAGTTGCAGGCGAGAACGGCGCTTATGCCGTATTCTCTGAGCGGGTGAAGCGCGGGAACATAGCTCTGGATAGAACAGTTGGGCTTTACGGCGATGAATCCGCGCTTTGTGCCGAGGCGCTTGCGCTGGGTCTCGATGACGGCAGTGTGCTCGGAGTTGCACTCGGGAATGAGCATAGGAACGTCGGGATAGAGGCGGTGCTCCTTGTTGTTGGAGACAACGGGGCACTCGAGCTTGGCGTAACCCTCTTCGAGCGCGATTATCTCCTCTGACGGCATATCCACCGCGCAGAAAACGAAATCCACTTCCGAAGCTATCTCCTTCATATCGGCCGTGGCGTCTTTTACAACGATATCCGCGACATTTTCGGGAAGTGGGGTCTTCATAGCCCACTTAGCTCCTACGGCCTCGCGATAGGTCTTGCCGGCGGAACGCCCCGAAGCCGCAAGGACCTTGATCTTAAACCAAGGGTGGCCCGAAAGGAGCGTTACAAAGCGCTGGCCGACCATTCCGGTGGCGCCAATGATGCCTACATTATAATTTTTCATACAGTCAATTCCTCTCTTGAAAAAATCATGTAAACGGTATATAATCATATACAAATACAGAATATCACACCGATGCGATTCTGTCAATAAAATTCCGGAGTTAAAAATTATGCTTGATTTGAACGATCTGAAAAAAAGTGACTTTTACTACGAGCTCCCCGAGGAGCTCATCGCGCAGACTCCCGTTGAGCCGCGCAACAGCTCAAGACTTATGGTGATAGACCGCAAAACCGGCGCCGTATCTCACGACCGCTTCTATAATCTATGCGAACACCTCAAAAAAGGCGACACGCTCGTTGTGAACGATTCGCGCGTTCTGCCCGCGAGGATCTACGGCGAGAGGGAATCGAACGGCAGCTTTATTGAATTTCTGCTTTTGGAGCAAAAAGAGCAGAACGTCTGGGAAATACTCTGCCGCCCAGGCAAAAAAGCCAAGGTGGGAACGTTCTTCACCTTCGGAAACGGCAGGCTCAGGGCCGAGATATTAGACGTTATGGAGGACGGCAACCGCATAGCAAGATTTTACTGCGACGGCAGCCTTTACGAGGTCCTCGACGAGATAGGCCAGATGCCTTTGCCGCCATACATAACAAAAAAGCTCGAAGACAAGGAGCGGTATCAGACTGTTTATTCCCGCGAGACCGGTTCGGCCGCCGCGCCGACGGCGGGGCTCCACTTCACCAAAGAGCAGCTTAAAGACCTCGAAAGCAGAGGGATAAACATAGCTTATGTAACGCTGCACGTCGGGCTCGGAACGTTCAGGCCGGTAAAGGAGGAATCCGTAGCGGAGCACAAGATGCACAGCGAATTTTACGTCCTGCCCCAGAAGACCGCCGACATTATCAACAAAACCAAGGCCGAGGGCGGACGGGTAATAGCCGTGGGTACGACCTCCTGCCGGACGCTTGAAAGCGTCGTGAAAAAGCTCGGGAAGATAGCCGCCGACGAGGGCTCGACAGATATTTTCATCTACCCCGGATACGAGTTCGGCGCGATTGACGGGCTGATAACCAACTTCCACCTGCCCGAGAGCACGCTCATAATGCTGGTTTCGGCGTTTGCGGGGTATGAAAACACAATGAGTGCCTACCGCATAGCCGTGGAGGAAAAATACCGATTCTTCTCGTTCGGGGACGCGATGATAATTATATAAAAGTTAAGGACGGTATGGCGCTTGGCCATGCCGTCCTTTTGATTTAAGGGCTTTATGCTTTATTGCTGCGGGAACATTTTGTCAAGGGTCTTGGCCATTTCGAGGGCGTCGCGGGTGTAGCAGTCGGCGCCGATGCGCGATGCAGTCTCGGCATTGAGCACCGCTCCGCCTACGAATATCTTCGCAGTGCAGCCCGCCGACCTCAACGCGGCTATTGTCTCCTCCATGCTCTTTACGGTGGTGGTCATAAGCGCGGAGAGGCCCACAACAATGGGGTCGTGCTCTTTGCAGGCCTTTACCACCCGCTCTGCCGGAACGTCCTTGCCGAGGTCTATAACCCTGTAGCCGTAGGATTCGAGCACAACTTTTACGATGTTCTTTCCTATATCGTGGACGTCGCCTTTTACGGTTGCAAGTATCACCTTGCCCTTGGGCTCGGCGTCTTTCGGAAGATGCCTGCCGACTGCCGCAAAAGCTGCCTTTGCGGCCTCGGCCGCCGAAACGAGCTGCGGCAGGAACAGCTTTCCGCTTTCGTATAGCTCCCCCACTTCGGTAAGTGCCTTTATCAGGATATCGTTTACCACTGTCAGCGGGTCTTTTTCTGAAAGCTCCTTTTCGCAGAGCTCCTCCGCCCTGCTCTTGAGGCCGGATCTTATGCAGTCGTAGAGCGAAGCCGCGCTCTTTTCGGACTTTTGCGACGTGCTCACGGCCGCGGACGGCGCCGAGGGTGTATAGTCCTTATATGCTTCGATGTAATTCTCGGAGTTTTCGTCCGCCCCCGAGAGAACGCCGAATGCCTTTACAGCGCCGGTCATCTCGCCGTCTAAGGGGTTAAGGATAGGCATATTAAGACCGCAGGTCATCGCCATCGCGAGAAAAGTGCGGTTCAGAAGCGGCCTGTTCGGCAATCCGAACGAAACGTTTGACACTCCGAGAGCCGTCTTCACCCCGAGGCCTCTGACAAGCCGCAGCGCCTCAAGGGTCTCCTTTACGAGCGCCTGCTCGGCCGAGGCAGTCACCACAAGGGTGTCTATCATAATTTTGTGGCGGGGTATGCCGAAATCCGCAGCGCGTGAAATTATCCGCTTTGCTATCTCAAAACGTCCCTCGGCGGTGCGGGGAACGCCGTTTTTGTCCATAGCGAGGCCCAGAACGACCGCGCCGTATTTTTTTGCTATCGGGAAAACCTTCGACATAACCTCTTCGTCGCCGTTTACGCTGTTTATCAGCGGTATGCCGTTGACCCGCCTCACTCCTGCCTCTATCGCCGCAGCGTCGGAGGAATCTATCTGGAGCGGCAGGTCGCAGTATTCCTGGACCTTTTTCACGACGGCTGGCATTACGGACTTTTCGTCGAGCTGCGGCAGACCTACGTTAATGTCCAAAAGGTCGGCGCCGGCCTCCTGCTGCTTCAGGGCTTCGTCTACAAGATAGTCGTAATTTTCGGATATCAGCGCCTCTTTCAGGGCTTTTTTGCCGGTGGGGTTGAGGCGTTCGCCGCATATCTTAACGCCGTCTATCTCGACGAGGATATTCGCGGAATTTATCAGTGTTTTGGGCTCGACCCTGCGGCGCCTGACTTCTGCTCCCGAAAAGCGGGAGATCCTCTTTATAAATTCGGGAGTAGTGCCGCAGCAGCCGCCTATAACGCTCACGCCGAGCCCGAGCATCTTTTCGGCATATTCGTCAAATTCCTCTATTCCGAGCTTATAGACCGTCCTGCCGCCCTCCAAAACGGGCAGGCCGCGGTTGGGCTGAACGATTATCGGGACGTTCGTCGAATTTACGAGCCGCCCGACTATCGGCAGAAGCTCCTTGGGACCCAAAGAGCAGTTGACGCCGAGGGCATCAACCCCGAGGCCCTCAAGAGTATTGGCGACTATCTCGGGGGTGGAGCCCGTGAGGGTACGGCAGGTCGAATCAAAGGTGGCGGTCGCGAAAATCGGCTTGTCGGAGTGTTCTTTCAGCGCGAGAACGCAGGCTTTGAGCTCGTAGAGGTCGGAAAAAGTCTCGGCAATGTAGCCGTCCACGAGTCCGGCGGTGATATCGGCTATCTCGGCAAAGGCCTCGTAGGCTTCTTCAAAGTAAAGCGGGCCTATCGGCTCGAGCATAGCTCCCGTCGGACCTACGTCGAAGAATACGGTCTTTCCCGCGGCGCGGGCGTTCTTTATTGCCTGAACGGCGACGTCTTTAAGTTCATATGCGCCGTGATATTTTATCCTGTTAAGGCCGAAGGTGTTTGTCGTGATGATATCGGCGCAGGAATAGGAGCGATGTATGCTCTGCACGGCTTCGGGCGCGGTGATGTTGAGGTCTTCGGGGATACCCGACAGCCCGAGCCTTTCGAGCTCGCTGCCGAATCCGCCGTCAAATACTATAACGTTTTTTCCGAGCCGTAGCATCGCTTGCCCTCCTCCCTGTATTTGCAGTGCGGGAGCATAAAACAGCCCTCGCAGGACTTTTTAACCGTCTTTCCTATGCCGATGACCCCCGCCATAGTCTTCGCGGGGAGCATAAAAAAGCTCTCTCCGAGCGTTACGCCTATCTTTTCGGGCCTTAAAAGCTCGAAGATATATTTAAGATCCTCGACGGAGCTACCGCCGTAGCCTGGGCAGAAACGGTAGGTAAGACTGTCGCCGAGGGTGCGCTCAAATTCGTCGGATTTCGCCTCCAAATAGGCGCTCGCGCAGGCGTCGAGCACAACCGCTCGGGACATATCGGTGCGGTAGAGGCGGTTTATAAGCCTATCAACACCGGCTCCGAGAGTCGTGACCGAGAGTATCACGCCCGCAGTTCCCCTAAGAAAGCTCTCATAGGGAGGCTTGCAGAGAAAATCCGGAATCTTCTCAAAAGCTCTGTAAAGACTGTTGAACTGCGCGGTCTTTTCGAGCTCAATAAGGCAAGAGGCGATGACTTCGTCGGTATCGGGCGACTCGGTAACTCCCCGAAAACCGAGATAATTATAGATCTGCGGCCTTATTTCAGAAAAGTTCATTGAAGACCACCCTGAGCCTTTCGTAGATCTCGATGGCGGTATCGGCCTTGTTCATAATGTAAAGGTGTATTCCCGGCGCGCCCTTTGCGATGAGGTCGATAATCTGGTAAACGGCGTAGTTGAGGCCAATCTCACGCATAACGGCGGGGCTTTGGGAATATGTTTCTATCATATTGCGGAAGTCGAGCGGAACGGTGCTACCGCACATCGACTTTATGCGGGCGATGTTCTTTGAATTGACGAGCGGCATTATTCCCGGGATTATCGGAACGGTGATTCCCGCTTTGCCCGCCTCGTGGACGAGCCGGTAATAATAGGAATTGTCGTAGAAGATCTGTGTTATAAGGAACTTTGCGCCGCAGTCCTGCTTTTTCTTCAGGCTGATGAGGTCTTCGCCGAGAGTGGCGCACTCCGAGTGCCCCTCGGGGTAGCAGGCTCCGCCGATGCAGAATTTATCTCCGATATATTGCATAAGGTCAGTGGCGTGGGGAAAGTATTTGCAGTATTCTGCGGTGAAATCGAGCGGACGGTCGCCGCGAAGCGCCAGAACGTTGTCTACATTAAGGTTTTTGAGCTCGGCGGTAACGGCGTCGATATCGGCAGGAGAAGACGGCCCGCCGGTTATGTGGGCGAGCGGCTCTATCCCCACGGATTTGATGTGCCCCGCGATCTCGACGGCATTTCTTGCGTTGCCGCCGCCCGCGCCGTAGGTGACGCTGATAAAATCGGGCTTAAGCTCTTTAAGCGAATCTATCGTGCGGTAAAGTTCCTCGCGCTCCACGCCCTCTTTTTTGGGCGGGAAGACCTCGAAAGAAAGCGTCCGCTTGTTTTTCAGGATATCATCTATTCTCATGTCGCACCTCTTATCAAGTCGTTAGCGGTTTTGGATATTGTAGCATAACGAGCGGGGGTTGTCAATAAATGAAAATGCGTAAACTCCGAACTTAGCTTTTTTCTGGCTCGCTCACTGTGAGGCGAATGAGAGCACAGTAAATGGTAGTGCGGCTGAATTAGACTGCCTGTTTTCGTTTGCCTCGCTCGCCGCTCGGCAAATCAGGGAACCCCTTAATAGGGTTCCCTGCGCCCGAACCGTCCACCGGACGGATTCGTGCTACCTTCCTGATTTTATTTTGGTATGAGGATTTCGCGCTCTGCGGAGCGCGACCAGAGGCTTCTCGACCGATGCACGCGGGGTTTTGTCCGTGAATACGAGCGGGCGGGCGTTTATGCCCGCGAAGTATGAACGGGTACAAAACCAGCTTGCATTTGACCCTCGCCACCCTTTTGAGAAAGGGTGGACCGAAAACTTTTTAGTTTTTTTGCCCATATTACAGCCCCGTGAAAAGTTCGACAAAAACAAAAGCCCCTCAAATGAGGGGCTTGGGTTCATAGATCAATGATCGAACGAAGTCCTTGCTATACTCCAGAAGCAGGGCTTTAGGGTAAGATCTCTGTCAACAATGAGCGCGGCGTTTCTTCTCATCTTGCCGTCCATATTGTTGAGCCAGGAGTTCTCATCGTCGGTGCCCCAGAAGAGTATCGCGTCGAGCTTGCCCTCGTCGGCAAAGTCGAGGAACATCTCGAACAGCTCGGCGTATTTATCGGCCTGACGCTGATATTCCTCGTCGGTCCACTTGGTAAAGCCGTATTCGCCGGAATGAGCTCCGACGTACATATTCATATCGAGCTCGGTTATCTGAACTCTGAAGTTGCCCTTGTGCTCGGGGAAGCACTCGTCGTAGACCTCGGAGAGGCTCGCTATCTTCTCGATATTCTGACGGAAGAGCTCAACGTTGCAGTCAAGACCGATATGCGACTGGAAGCCTACGCCGTCGATCCTTACGCCCTTGCGCAACATTCTCTCGACCATATCGTACATAGCCTGGGTCTTGGAATTCTGCCACTCCATATTGAAGTCGTTTATCATAAGGACGAGGTCTTCGCCGCCGGCTTCGCGAGCGGCGTTAAAAGCGATCTCAACATAGTCGTCGCTGTAGCCGTTGCCGTCAACGTCGCCGATTATCTCGGCCCAGTAGGAATCGTCGTTCACGGTACGGATACTGTCTGCGTTGAGGACTTCGTTGCAGACGTCCCAGTATTTAATGTCGTCTTTATATCTCGGAATGAGCTCGTTGATATAGGTGGTGAGGCGCTCGGTGAGCTGCTCGCGGGTGGCGAGGGTGCCGTTCTTATAGCAGTCGGCTACGGAAGAGGTATCGTTGGGGTCGGCCTTGAACCACCACTGCGGGACCTGGGAGTGCCATACTATGGTGTGACCTCTGAGGTCTGCGTTGGCGGCCTTGCCGAAGGCGACGAAGTTATCGGCGTCGGTGAAATTATAGGTGTCGGGTGCGGGATTGCAATGGTCCGACTTCATTTCATTGCCCAAAACGTAAATGTTATAGTGCTTGAGTATGCCCTGTGTGATATTCATATTGGTGTCGGGAGCATCGTTCACGAGGTTGGCGCCCACTTCAAGGAAGGGATTTATCTGGTTGGAAGTGAAGGCAACGCCGATCTTTACCTTGTCTTCAAAATACTTGTAAAGAGCGGGCACTGTCTTGTCGGCAACGGTGAGATGAGAGTCTCCGGATAGAAGTTCGAGCTCGTCGAGGGAATAATCGGCGTTACCGTCGGTAAGCTCGGCCTTGAAGTCCGGCATCTCGACCTGCTCCGGCTCGGCTTCGGCGCCGCAGCCTGCAAGGCAGAAGAGCATAGAGAATACCAAAAGGAGTGATAATAGTTTTTTCATAGTTTACCTCCGAAAAAATAAAACTACAGTTATTTTAGCATATCCGAGCGATTTTTTGTAGTGGCATTTCAAACGATAAAATTTCAATGCGTTTGTGCAGTTTGACAGGTACTGCAGATAAAAATTCCTCACAGCGGCAGGAATTTTTGTAAAAACAGACAAAACGTGCGGTTTGTCTATTTACATTCGGGAGATATTATTATATAATAAGTGCAAATAGGATCTGACGGAGGCGAAGACCGTGAGCGAAGGCAAAAAGGCGATGAGGGAGTTTATGACCTGCATAGCCGTCGGGCAGGCGGCATATACTGCGGCCGTGTGCATAGGATTTGCAATAGCCGGAAGATTCGCGCTCTCAGTCCTGCTCGGGGCGCTGTACGGCTCGGCGGCGATAATAGTTTATTACTACCTTTTTGCCCGCACGATGACAAGGGCTGCCGACGAAAGCGACCCCGAAGCCGCAAAAAAGCGGATACAGGCTTCTTACAGCTTAAGAATGTTGCTGCTGGCAATACTTATAGGCGCGGGGCTTTTTCTTTCGACCGATTACTCGGTGATAAAGCCCTTTCACTGGCTGCCGGTGATAGCTTCGGTGATAATGCCGAGGATATCCATAGCAGTGTGGCAGCTCAGGCAAAAGCGTTCGGTGGCTAAAGAGACCGACGGTCAAAAGAGAGGTGACGGTTCGGATGGAAATTGAAGTAACGGGTGCGAAGATACTCTTTGAGCTGCCCTTCGGGATAACCATAACCGAAACGCAGGTAAATATGTGGATAGTTATGGCGGCTATCGCGGCAGTATGCATCTGGCTCACCCACGATTTAAAGGTCAGACCCACTTCAAAGAGGCAGATAATAGCGGAATTCATCGTGAAGACGGCGGAGAAGTTCGTGACCGGAAATATGGGGCTTAAGTGGAAATGGTTCGTCCCCTACGTTGCGGCGCTGTTTTCGCTCGCTATGTTCTCGAGCCTTATCTCGCTTCTCGGAATGTTTGCTCCGACGGGCGACCTCAACACCACCCTCGGCTGGGCGATAATGACCTTCGTTCTCATAACGTTCTATAAAATAAAGACGAACGGCGTGTTCGGCTACGCAAAGAGTCTTACCGAGCCGATATTCGTGATGACGCCGATGAACATTCTCGGAGAGATCGCCACGCCTATATCTATGGCTTTCCGTATGTTCGGAAACATAGCCTCGGGGTCGGTGGTGTCGGCGCTGATATATGCCGCCCTCGCTGCGGCTAATAACGCCATCTTCGGGTGGCTGCCGGGAATACTCGGCGAAATGGGAGAAAAGCTGCCTATTTTGCAGCTCGGCCTCCCCGCAATACTTTCGCTCTATTTTGACGTCTTCAGCGGTGTTTTGCAGGCGTTCATATTCTGCATGCTGACTATGCTCTATATCGCCTCGGCCGCCGAGACCGACTCATAAAAATAGATCTCACTATGTTCATACTTGAAAGGAAGGTAACACTATGGAACTTTTGACAATGATGCTTGCGGCAGCTGCGGACACCTCCGCCGCCGGAAACACCGAAGTGATGGCGAGAGCGCTCGTTTTGATGGGCTGCGCAATAGGCGCCGGTCTTGCGCTTATCGCGGGTATCGGCCCCGGTATAGGCGAAGGCTACGCCGTAGGCAAGGCCTGCGAGGCTATCGCCCGCCAGCCCGAGCAGAAAGGCAGCGTGACCACTACCATGCTGATGGGCTGCGCGGTCGCCGAGACCACCGGTCTTTACGGCTTTATCATCGGACTTTTGCTCATTTTCCTCGCTCCCGGTCTCTTCCTTAACAGACTCGGATAATAAGAAAGGCAGTTAGTTATTATGGTTACAATGGCGGGAACCCTTGATTTTCTCTCCGTAAACGTATGGCACATACTTATGGCTATAGGGAACCTTTTGATACTCGTGCTGATTCTCAAAAAGTTCCTCTTTAAGCCTGTGCAGAATATAATCAAACAGCGGGAAGAAGAAGTTGAAAAGGTTTATTCCGACGCCGACAAGGCGCTTTCGGATGCCAACGCCGAAAAGGAGCTTTACCGCAAAAAGCTCGACGACGCCAAAGCGGAAGCCGACAGCCTTATTAAAACCGCGAGTGACCGCGCAAAGGCAGAATCCTCGGAGATAATCTCGGGAGCGAAGGCAGAGGCCGAGCGCAAGCTTAAAATAGCCGATGAAGACATTGAGCTCGCAAAGAAAAAGGCCGCCGAAGAGATGCGCGATTCCATTTCGGAAATGGTGATATCCCTCGCCGAGAAGGTCGTCGAGAAAGAAATAGACCCTTCGGCGCACGCGTCGCTGATAGACGAGGCGATAGACAGCCTTGGGGAGTAAGCTATGGTAAAGGATTTTTCACGCGAATACGGCACTGCCGTTTATCAGCTCGCCGTCGAGGAGAACTGCTCGAAAGAGATCTTTGACGACTTCCGCGAGGCAGCAGAGGTGTTTGACAGGAATCCGGAATTTATCAGGCTGCTCTCAAACCCGAGGCTCAGCGCCGCCGAGCGCGCCGAGACCGTTGAAAAGGTATTCGGCGGCAGGATAAACAAAACGCTTCTCAATACCCTGAAGATACTTGCCGAAAAGCGTCGGTGCGACACCGTGGGCAAATGCTGCGAGGTGTATAAGCGCCTTTACTGCGCCGACAACAATATCCTGCCCGTTACCGCAGTTTCGGCTGTCCCGCTCTCGGAGGAGCAAAAAGAGCGTCTGCGCGAAAAGCTCGCAAAAAAGACGTCTTCCGAGATACTTCTAAGCTGCAGGGTAGACCCAAGCTGCATAGGCGGCATAAGGCTGGAATACGGCGGAAAGAGATACGACGCGAGCGTGAGAGGAAAGCTTTCGGACCTCGGGCGCGCAATTAAAAATTCGGACTGAATTTTACGGAGATAAGCTATGAACATTGACGATATCAGCAGCCTGATAAAGGCTCAGATAAAAAACTACGATAAAAAGGCGGAGCTCTCGGAGACCGGCAGCGTTATCACCGTCGGCGACGGCATAGCCTCGGTCTACGGGCTCGACAACTGCCTTTCAAACGAACTCGTGGAGTTCTCTAACGGCACCTACGGAATGGCGCTCAATCTCGAAGAGGATTCCGTTTCGGTGGTTATGCTCGGCTCCGACGTCGGCATACGCGAGGGCGACACCGTGAAGCGCACGGGTTCCGTTGTTTCGGTGCCGGTCGGAAAAGGACTTATAGGACGCGTCGTGAACGCCCTCGGCCAGCCTATCGACGGCAAAGGCCCGATAGAGAGCGAAGCGATGCTTCCCATCGAGCAGAAAGCTGCCGGCATAATCGAGAGAAAATCGGTGAGCGTGCCGCTCCAGACGGGTATCAAGGCTATCGACTCGATGATACCGATAGGCAGAGGTCAGCGCGAGCTCATTATCGGCGACCGCCAGACGGGTAAAACCGTCATCGCGACCGATACGATAATCAACCAGAAGGGCAAAAACTGCATATGCATATACGTCGCCATCGGTCAGAAAAACTCGACCGTCGCCCAGCTCGTCGAGACGCTCTCCCGCGCTGGAGCTATGGACTACACGATAGTCGTCAGCTCGACGGCATCGGAGCTCGCGACGCTGCAATACATCGCGCCCTATGCGGGCTGCACTATGGGCGAATACTTTATGAAACAGGGTCTTGACGCACTCGTTATCTACGACGACCTCTCGAAGCACGCCGTCGCTTACAGAACGATGTCGCTTCTTATCCGGCGCCCACCTGGAAGAGAAGCCTACCCCGGCGACGTTTTCTACCTCCATTCGAGGCTTTTGGAACGCGCGGCCCGTCTCTCCCCCGAGGAGGGCGGAGGCTCGCTGACCGCTCTGCCGATAATCGAAACGCAGGCCGGCGACGTTTCGGCATATATCCCGACAAACGTCATCTCGATAACCGACGGTCAGATATTCCTCGAGACCGAGATGTTCAACTCGGGCATAATGCCCGCCGTAAACCCCGGCATTTCGGTGTCGCGCGTCGGCGGTGCCGCGCAGCTTAAAGCTATGAAGCAGGTGTCGGGCACGCTCAAGCTCCTCTACTCGCAGTACCGCGAGCTCCAGAGCTTCGCACAGTTCGGCTCGGACCTTGATAAAGACACCAAGGAGCGTCTCGCGCAGGGCGAACGCATCGTGGAAGTCCTCAAGCAGGACCGCAACTCCCCCGTTGACGTCGAGCTCCAGGTGTGCATCATCTTCGCAGTAGTAAACAACTACCTCCGCGACGTTGAGGTCTCAAAGGTAAAGGAATACGAAAAGGGACTTTACTTTGAGATGCGCTCTTACCACAGCGAGCTGCTTGACTATATCGCCGCGGGCGGCAGCCTCGACGACGAGCATAAGGCGAAGCTTGCGGAGGCTATAGGAGCATACACCGAGAAATTCCTCGGAAAATAAACCCATAGATAAAAGGAGGCGTTTTTATGGCCTCGATGAAGGAAATAAACCTGAGAATAAAGAGCATATCCGGCACAAGGCAGATAACCAAGGCTATGGAGCTCGTAGCTATTTCAAAGCTCAACAAGGCCCGCGAGCGCATCGACCGCATACGCCCCTTTTACACCGAGCTCTACGCCGCTCTTTCGGACATTTCTTCGGCGGTCTCCCCTCTCGACAGCGGCTACTGCCGCACCGGCGAGGTGAAAAAGAGCTGCTTTGTGGTCATCGCGGGAGACAGAGGTCTCGCCGGAGGCTACAACTCGAACGTGTTTAAATTCGCGGAAGAGCAGATGCGGGGCAAAAACGTCTGCGTTCTGCCGATAGGAAAGCGCTCGGTAGAGCACTTTACCCGCCGCGGATACGAAATAGTCTCGGACGAATACCCCGAGGTCGAGGATATAGACGTCGGCGGCTGCTACGAGATATCGCGGCTTCTTTGCAGAATGTTCCTCGACGGCGAATTTGACGAGCTCGTCTGCGTTTACACGAACTTTGTTACGATGCTCGGACAGGAACCGGCGCAGCTGAGGCTCCTGCCGCTCGAAAAAGAGCTTTTATCCGACGGCAGCGGGGCAAAATTCACCCTCGTAGAGCCCGGCGCGGGAGCCGTTTTCAACTCGGTCATACCCGACACCGTCGCGGGACTTATCTGGGGAGCGGTCTGCGAGAGCTTCGCCTCTGAGCTCGCCTCCCGAAGGACCGCTATGGAGAGCGCGACCTCGAACGCCGACGAGATAATCGACGACCTCAGGCTCAAATACAACAAGGCGCGCAAGAGCACTATAACCCGACAGATAACCGAAATAGTATCTGGCGCGCAGACCGAATAAGTTTTGAAAGGAATGGTCAAAACTATGGCAAACAAATCAAACAAAGGCGTTGTGACGCAGATAATCGGCCCTGTTCTCGATATCCGCTTTGAAGACGGCTGTCTGCCCGACCTCAACAACGCCGTTGTTATCGAATATGAGGGCAGGAAGATAACTCTTGAAGTGGCGCAGCACATCGGCGACAGCGTTGCAAGATGCATTGCTATGAGCTCGACCGACGGTCTGCCGAGGGGCATCGAAGCCGTCGATACCGGCGCGCCGATAAGCGTTCCCGTCGGGCGGGAGACCCTCGGGCGAATATTCAACCTTTTGGGTGAGTGCGTGGACAATATGCCCACCCCCGAAACAAAGGAGCGCTGGCCTATCCACCGCCCCGCACCTGCTTTTGACGAGCAACAGTCCACAACAGAGATACTCGAGACCGGTATAAAGGTCGTTGACCTCATCTGCCCATACGCAAAGGGCGGTAAGATCGGTCTGTTCGGCGGCGCAGGAGTGGGAAAAACGGTCCTCATTCAGGAGCTTATAAATAACGTCGCCAAGGAGCACGGCGGTCTTTCGGTATTCTCGGGAGTCGGAGAAAGGACCCGTGAAGGCAACGACCTTTACAACGAAATGAAGGAATCCGGCGTTCTCTCGAAGACCGCTCTTGTATACGGCCAGATGAACGAGCCGCCGGGAGCCAGAATGAGAGTCGCGCTCACGGGGCTTACTATGGCGGAGTACTTCCGCGACCGCGAAAATCAGGACGTTCTGCTGTTTATAGACAATATCTTCCGCTTCACGCAGGCTGGCTCGGAAGTTTCGGCGCTTCTGGGGCGCATGCCCTCGGAAGTCGGTTACCAGCCCACCCTCGCGACCGAAATGGGAGCTTTGCAGGAGCGCATCACCTCTACCCGCAACGGCTCGATAACCTCGGTGCAGGCGGTTTACGTCCCTGCGGACGACCTCACCGACCCCGCCCCTGCGACTACGTTCGCCCACCTCGACGCAACTACCGTTCTCTCGCGCTCGATAGCGTCTTTGGGCATCTACCCCGCCGTTGACCCGCTCGACTCGACCTCGCGCATACTCTCGCCGGATATCGTCGGCGAAGAGCACTACAGAGTCGCAAGGGACGTTCAGAGAATACTCCAGAGATACAAAGAGCTTCAGGACATCATCGCGATAATGGGTATGGATGAGCTCTCGGACGAAGACAAGCTGACCGTCGCAAGGGCAAGAAAAGTTCAGCGCTTCCTCTCGCAGCCCTTCACCGTGGCCGAGCAGTTCACGGGATACACCGGAAAATACGTCCCGATTGCGGAGACTATCCGCGGCTTCAAGGAGATAATCGAGGGCAAGCACGACGACCTGCCCGAATCGGCGTTCCTCTTTGTGGGAACCATCGACGAAGCCGTGGAGCGCGCAAAGGGCTCGAAATAACCGGAAAGGAGAACTTGCCGTGGCAGATTTCCACCTGAAAATAGTTTCGCCCGACGGCGTTTTCTTCGACGGCGAGGCGCACCAGATCTCGCTCCGTTCAATAGACGGCGACGTGGCGATCTTGGCGGGGCATATCCCCTATCTCACCGCAGTCGGCATCGGCGAATGTAGGGTCTACCTTGGCGAGGGCGAGCCGAAAAGAGCCGCCTGCTGCGGCGGGCTTCTGAACGTTACAAGAGACGGCGTTTTCCTCGCTCCGACGACTTTTGAATGGGCGGAGGACATCGACACCGACCGCGCCGAAGCCGCAAAGCAAAAGGCACTTTCGAGGATAGAAAACCCTAAAAGCGACGCGGCACTGAGGCTCGCGCAGATAAAACTCCAGCGCGCCGAGCTCAGGCTTTCGGTAGCCCAAAGGGCAAAAGGATAAAACAAAAAGCAGGCTACTGCCTGCTTTTTTATATGTATGCTCACTTTTTCTTTTTTATCGAGTCCCAGTATGCCTTTGCGGCCTGCTCGGTCTTGTTCTCGCCGTAGACGTAATACACGCGGTCTTTTATGGCGTCGGGCAGATATTGCTGCTCTACCCAGTGGTTCGGGAAATCGTGGGGATAGAGGTAGTTCTGACCCTTTACGGCAGCGCCCTCGCCGTCGAAGTGCTTATTCTGGAGCTGGCGCGGGAACTCCTCGCCGCCGTACTGCTTTAGGTCGGAAAGAGCGGCGTCGATGGCCATAATTCCGCTGTTTGACTTCGGGGCCGTCGCCAAAAGGATCACGGCGTCGCCGAGCGGCAGCCTTGCCTCAGGCATACCGAGCTGAAGCGCGCTGTCTACACATGCCTTTACTATAGGTATCGCCTGCGGATAGGCAAGGCCGATATCCTCGGCAGCGATGACGAGAAGCCTGCGGCAGAGCGAGATGATGTCCCCAGATTCCAGAAGGCGGGCGGCGTAGTGGAGCGCGGCGTTTTCGTCGGAGCCGCGGATAGACTTTTGCAGCGCCGAGAGCGTGTCGTAATGCTCGTCGCCGGCGCGGTCGTAGCGCATATTCGAGCGCTGGGTCAGAAGCTTTGCCGTTTCGAGGGTGACGCTTACCCTGTCGCCGCTCTGAGAGGAAAGCACGCAGAGCTCTACGGTGTTCACGGCTTTTCTGACGTCTCCCCCGCAGCCGCGCGCTATGTGGCTCACAACGCCGTCTTCGAGCTCAAGCTTAAGGCCGAACTCTTCCGCGGCGAGCCTGAACGCCCTCTCTACCGCCGGTTCGACCTCTTTTGCGGACACCGGCTTGAATTCAAACACCGTGGAGCGGCTGATTATCGCGTTGTAGACGTAAAAATAGGGGTTCTCGGTGGTGGAGGAGATAAGGGTTATCCTGCCGTTTTCGATGTGCTCCAAAAGCGACTGCTGCTGCTTTTTGTTGAGATACTGTATCTCGTCGAGGTAAAGGAGTATGCCGTTGTAGCCTTCCAACGTATCGGTGTCGGCGATAATGTCCTTTATGTCCTGAACCGAAGCAGAAGTGCCGTTTAATTTGCACATTTTCAGGTTGGTGTTTTCGGCAATTATACGGGCAACGGTGGTCTTTCCGACGCCGGAAGCGCCGTAAAAGATCATATTCGGAATCCTGCCGCTGTCGATTATCCGGCGAAGCGGCCGCCCTTTGCCGAGGATATGCGACTGCCCTACCACTTCGTCGAGTGTCTTCGGACGGATCTTATCAGCCAGAGGTACCTGCATTTTAACTCCTCCTAACCGTTTTATGCAAATTGAGGAGCAGCGGACTGCCCCTCAAAAACGCTATTTCTTTGCTTTTCTGCCGTTTCTTTCAAGAGTTACGTCGGCGCCGTCGCGAATGGTCTCGGCGGTAACTATCACCTTTGAAACGTCTTCCTGCGAAGGGGTCTCGAACATCGGCTTTAGGAGCGCGCCCTCAACTATCGACCTAAGACCTCTTGCGCCAGTCTTCTGCGAGAGGGCTTTTTTGGCTATCTCGCGCTTGGCGTCGTCGGTTATCTCAAGCTCGATGCCGTCGTATTCAAAGAGCGCCTTATACTGCTTTTCGAGCGAATTTTTCGGCTCGGTGAGAATGGATATAAGCGCCTCTTCGTCGAGAGGAGAGAGAACGGTTATCACCGGAAGCCGCCCTATCAGCTCGGGGATTATGCCGTAGCGGACGAGGTCCTGCGGGACGACCTTCTGAAGTATCTCTTCGGAAGAGTGCTCCGATTTTTTGCTGTTTCCGCCAAAGCCTACCGTCGAGGTGTCGGTCCGGCGGCGGATTATATCCTCGAGGCCGTCGAAAGCTCCGCCGCAGATAAAGAGAATGTTCTTCGTATCTATCTGAATGAACTCCTGCGTGGGGTGCTTGCGGCCGCCCTGCGGAGGAACGTTTGAAACGGTGCCCTCTATTATCTTGAGGAGCGCCTGCTGAACGCCCTCGCCGCTGACGTCGCGGGTGATGGATACGTTTTCCGACTTGCGCGAAATCTTATCTATCTCGTCGATGTATATTATGCCGTGCTCGGCGGCCTCTATATCGTAGTCCGCCGCCTGAATGAGCCTTAAAAGCACGTTTTCAACGTCGTCGCCCACATATCCCGCTTCGGTGAGAGTGGTGGCGTCGGCGATGGCGAAGGGAACGTTCAGTATCTTCGCAAGAGTCTGCGCAAGGTGGGTCTTTCCCACGCCGGTGGGTCCCAAAAGCAGGACGTTGGACTTTTGTATCTCAACGGACTCTTCGGGGTTCTTCCCCTCGGGTGCGGTGACTCTTTTATAGTGATTGTATACCGCGACGGAAAGCGCTATTTTTGCCTTCTCCTGGCCGATAACGTATTCGTCAAGGACTTTTTTGATCTCCGAGGGCTTTGTGAGCGATATCTCGCCGGCAGAGCCGTTCTTTATCTTCCTGCCGGAAAAATATCCTTTTTCCTCCAAAAGGTCGTAGCAGAATAAAACGCACTCGTCGCAGATATGAACGTCGCCGGCCGAGAACATATTGCTCACGCGGTTCTCGGTCTTCCCGCAGAAATTGCAGCGCTTGAGCGCGGATTCGTTTCCTGCCATATAACTGCTCCTTTTCTTATTGGCTTACTTTGTGATTATCTTGTCTGCAAGGCCGTAGGCAACGGCTTCTTCGGCGGTCATATAATAGTCGCGCTCGGTGTCGCGCTCTATTTCTTCAATGGACTTGCCGGTGTTCTGCGCCAAAAGCTCGTTGAGCATTTTGCGGGTGCGGACCATATGGTCGGAATGTATCTTTATGTCGGTGCACTGACCCGAGAGACCGCCGCCGATGAGGGGCTGGTGGATAAGCACCTCGCTGTGAGGCAGGCAGATCCTCTTGCCCTTGGCTCCGCCCGAAAGAAGCACAGCCGCCATCGAGGCCGCCATACCTACGCAGATCGTAGAGACATCGGCCTTGACATACTGCATAGTGTCGTAAATAGCCATTCCGGAGGTTATGGAACCGCCGGGGCTGTTGATGTAAAGGAAGATGTCCTTTTCGGAATCCTGACTGTCGAGAAACAGAAGCTGCGCAACGACTACGGAAGCCGTAGCGTCGTTTACCTCGTCGGACAAAACTATGATTCTGTCATTCAGAAGCCTCGAAAAGATATCGTAAAATCTCTCTCCGTGGCCGGTCTGCTCGATTACGTTGGGAACTAATGCCATATAAACTCCTCCTTGGATCTGTGCGACTTAACTCAGGCGTTTTCGATGATCGCGGCCGCCTTTATGGCGTCTACAGCCTTGCCTACGGCGATATCGAGCCTGAGGTCGTCGTCATGAATATACTGCTTTACCGTCTCGACGGGCATATTATACTGCTCGCCTATCTTCTTGTACTCCTCTTCGAGCTCCTCGTCGGTGACCTCTATCTTCTCGTCGGCAGCGTACTGCTCGAGAGCAAGGCGGAGCTTGACCTGCTTTTCGGCCTGCTCCCTGTAGGTCTCGCGGAGGCTCTCCATAGTCATACCGGTGAACTGAAGATACATCTTGAGCTCGATGCCCTGATGAGAGAGGCGGTGAGAAAGGTCTTCTATCATATCGTTGACCTTGTTCTCATACATTACCTCGGGGATCTCGCCCTCGAGCTTGGAGATGACGGCGTCCATAATGGCGCCCTCGACGTCGGCGTTGGCGTGCTCTTCGGCGTGCTCTTCAAGGTGCTTTCTGACGTCTGCCTTAAGCTCGTCTACGGTCTCGAAATCGGTGGTGTCCTTCACAAAATCATCGTCGAGCTCGGGGACTTCGGTCATTCTTATCTCGTGGAGCTTGATCTTGAACACAACGGCAGCGCCGGCGAGCTCCTTAGCCTGATAGTCCTCGGGGAAGGTGACGTTGATATCGAACTCGTCGCCGATGCTGTGGCCGACGACCTGCTCCTCAAAGCCGGGGATAAACTGGCCTGAGCCGAGCTTTAAGCTGTATTTCTCGGCCTTGCCGCCCTCAAACGGAACGCCGTCTTTATAGCCGTCGAAGTCGATGACGACGTCGTCTCCGTTCTGAGCGGGACGGTCGTCAACGTTTATGCTCCTCGCCTGACGCTCGCGCATATGCTCTATCTCGTGGTCAACCATTTCGTCGGTAACAGCATTGACGGTTTTCGTTACCTTTATTCCTTTGCAGTCGCCGACCTTGACGACGGGCTTTGTGATGCATATTGCCTTGAACTTTACGCCGACTTCTTTTCCTACGTCGGTGACTTCGACATCGGGGGGAGCTACAAGGGTGAGCCCTGCCTCGTTCACGGCGGCCTCTACCGTCTCGCCGTAGATGGAATTTACGGCATCCTCATAAAAGACGGCCTCGCCGTATTCGCGCTCGATTATCTTTCTCGGAGCCTTGCCGGGGCGGAATCCCGCCACGCTGATCTTTGACTTGTTCTTGAGATATACCCTCTGGACGGCTTCCTCAAAAACTTCGGGAGATACCTCTATCTCCAGCTCATACTTGTTGGTCTCGACCTGATTCTTTGACTTCAGCATATTATTGCCTCCTGTGTTTCCTTTATTTTTCTGTATTACCATCAATTATTGCACATTTAATAAGTATATCATATGCGCGTAATTATTTCCACTGAAAAATTTTGATTTTTTATTTTTCGTGCTTTTTAACAATATTCGTAATGTCAAACGGTGAAAAATGTAAAAAATCACTTGATATAAGCCTGAATTCTATGCCCTCGCGCTCGCCTATGACGGCGTTTTTATGGGCGTAGCCGTGAAGATGCCCGTAAAAGCAGTATTTTATCCCGAACTTATGGAGCACCTCCATAATGTCGTCGTTGCGGTCGCCGCAGAATATCGGAGGATAGTGCAGAAAAACTATCGGTTCGAGCCCTGCGTCAACGGCGCCTTGGATAGAACGCTCGAGCCGCTGTGCTTCTCGGAGTATCACCTTTTTGTCCTGCGGCTCGCTGCCGTCGTTTATCCAGCCGCGCGTTCCGCAGATCCCTGAGCCTTCATATCCGTAAAAATTATTGTGTAAAATTTCTATCGACGTGACTGAGTTTTCCGAAAAGAACCTTTCGGTTTTCGTGACGGTAGACCACCAGTAGTCGTGGTTGCCCTTTGAGATTATTTTTCTGCCGTTGAGGCCGTCTATAAACCTGAAATCCTCAAGCGCGCCTTTTAGGTTCATCGCCCAGGAAATGTCGCCCGGGATAACTACGGTATCCTCCGGTTTTACGCGCTCCTGCCAGTTTTTTTCGAGGCGGGAAACGTGGTCGTCCCAGCCCGAAAACACGTCCATAGGCTTATCCGACGAGAGCGAAAGATGCAGATCGGCTATTACAAATAATGACAAGGCCTCGCCTCCGTATAATGCCCGCCGCCGCGCTAATAATATTACGGCAAGCGATTGCAGAATTTAAATCAGGGATGGAGATCAATATGGAAAAAGAAAAGATCTACGGCATCAAGTGCGGCGTTTCGAGCTGCGAATATAACCGCGAAGACCGCGAATGTGTCGCGGGAAAGATAGACGTTTGCTGCTGCGGGTGCCAAAGCCCCGAGTGCAGCGCGCAGACGGAATGTAAGACATTTAAGCCGAAGCACTGATCCCCAGATCCCTCCGAGCGCGGAGGGATCATTTTATTCCCAAGGCTTCGTATACATATCCGAGCATTTCGCCGCGCTCGACCGAGCCGGTGAACCTCGGCTTTTTGGACCTTAGCTCCGAAAGCGCCTTCGGGATAGGCAGCCCGCTGATTTTGCAGAGTGTTTCGGCCTTTTCAAATTCGTCGCCGCCGCAGGAAGCTCCAAGGGCCGAAAGAACGGCGTCGGGGAACTTATAGGGGCTTGCGGTGGAGGCAATGAGAGCGCAGGTCTTGTCGCCGGTATCGGCGAGGTATTTATTATAGACCCCTACGGCAACGCCGGTGTGGGTATCGACGGTGTAGCCGAAGCTCTTATAAGTGTCGGAAATGGCGGCTTTTGTTTCGCCGTCGGTGCAGAAGTCCGCCCAGAACAGCTCGCGAAGGCTCTTTTTGATACCGTCGGACACCTCAAAACGACCCTTCGAGGAAAGCTCGGCAAACAGCCCCGAGATGTAATCGGAATCACCGCCGCTGAGGTGGTAGAGCAGCCTTTCGAGGTTGGAGGAGACGAGAATATCCATCGACGGGGAAATGGTGGTGTAGAACCTGCGGTTGCGGTCGTAGACGCCGGTGCGAAGGAAGTCGGTGAGGACGTTGTTGGAATTTGACGCGCAGATGAGCTTTCCTATCGGGACGCCCATGCACTTTGCGTAGTATGCCGCGAGAATGTTGCCGAAGTTGCCGGTAGGCACGGTGACGTTGAGCTTTTCGCCGAGCTCAAGCTCCCCCGCTTCGACGAGCTTTGCATACGCCGCGACGTAATAGACTATCTGCGGCGCGAGGCGGCCCCAGTTTATGGAGTTGGCGCTCGAGAACATTATCCCGTTTTCCGAGAGCTTTTCGGCGACGGCGGGGTCGGTGAAGATCTTCTTGACGCCGGTCTGAGCGTCGTCGAAGTTGCCTTTGATCGCGCAGACTCCTACGTTCGAGCCGTCCTGAGTGGTCATCTGGAGCTTCTGCATAGCGCTGACGCCGTTCTCGGGGTAGAATACGAGGATATTGGTCCCGGGGGCGTCTTTAAAGCCCTCTAAAGCGGCTTTTCCGGTGTCGCCCGAAGTTGCGACTAAAACGCAAACCTTTTTATCGGTGCCGGTCTTGCGGACGGACGCCGTCAGAAGATGGGGCAGGATCTGCAGCGCCATATCCTTGAAGGCGCAGGTCGGGCCGTGCCAGAGCTCCAGAATATTTAGGCCGCGGCGAAGAGTCTTGAGCTCGTCTACGTTTTCGGTCTCGAAGCTGCCGGTGCAGTATGCGCTCTTTACGCAGTTTCTGATCTCGTCCGCCGAAAAATCGGTGAGATAAAGCGAAAATACCCGCTCGGCTATCTCGGGATAGCTGAGCTTTCCGAACGACGATATCTCGTCAAGGGTGAGCGAGGGTATCCCGCAGGGGACGAAAAGCCCGCCGTCGGGGCTTATGCCCTGAACTATCGCTTCGGCGGAAGCGATCTTCAAAGTGCTGTTTCTTGTGCTCTCATAATACATACAAATACCTCTTTGATTTTATTGTTATGCGGTAAAAGCCCGCTGAATATACTCGAATTTTACGACTTCCGCGCCGTCGAGCTCGACTATGGCGGCGTCGAAAACACAGCTCATATCGAGCTCCTTTGCCGAAAGATATGCCTTTGCGGCCCTGAGTATCCTCGAAATTTTTTTCGGAGTAAAGGCCTCTTCTCCGCCAGAAAGAGCTCCGCGTCTGCGCGTTTTCACCTCTACGATGTGAATGAGCTCCCCTTTTTTCGCGACGATATCAAGCTCGCCGCCGCGTATGCAGTAGTTGCGGTCGAGGATCTCGCAGCCCTTTTCGCGCAAAAACTCTGCGGTGTATTCTTCGCCGATGTTTCCTATCTCGCGGGAGGTCAATGCGCTCACCCTTTCAGTGCATCTTTTTGAGAAAGCTCGGCCTGTGAACGGGGCTCGGACCGTATTTGCGGAGCATTTCGTAATGGAGCTTCGTGCCGTAGCCCTTGTGCTTTGAAAACATATACTCGGGGTAGAGCCTGTCGAGCTCTTCCATATATCTGTCCCTCGAGACCTTGGCGAGAATTGAGGCGGCGGCTATCGACTGCGACGTTGAATCCCCTTTTACGACGGGAATACATTCAAAAGCGACGTCAGGCGCCTTGTTGCCGTCAACAATAACGAGCCCGCAGGAAGTCTTCAGGCCCTCTACGGCGCGCTTCATAGCGAGCATGGCGGCGTTCAGTATATTGAGCTCCTCTATCTCGGCGACGGAAGCCGTCGCCACGCACCAAGCCGAGGCGCGGGAGATTATTTCGTCATATAAGGCCTCGCGCTTTTTCGGGGTGAGCTTTTTCGAGTCGTTCACGCCGTCTATCACGCAGTCCTGCGGCAGAATGACTGCGGCGGCGTAAACGTCGCCCGCCAAAGGCCCCCTGCCCGCTTCGTCCGCTCCGGCGATAACGCCGTATTTACGCGAAAGAGCAAGGTCGTATTCATAAAGAGTCACGTTCACACCTCCGGAGCTTCGAGAGATATCCTGCCGAGCTTTCCGCTGCGAAATTCGTCGAGCAGGATAAGCGCGGTGCGCTCTGTGTTTATCTCCCCGCCCGAAACGAGGAACCCGCGACGCCTGCCTATCGCTTCGAGGACCTCGCCGTCGGTCATTTCATCGGAGATATCTATGCCGTAGCGGGCTTTGAGCGGCTCACCGCCAAGCTCCCGGAGCTTTTTTATAAAGATGACCGCAAGGGTCTCGGTGTCTAAGATATCGTCCTTTATCGCGCCGGTAAAGGCAAGACTCAGGGCGGTATCCTGGTCTTCAAATTTCGGAGCCAAAACGCCGGGGGTGTCCAAAAGCTCAAAGCCGAGGTCGAGTTTTATCCACTGCTTGCCTCGGGTAACTCCGGGCCTGTCTTCCACCTTGGCGTGCTTCGAACCCGCAAGGCGGTTTATAAGCGCGCTCTTGCCAACGTTAGGTATCCCGACGGTCATTATCCTAATCGGACGGCCGGTCATTCCCTTTTGCTCCCACCTTTTTATCTCTTCGGAAAGCAGGCCTTTTACGAGCGGCAGCACCCTGCCCACGTTCTTGCCCGATTTGCAGTCCGTCGCCGCGGCGGCGAGGCCGCGAGAGCGGTAAAAATCGAGCCAGCGGGAGGTAACGGCGTCGTCGGCGGTGTCGCACTTATTCAGAAGCAATATCCGAGGCTTTGAACCGAGGAGCTTTGATATCTCGGGATTGCGGCTCGAAGACGGTATGCGGGCGTCGGCCACCTCTATAACGGCATCGACGAGCTTAAGATTTTCGGATATGAGGCGTCGGGTCTTGGCCATATGCCCCGGGAACCACTGTATGTTTATATCTCTTTCGATCGTTATCAGTCCTTATTAAAGCTTATTTCGATTTATATAGCGAGCCGAACTTGTTGAACGGATATGTTCTCAGCACGGCCTTTCCGAGGATATCCTCGCGGTCTACAAAGCCCACGTAGCTGCTGCGCGAATCGGTGGAATGTTGGCGGTTGTCTCCCATAACGAAGTATTTTCCCTTGGGGACGGTTATGGGGTAATTGTAAGCGGATTCACGGTCGGTAGTGATGTTTTCGAGCCCATCGACCTCAAAAAGCTCGCCGTCAACATAAACCTTTCCGGCGTCGAAGTCGATATTTACCTCCTGCCCGCCCACGGCTATCACCCGTTTTACGATTATCTTGCCGAGACCTTCGCAGTTGGCGGCGATTATGTCGCCCTGCTTGGGAGAATAGCAAAACGACCAGAGGATAAGGCGGTCGCTTTCGTGAAGCGTAGGCTCCATAGACTGCCCCTGAACGCTCGCCGTGCGTATGACGAAGGTAAACGTGAGGACAACGATGGTAAACGTCTTGCAAATGGGCAGCAGCCAGTCGAGGAGTTCATCTATTAAGGAAAACTTCTTTTTTTCGGAAGTTTCTTCGGGCTTAACTTTTTTTGTCATAATATCCACTCACCTTTTTCAAGATTACATACGTGTTTATTGTATCAAATTTCTTCCGAAAATGCAAGAGATTACGAAAAAAAGACTGGGTATATCTGACGCCAAGAGCGTGAACTTAAAGGTTGAAGGGAGGGCTCCTATAAAAATGTATTTTCGAGGGGGGAATTTGGTGCGGCTCTTTTGGGCGCGTATGCGCATGGCCGCGCCGTTTCCCTCTGTGACCGTTTCGGCAAACGCCCATGAGGAGGCGCGGCTGCCGTAAGCGTTTTAAGGGGATTCCAAAGGGGGAAATCGCAATCCCCCTTTGGCG
>CANRLU010000015.1 GCA_947631535.1 uncultured Clostridia bacterium | reverse complement strand
ATGTTGAATTCCACGATCTTGCCGTCTCTTTTTATAACGTTATACATTTTCTCTTCTCCTTGTCTTTGCTGATTATGTTTTTCGCGAACAGTTTATAATATATCGCATATCTTGGCGCTTGTCAAGAGGCAAAACACAAGATATTGTGGTTTGAGGGTCAAACGCCTCGCAATTCTACCTTTTCAATATATTTCAGAGCGATTTTTTGTAGATTTTCCATAAAGTCAATGCTTGGCTCGGTGAACCCCTCGCGGATGAGGTTGCCGGAATCTTTAAAACGCTGGAGGTAATACCTCGGTGCGCCCCTTATCCACCTGCATATGCTCTCGATGTCCTCCTCGGTGTGAAGCTCTTTCACGACGGTAGTGCGAAATTCGAAGTCAACGGCGCCGCTCTTTAAAAACCCGACGCTCTCCTCTATAGGAGCTATGTCGAAATCTTTGACACCCACCGTTTCGGCGTATTTTTCCTTTGAGTTTTTAATGTCCATCGCGACGCTGTCGGCAAGTCCGCCGAAGACCGCCCTGCGGAGCCTTTCGGGGAAAGTCCCGTTGGTGTCGAGCTTGATAAGATAGCCGAGGTCCTTTATCTCCTTCATAAGCTCGAAAACGTCGTCCGAAAGCAGCGGTTCGCCGCCGGTTATGCACACGCCGTCGAGTATACCCTTTCTCTTTTTAAGATACTCGATGAGCTCGTTTTTATCCAGACAGTCGGCAAGATTTATCTTTGTCACGAGCGGCGCGTTGTGGCAGAACGGACACCTTAAATTGCACCCGGCCGTGAAAAACGTGGCCGCAACCTTTCCGGGATAGTCTAAAAGCGTCATCTTCTGAAAGCCGTGTATCTGCATATTTTATTACCTGCCCCCTCTGCGGAATTTATGCTGATTATACCGCAGAATTTTGCACTTGTCAATAGGTAAAACACAAAATATTGTGGTTTTACAAAAATTTTTCTCAAAATTTTGTGTTTTGTAAAGGCAGTGAGCTTTCCGGAACTGTTTGCGCTTTACAGTCGATTCTGAGCAGGATATGTCAAAAAAGCGCTGTAAAGTGTACCCGCTTTACGTCATTCTCGGATACAAAAAGCACCGCCTCCGCAAGGAAACGGTGCTGTAAGGTGAATGGACTTTACGCCTCTGCAAGGCCCTCCGAAATTCCGAGAAGAATTATGCCTATGACAACGGCTGCGATGGCGATGTATTGCAGCGGTTTGAGCTTCTCTTTGAGGAAGATTCCGGCAAGCAGCGCCGAAACAACGCAGTAGGCGGCTATGGTCGGGGCGGCGACCACGGCGTTGCCGCTCATAGCGTAAACGTAAAAGTATTGGCCGGCGGTCTCAAACACCGCGGCGACGAGCTTGTTGCCCTGCTTGGGTATCTCGATTTTATCGTGCTTGATAACGAGTATGTAGATGAGCATAATTATCGCGGCGATGAGGAAGGTGAGCTCGTAGGATATGTTGGCCACGTTCTCGAAGTTTTCTTCGGTGACACCTACGAGCGGGGTCTTCTCGATGTCGTCGAGGTAAAAGGCGTCGAAGAAGGTTCCCATAGCGTCGAGCACGCAATAGATGAGCGGGAAGATCAGCGCAAACACGCTCTTGGAATACTTTTTGTCCTCGGGCTTTATTTCCGACGGTTTCGCGCGCTCTATCCAGCCGAGGAGGAAGATGCCAACGGTTATGACGACTACCGCCGACGCCGAGAGAAGGTCGAGCTTCTGCCCGAGAAAAATAAGGCAGAGTAGGCAGACTATCGCACCGGAGCTGTTCTGCACGGGTGAGGAGATCGACAGCTCAAGGTATTTGAGGCCGAGATAGCCCACAACCATCGAAATTATGTAAAACAGCGACACAGGCAGATAAATGAGGATATTTATCGGGTTATAGCCGACGTCGGTGAACAGGAGCATGAATATCGCCTGAGCTCCCATCACAAGGCCGACCGTTATGCCTGTGAGCAGATGACTGTATTTCTCTTCGCCGCCGCGCGCGCCTTTTTTATAAAAAAGGTCTGCCGCGCCCCAGAGAAACGTCGTGAGAAGTGTGAATACGAACCACATTTTAAAGATCCCTTTCTTTCATAAAAAGACTACTCGCGAAAGTATAGCAAAATTTTCGGGAGATGTCAAGACAAAAAAGATGTTCCCGATTTAAACGGATACTTTCTGAAAGATACTGCACCTTTGTTCCCCGTTCCAAAAAGCGCCCGCCCCCGAGACAGTGCTCGGGAACGGGTGAGCTCAGAGGATCTTTGGCAAGGCTCATAACGGATATCCTCCGCGCCTGAGCCTTGCTCACAAGAAAGAATGAAAAGAATTGGAGATGCCGTTATTTTCGAGACGCTCACTTGGTAAAGGCATATACCTTTACTCCGTGCTTCGGAACGTTTGCCTCCACCGCAGAGCCGTCCGGCTTTACGCTCTCACCGCTCCAGAGCTCTCTGCCCTCACCCTTTGCGGCCTCGGGGAGCTCTGCCGAGAGCACGGCGTCGCTGTCAGAAAGATTAAAGAGCGCGAGCCTTATGCAGTCGCTGCCTTCGGATATCCAGACGGCTTCGCTTTCGGTGCGCCTTAGCTGCCTTGCCCTGCCGTCTTTGAGCATAGCGAGGATATCGGGGTTTGTGAGCAAATTAAAGTTTTTGTCGTCGAGCTGCGGGAGGTCGGTGCCTATCATCAGCGGCGAGCGGCAGACGCACCAAAGAGTCATCATTGTTTTAAGCTCGTCGTCGGTGAAGTTTGAGTTCCACTCGCTGCCGTGGCCCTTGCCGAGCTTTCCTATCGGAAGCATATCGCAGTCGGGCCAGCAGCCTGCGCGGGTGTGGTCCTGCCACTGCTCGCAGCGCCAGAACATATTTTTGAGGAGGTCCCAGTTGTCCCAGAAATCGTCGGTGATGCGCCACATATTGGCGTTTTCGATGTAATGATAGGCGTTCTCGACGTGCGCCGGCCCGGGAGAGAGGCTTAAAACTATCGGGCGGCCGCATTTGTCTATCGCGCGGCGTATCATTCTCGTCTCCTCCCAACCCGAGAACTTCTCGACGGGATACATCCAGCTGTCGCAGATGTCGTCGCACTTGATGAAATCCACTCCCCAGTCGGCGTACATTTTGATTATTGAATCGTAGTACGCCTGACCGTCGGCGTTGTGTTTCACGCCGTACATATCGGGGTTCCAGCCGCATATTGACCCCGCGTCGGCTATGTCGCTCGCCGAAGCGTCGGTTCCGAGGACTTTAAGGTGCCTGTGAGCCGCCATTCTCGGAATACCGCGCATAATGTGTATTCCGAATTTGAGCCCGAGACCGTGAACGTAGTCGGCAAGGGGCTTAAAGCCCTTTCCGCCCTTTGAGCTCGGAAATCTTAAGGGGCTCGGCTGAAGGCGGGAATACTCATCCATCTCGAAGTCCTCAAAGGGGATATACTGATAGGTGTCGCGCCGCGTTCCGGCGGCGTTGGAATACCACTCGATGTCGATGACGATATATTCGTAGCCGAACTTTTTGAGGTTCTCAGCCATATAATCGGCGTTGGCCTTTACCTCGTCCTCGGTGACGGTGGTGTCGTAGTAGTCGTAACTGTTCCAACCCATCGGCGGGGTCGGCGCAAAATCGTTCTTGTTCATAACGTCCTCCTCTTACGGGATATAAACTCTCAGCGCGTTGAGGTAATATAGGTCGTTCTCGGCAAAGTCGGAGTCTACGGCGCCGTCGGTCGTATGCATTTTATCGTGCTCCCAGATGAAGAACTGGAAGAGCATCGAGTTTATCGGTAGCTCCTGACCGCCCGCCGAAAGAACGTCGGCGACCGCGACTCCGCCTTTGAATTCTCCGGAGAGCGGACCGAGGTTGTAGAAGTTGAAGGTCTCGCCGCCGTTGAAGCAGAACTGCACCACCGCGCCGTGGTTCTGCGAGCAGGTATTGAAGCCCTCGAGCTCTACATAAGCGCCCTCGGTGTTGAGCGCCTCTAAGAGCTTTTGATTCTGCTCGGCGCTGAGGAAGCTCTCGGTCCCGAGCCAGGCGGCGTTTACGGTGTTCTTTTCGGGAGCGGTCCATTCAAAAGCGAGCTGCATCGATTCGGTATCGACCTTGTTGCCCAAGATCTCGTCGATGTCGATGTCTTCGGCGGAGTCGTCGGTTTCAATTTCCTCCTCGGGGCGAAGCTGCTCCTCTCCCTCGTTGAATTTCCAGGCGTCAAGCTCTATCCCCTCTTTTGAGAAGACGAGGTAAACGTCGTGGAGCCTGCCGTCGAAGCTCTCAAAGCCAGCCGACCTCACCCACGCGAAATCTTCATTGTCGAATTCGATGAAGGATACCGGTGCGGAATCGGCGCTGTCGAGCCTTACCTCGAGCCTGCCCTTTCCCTTTACCGATGCCGTGAACTCCTTGGCGCCGTATCCGAAGTCGCAGTTCTTGACGCAGATGTATGCGCCTTCGCCGAGGCTCTTTGAGGCGGGGTTTGCTTCATCGTCGGTAAAACCTACATCGGCGCTCGTGAACATCACCGCGCCGGGGTTTTCGGCGTAGGGGTCGAGCGGCTTTATCTGCGCGACGCCCTTATAGGTAGCGGCGGTTATCGGGATAGTACCGTCGGAATTTATCGGCAGATAGTCCACCATAAGGCTGCGGAATCCGTCTTCGCTGCCGTTGAGCTCCTCCAAAAGCATAGTGTGGTGCAGGATATAATTGGTGCCCTCATATTCAAGGAAGTGAGTGTGGTTGTTGGACCACCTCATTCCCGAGCCGCCCTTGGCGTTCTCGCCGGCGTTATAGAAGTATGCGCCCCTGTATTCCCAGCTTTCGGATACGAGCGGGGTCGTGGTGGTCATATATGACATCGAGCAGGTAGGAGGCGCGGGAATGTCGCCGTAATCGTCCTTCCAGCCGAGGCTGTGGTTCTGCCAGTCGTTGCAGTAGGTGTAGTAATACACGCCGTCGATATAGTTGAGCTCGCTCGCCTCGCAGAAATAGGGCGCGTCGATGGAGACAAACTCGCTGTCGAAGGATAGAAGATCTTCGCCGAGGCGGGCTATCTTCGGTATGTTCGTGTGCATAACACCGTCGCCGTTGGGGGCTCCGCCGCCGAAAGCAAGCCAGCCCACGCCGTTTTCGTCGATGACGGCTCCGGGGTCAAAGGGCGCGGGGCAGTTCTCGAGACCGGGCATATCCTGATAGACGAGCGGTCCGCCCAAGGGGTCGCTCCAACCGACTACGGGGTCTGTCGAGGTTATAACTCCTACGCCGGCGCCGCTGTTTGAGAAGTAGAGGTAAAAATGAGTGAGGCCGTCGTCCTCGACCCTCGAAATTATTGAAGGAGCCCAGGAATTGTATATCCACGGCGCGATCTCGCCTACGTTTATGATGCCGTGGTAGACCCAGTTGACCATATCGTCGGTGGAGAAGATGACGAGCGACTTGATATATTCATATCCGCCGCCGTTGCCCTTGCCCTTTACCTCGAACTGCTGGTTGTCGTTGGTGCCGTAAACGTAGAGCCTGCCGTTGTATTCAACGCCGGTAGGGTCGGCACAGTAGATGTCCGACGAAAGCGGGTTTGCAATATCGGCGGTCTTGTAAAGGTTTTCACTCACCTTATTTATGGCGATGCCGCCGCTGAGGCTCTCGAGCATTTCGGAGCTTTCCGGCGCGGGTGCGTCGGTAATAACGGCGTTTTCGGCCGCCGCATCTTTCAGGGTGGTTTCGGCGGTGTTGTTCAAATCTGTCTCCTCCTTTGTGCAGCCTGCGCTAAGGACCATTACCGCGCAGATAAGCAAAGCAATAATTTTTTTCATAGTTAATTCCTTTCGCTGTAAAGCATTACCGTCTCTGCATTGAACTCATCGGCTATCTTGCAGAGATAACGGCTGTAAAACGAAGTCCCATCGGATGTGTTGGTGTCCCAGAATACGGGAATGAAACCATACTCCTCCCTCGCTATCCTTATAAGCTCGCGTATGCAGTCCTGCTCCGAGCCGTAAACAGGGTCGGCAACAAGGCTGTCGCCGTAGTTTGAAGTCGTCTCGCCGACGAAAACGGGTATACCGTTGTCGGTGAAGCACTCTTTGAGCCTGTTGCACTCTTCATAGATGTAATCGTGCCAGCGCTCTGAGCCTATCTGATGCTGCCAGTTCATATTGTGGTCAATATAGTGGACGGATACCATAAGCTTGTTTTCAACGGTATCCGTGGGCATAACGAACGCGGGCGTAGTGGACTTGTCTATGTTGGTGTTGTAGCCCGATGCGATGAGTATTCGCTCGGCGTTGTTGCCGCCCGTCGCCCTTACTGCGTCCACAAACACCTGATTGAGCTCGTTGCAGTAGTCGAAGCGCTCGGCGTCCGAGGCTTCCGTCCCCTCTTTTACCGAGCCGAGGTATTCGTTGTAGCCCTCGAACACAAGGCGGTCTCCGTAGTCTTTAAAGTGCTCCGCCACCTGAGTCCAGACGGTTTTTGCGGCGTTTACGGCTTCGTCGCGCTCGAGCTTTGTTACGAGCCGCTCGTCGTAGTGATGCATATTTATAACGCAGTACATGCCGTCCTGAAGCACCCATTTTACGACTTCCTCGACCCGCTTGAGGAGGTCTTTTCTGACGGTAAAGGTCCCGTCGTCGGCCATTCCGTTGCCCCAGTAAACGGGTATCCTCACGGTATCAAATCCGGAATCGCGCATGCCGTCGATGATATCGCGGGTAATCTCCATCGAGCCCCAACAGGTCTCGTAGTCCTTTATACTGTCTTCCCCGAGGACCGAAGAGAGCGCACAGCCGTTGCGGTCGTCGGCCGAGAACCCCTCAAAGGTGTTCCCAAGGTTTATACCCACCCCCATTTCTTCAGCTGCCTGCTGCGCGGTGAACCCATCGCGCATATTTTTGATGCCTCCCGCACCGGCCCCGCAGCCCGAGAGGTCTGCCGTGACCATTGTCAGCGAAAGCATCAGTCCTATAAAAACTCCTGCTTTTGACATAACGCACCGTCCTTTCAAAATGCAACTTTGAGAACATTATAACGCGGGTTTTGAAAAAATCAATAAGCAATATTCAAATCGTCCACCTTTTCACGAAAATATGAACCTTAATTTATTGACATTGCGGAATTGACATATTACACTTTAATTAGGAGGTGATACCGTGAACGGACGCATTGCAGTATTGACTACAAGAGTTGAAGCAAGCGAGAGAAAGGACCTGCTTGCCGGCATAGCCACGGCGGCTTTTTCTCTGGGAATGTCGGTATCGGTGTTTTCAAACATCTACAACCACTGGATAAACGACAAGGTCCTGAACTTTGAAAATATCATCTACGACCTGTTTGACCCCGAGCCTTTCGACGGAGTTATAATCGACTCGGAACCATTCCCGAGCATACCCGATATGTCGATAATAGACGGCGCGGTAAAAAAGATCCGCGAATCGAATGTCCCCTGCGTGGTCATCGACAGGAAAATAGAGGGACTCTCAAGTATTTTCTCCGACGATTCCGGCGACCTCGAACGCCTTGCGGAACACCTTATATGCAAGCACGGCCTGCGCAGGATAGACGTCTTGACCTGCGACGCGGGCGGACACATCTCGGAGTCACGTCTCGCGGGGATAATGCGGGCATTTTCGCGGTACGGGATAAGTCCCGACGAATACAGGGTGATACACAGCGGCAACTACTGGGACGATTCGGGCGAGGCGCTCGGAAGGCGCTATGCGAGCGGCGGACTTTCGCTGCCGCAGGCCGTGATCTGCCTCAACGACTATATGGCGTTCGGACTGTGCAAGGCGCTCACCGATGCGGGAATAAGGATACCCGAGGACGTTTCGGTAACGGGATACGACACCAATGAGGAGCGCGTGCTCCGCTACCCTTTTCTCACAACAATGCGCCGCAACAGATATTCGCTCGGAGTTGAAGCCGTGAAAGCTGTAACGGGGCAAAACGTAGGCGATATCGGGCGGCATCAGGAGCTCGTTTACGGGCTGTCCTGCCCCTGCGGGATAAGATCCGACCAGATGCATCAGGACGTAACCACGGCGTATTCAAAGTGGAACAGGACGATACTTGGCTCTTACCTGCAATTTTCGGTAAGCCTCACCGCCTGCCGCACTCTTATGGAATACACCTCGGTGCTCTCGGACTACTTCTATATACTATATAACGCCGAAAAGCTCAGCCTTTGCCTCGACAGCGAATGGAACAGCCCGAAATTCAGCGGCGAGGAGTTTATGCGAATAGATATCAACGACTCCGGCTGCTCTTCGCCCAAGACGATGACCTCGGCAGAGCTTTTGAGGGATATCCCCGCAGAGGACGAAAGGCCCTCGATGTACTTTTACAGCCCGCTTTACTACCAGACGAGGCTCTTCGGATATACCGTTCTCAAATTCGGCACGCCGGAAAGCTATGATTTCAGCTTTCTGGACTGGAGCAAGACGGCGGGCAACACCCTCGAATTCCTGCGAATGAAAAACGACATAGATTACCTCTCGCAGTGTCAGAAGGTGTCGGCACTCTACGACTCGCTGACCGGATTCTACAACCTCGGCGAGTTCCGGAGAATAATCGACGCTATGGGCGACGCGGAGCTCGAAGAATGTGAGATATTTGCCGTGAGGCTGAACGTCCCCGAGGAAAGCAGCTTTTCTCTCGGCGAGAACTTTAAGAGCGAGGTAATCTCGGCGGTGGCTTCGGCGCTCAAAAGCACCGTCAAAAGCCATGAGATACTCTGCCGCGCCAAAGACGGGCTCTTCCTGCTGCTCGTAAAGAGTCCGGACAAGTATTTCCTCGACCGCGTAAAGGCGATGGTCTGCTATGCGCTCTGCACCAACGAAAACGTGTTCTCGGTGGGCGTGAAGATAGAAAAATACCGCGCGGCCGAGCTCGACGCACTTCTGAACGCTCCAGAAAGCAAGGCAAAGGCCGGCGACACCGAGGGTCCTTACAGCAAAGCGCTTTTGCAGCTGAGAGCTCGGATATATTCTCTGCCGAAGCGTGCTCCCGCCAAGGAGCAAGAGGCCAAAACGCTCTGCATAAGCCCGGGATACTTCGCGGCTCTTTATAAAAACAGCTTCGGGATAAGCTATCAGAGCGACTGCATAAACTCAAGGATAATGCTCGCGAAATATCTTTTGTGCACAACGGTCATGAGCATATTTGCCGTGGCCAACACCTGCGGCTATACCGACGAAAAGTATTTTGCAAGGCAATTCAGGCAGTTCACGGGATGTTCGCCGGTCCAATACAGGAATATGGCGTATTAAAACGGTAAAAAGCGGAAGCTTTTTATATATCAATGACTGTAAACGAAAGGAATGATAACAAAATGACAAAAAGAATAATCGCTGTTTTTCTCGCTCTGCTCACGGTGATAGCGCTCGTGGGCTGCGGCAGCAACAAGCGCAAGCCCATCGAGCTGACGCTTTCGTCGGAGGATTCCGAAGCCATTCTTGCGGCAGCGGGAATAAGACTCCCCGACGAGGCCGATACCCCCGCCGCGGGCTCGACCATCAAGTATTTCAGCTGGGGTGACTTCGTCCACAACTATGACGACGACGAAATCATTCAGACCGGCTACTGGACCTTCCACCAAAAATACGGCTGCGAGGTGGAATGGATAGAATGTACCTGGGGAGAGCGCTTCGATAAGCTCGCGAACCTCGTTGTGAGCGGCGACGCGCCCGACTTCTACGACGCCTATGCCGAAACCTTCCCACAGTATTACTTAACCGGTGTGTTCCAGTCGGTAGACGACTACGTCGATTACACCGACCCGCTCTGGGAGGGCATAAAGGAATTTGCCGACAAGTTCTTCTCGCTCGGCGACAAGCACTATATGTTCGTGACCGACGCGACCTTCAACAACGTCTGCGCCTATAACCGCAGAGTTATAAGCGAATACGGCTTTGACGACCCCGCACAGCTCTTCTACAACGACGAGTGGACCTGGGACGTATTCTACGACATGTGCGTCGATTTCAGCGACCCCGACGCCGACAGATATGCGATAGACGGCTGGGGCGCAAACGGAGCTTTCCTGACCTCTTCGGGGACGATGCTCGTTACTCTTGACCCCGAGAGCGCAAAGTTCGTCTCGAACATCGACGACCCGAGGCTCGAACGCGCGGCGGGATACCTCTATGAGCTCAACAAGAACGAGTGCAGCTATCCTATGTGGGCGCACGGCCGGTCAACAAGAAACGGCGGAGCCGAGGGCGCGGGTATGAACGAGGGCCTCTGCCTGTTCTGGATGAGAGGTACCTGGACCTTTACCGGCCCCGTTGACGAGATCTCTCCCGTCTGGGGCGACGTAGCCGCAGGTGAGCTGATGTTCTGCCCGATTCCGAGAGACGAAAACGGCGACGGCAATTACTATGTCGATACGATTCCTTCCGGAGTATGCCTTATAGTCGGCTCTCAGAACCCCGAGGGCGTAGGGCTTTACGCAGCCTGCTGCCGCTTCAAGACTATCGACCCGAACGTTATAGACATCGACCGCAAGCAGCTCAAGGAGACATATCTTTGGAGCGAGGAGATGCTCGAGATGTACGACACTATGTATGAGCTTGCACACGCTCACAGCACAGTTATCGACTACGAATACGGTCTCGGCGAGGTCGCAAACGCCATAGCCGACTGCCAGAACATAACCCTCACCCAGAACCCGACCACCTGGGCGCAGTCGAAAGAGGCTAATAAAGACAGGATCGACAACCTGCTCTCGATTTTAAACAACAGTATACAGGACTTCGTAGCCAACGGCGGCTGATAATAAAACTTCCCCCCCCGGCGGTGCGGCGAGCATTGCCGGGGATATTTTAAAATCAGTCCGTTTTTACGGACCGACAAACTCCGGCGGGAAACACAGCAGTCTAATAAGGAGGATATAAATGAAATTTAATTTCAAAGCAGCGATACTGGCGGCCGTGATGGCAGCGTCGGACCTGCTTTCCGCCTGCGGGGCGGAAAGCGGCGGCGGAACGGTATCGCCAAGTGAGGAGGAAAACAGGGAAATGTCAAGAGAGATAATAAACTTTAACACCGGCTGGCTTTATTCGCCTAACGACTACGAAAACGGCAGCGTTCGCGAGCTCGACGACAGCGGATTCGAAGAGGTGTCGCTGCCTCACGCGAATACTCTTCTCACAAAGCATAAGGGCCCCGGCTTTCCCGACGAGATACAGTCGTATCAGTTTGTTTCGTGGTACCGCAGGCACTTCATCCTTGGCAAGGAGTACGACGGCAAGCGGATAGCCGTGTAATTTGAGGGTGTGGCGACCGTTGCCGACGTTTATGTGAACGGCAAATATGCCGGCGGGCACAAAGGCGCATACACCGGCTTTACCGTGGATATAACCGACTTTATAAAGGAAGGGGACAACGTCATCGCCGTGAGGGTGGACTCGCAGAGGCAGCCCGGGATACCTCCGGAGGGCGGAGTTATAGACTACTGCATCTTCGGCGGGATAGTAAGAGACGTAAATATGATAGTCACCTCGAAGGTATATATTTCCGACGCTTTTGTGACCACCCCCGACCTCTCGGCGGATTCGGGCAAGGTGAGCTCGGCGGTAACGGTGAAAAACGGCTTCTCGGAGTCAAAGAGCCTCACCGTTACGGTCTCGGTGACCGACGCCGGCGGGAAAGAAGCCGCGCAGATGTCCGGCACCGTTGAAGCCGCGCCAAACAGCGAGGCAAAGATCACTCTTGAGAGCGAAAGCATCGCCTCGCCGCATCTGTGGTCTTTGGACGACCCATATCTTTACACCATAACCACTGCCCTTTTGCTCGACGGCAATGTGATAGACGAAACTTCCTCAAAGCTCAGATTCAGAGAATATTCCTTTGAGGACGACGGGCTTTATCTGAACGGCGAGAAGATAGAGATAGTGGGCGTGAACCGCCACGAGCAGTGGCCCTGGATAGGCAGAGCCGTTCCGGATAAGCTCCAGCGCGCCGATGCTGACCTCATCAAAGACACCGGCTTCAACGCTGTTCGCTGCTCGCACTATCCGCAGGACCCTTCGTTTTTGGAGCGCTGCGACGAGATAGGACTCATAGTATTTGAAGAAGCCCCGGGCTGGCAGCACATCGGCGGCGCAGACTGGCAGGAGCTCTATAAGGAAAACGTCCGCGAAATGGTGCTGCGCGACCGCAATCACCCCTCTATATTCACCTGGGGAACGAGGGTGAACGAATCGGGCGACAACGACGAGCTCAACACCGAGACCAACAGGATAGCAAAGGAGCTCGACCCCACCCGTCCGACCCACGGCGTCAGAGGCTCCGGCTCGTATGAAGGCAGCTTTTTGGACTGCGAAGACATCTTTATGATCAACTATTCCTACCCCGACGTCCCGATACACTCCCCGTTCGTAATAACCGAGCACTCGATGGACTGGTTCGGCGGCAGGGGCTGCTCCTGGGCTTCCGACACCGACGCGCTCGAATACACAAAGTCGTTCGCCGACTCGGTAAACTACTACTTCGGTAACGAGCTCTGCCTCGGCGGCTTTGCATGGAGCATGTTCGACTACAACAACGAAGTCAACTACACCGACACGGAAAACCTATTCTACAGCGGAGTTTACGACATCTTCAGGATGCCTAAAATGGCTTCGTATTTCTACCGCTCGCAGAAAGACCCCGAAAAAGACCCGATGGTTTATATCGCCAACTACTGCACCGATTCTTCGCCGAGAAACGTGACGGTGTTCTCTAACTGCGACGAGGTCGAGCTGTTTGCCGACGGAGTATCGGTCGGAAAGGCAAAGCCGAGCCTTTACGCCAGCCTCCCCCACCCTATGTTTGAATTTAAGAGCGTCAATTTCTCGGAGTCGCTCGAAGCCGTCGGCTATCTTGACGGCAAAAAGGCGGCGGAATTCAAGGTAACGGCTCCCGGCGAGCCCGTAAAACTCGTTCTCAAGCCGCAGTACGGCGAGCTCACCGCCGACGGCTCGGACTTTACGGAGGTGGAGATATACGCCGTAGATGAAAACGGACAGACGGTGCCTTATGCCGACAACGAAGTGAAAATAAAGGTATCGGACAGCGGGAAATTCATCGGCGAGGAGACAATAGCCCTTGAAGGCGGACACGCGGCATTCATAGTGCAGACGGTATACGGAAAAACCGGCAGCATTTCGGCAGAAGTCAGCGCAGAAGGTCTCGAAACGGCGGAATGTGAGATATCCGTAAAAGAATTTACCGAAAAGACGGTCCCCGTTTCGGAGGGAGAAAGAAGCGCGGCGCCGGTAATTCTTCCGAGAAGCCTTAACGACAGCGTTACCGGAGAGGGCGTGAATCAGTTCAACTATGTCGGCGAGGGGTGGCAATACTGCAACGAGGCCGGCTGCCACAACGGCGACAACCACTATTCCCTCACCGCGGGCGACACCGTTACCGTGAAATTCAACGGCACGGGGATAATCTGGTACGGCTCGACCGCCCCTAACCACGGCATCATGAAGATATCGATCGACGGCGGCGAAGAGATCGTTATAGACTGCTACTCCGCAAACAGGATAGACAACACGGTTTTGTTTGACTCGGGCGAGCTGCCTTTGGGCGAGCACACGCTCACTATGACGGTGACCGGCGAGAAAAACTCCGCCTCATACGACTTCTATATCAACGTTGACAGGGTGGATATAGCGGGGAACGTATTCTGAAATTTCAGTTAAAAACGCGGCCATGTAACCGGCCTCCGCAAAAAGAAAGCTCTTTAAAGAGCTTTCTTTTTTGTGCGCATAAAAACACAGCCGGAGCTATTGCCCCGACTGTGTAAAAATATTGCGATTAGCGAACGTTGCCGGTCTTGTAAGCGTCGATCATTTTCTTGACCATCTGACCGCCGACGGAACCAGCCTCGCGGGAGGTGAGGTCTCCGTTGTAACCGTTCTTGAGGTTAACGCCGACTTCATTGGCAGCTTCGATCTTGAACTTCTCAAGAGTCTGTCTGCCCTGATCACTGGTAATACCCTTCATTTGTAACACTCCTTTATTAAAAATGCTTTGCATTTTCATTATATAATTGTGTCATTCACTGGTGAGAGAGGCGACGGGATCAGGCCGCAACACATTTTTTGACCTTTTGTTCTCCTTTTCGCCTGCATAGATATTATAGCCTCGCAGCGCCGCATTATTTGAGGTAATATTTTCTGCTTTTTCAATGAAAAAACGAAAATTTTCTTACCGATATTTATTCCCTATTCCTCCGCCTGCACTTAAAACTTACGCTTTTATTTGCTGCCCCTCGCGTGTTACCCTTTATGCTCCTCACTGTCGCCTGCTGCACATACCTTATACTTAGCCGTGCCGCCCATTTGCAGAACCGTTACGCCTTCCCGCCCAGAATACATCTTAGCGAGGCGCTTAAGGTGCGTCACCAGTATCCACCTTGCTCCTTTACGATTCAGATATTCCAGAATATGGTATAATCCCTCCGCTCCTTCCGAGTGATCCGTTGTCTGAAAAATCTCGTTGAAAAGCGCAAGAGAGCCGTCCGCAGCGGAATTTACCGTCTCTTTTAATTCTATGACTTCCTCTTCAAACCTGCCGATGCCGTCGCTCCCCTCAAGCGTATTTTTGGCAGAAGCCGTTTGCAGGAAAATGCCGTTTTGCAGAGCGACCTGCGCGCTTTCGGCGGGTATCGGCAGCCCCGACTGTGTAAAGATATATGCCGAGGCTATGGAGCGAAGATACACCGTCTTGCCGCTGCTGTTGTCTCCCTCTATAATAATGCCTTTGGAGTCCTTATTTAATGCAAAGCCGTTAGGCACGACCGTTGACGGGTCGTGCCGCGTTAGCAGAAGATAAAGGTCGTACAGCCCGCTTATCTTAGTGCTTTCCGAAAACTCCGCAAAGCAGCAGGCCGCTCCGATTTTATCCAGCGCTTCGCAGTATTTCACCGCAAAATCGTAAAACATCAAATCACTGCTTATCCCGCCGAACTCGTCGGAAACCGAATTTATCACAAATTCAAACGCCGCGGCAATGTCGCTGATGACATTTGTCATAATAAGCGCTTTATCGTTGGGGTTAAACTGCGCTTTGACCTCGGTCATCTCGGTTTTCTTCTTTTTGAAAATGCCGAATAGAAGCTCGGATTCGGGCTTTTCAGACGTAGCCGCGCTCACCTTGCAGAGCCCGAGCCTGCTCATCTTTCCCGACACGTCGATGACAAACTTCACGCTCTGCACGGTGTCTTCGAGGGTATAGTGCTCAAAAGTTTCGGCATATTTCAAAAGAACTTCGGTGTCGGGCGACTCGGCTATCGCGCTTATGCGACGTGCGATTTTTTCGATGCCCTGCGAGGAGGTCTCGGCCGCGCACATCAGGGAATGTATGTCCTTTATAAGGCAAAGCAGCTTTTTGAGCGTATCTGCCGCGAACTGAACAAGCCTCACCGCATCGAGCATTTTCGCGGTGCCGTCCTGCCCGCCGGACATTCTGTACATCTGCTTTTTTCTGCTCAAATACTCGCTCTCATAATCGCAGAACTTTCCGAAAAGCTCTTTTGTTTTTGAAAGCGGCAGTCTGTGCAAAAGAAAATCTTCGATTATTTCCCGACGGTATGTGATCTCGCGTTCGCTGACAAGCGGCCTGCAAAGCACCTTAAGAGCGGCGTTTTGCAGCCTGATATCCGGCGCGACCGCTGCAAGCACATTGTCGAGCATTATATCGCAGGTATGAGCGATCGGGGGCGGAAAATCTTTCTCGCGCAGCGGCACGTCAAATAAAAGACTAAGCATTTTCAAGCCTCCCCAGAAGCGAAACGCGGTCAAGACCGTGTTTTTTCAGAATGTCGGCGGCATATGACGACCCGCTATCGCGGCTTTTTACGATTTTGTAGGTCCTTGTGCTCCCGTCAACGACCGCCGTGAGCGACGGAATATCTCCCTCGGAAATGTCATGAAAAAGCGTGACGTATAGGCAGAACGCTCCCCTCTCCTTCAGGGTCTTCATAAGCCCGAGCGAAAGTTCGGCGCCTTTTTTGCCGTCCGCGCCGGAGAAGGTCTCGTTCAAAAACAGAAACGAATCCCCGCCGGCGTTTTCTACGGCTTCGTTCAGACGCTTTACCTCGTTTTCGAGCCGACCGCCCTCTGAAAAGCCCTCGTTTTCGGGAAAGTGCGTAAATACGCGTTTGAACGGATATATGTCCGCAGATTTTGCAAAAACGGGACAGCCTCCGAGAAAGAGCAGCAGGTTTATCGCCGCCGCGCGGATATAGGTGGTCTTTCCGCCGCCGTTTGCGCCCCTGACGAAATAAACGCCGTCGCCCTCGCGCAGATCCACGTCGTTGGGCACGATGCTTTCGCAGCCCTTTTGAAGCAGCGAAACGTCGCACAGCCCCTCGGCACGGTATTCGGGAATATCCGAAACGTCGGCGTAACAGCTCGGTATCCCGAGCCGAAGCGCCTTTTTGCGCAAATTGTGTATTTCAAAATAGAAGTCCATATCACCGAGAAGCGAGAGGATGCCGAGGTCGATATGCGGCGAGATCTCCTCCTGAAGCTCTTCGAGCTGCCCGAAAAGCTCCGAATCGAGCTTTACAATCGCTTCCGCCAGCTGCGGGGACATTCTGAAAGCTCTGCCGTTTTTTACGCTCGCGGAGGAATAGCCGATATTTTCCGCAGCAGAGTAAATCCCGTCGCAAATCGGGAGCTCCCCGCCGTCGGATTGGTGCCTGACCGATATCCCGCCAGCGCCGATGCGCAGACCTACGTCGGAAACGGCGGTCATCAGCTTGCGGTATTCTTCGAGCCGCTCTTTAATGTAAGCTGAGCTTTGCAGGTGAGGGTTCAACTGCCTCTTTAACGCTCTGAGCAGGGCGGCGTCAAAGCTGCTGTCGGCGCTTTCCACCGCCGCGGCATAGGCGCTTGCATATTCGTAAAACAGCGCGCAGAATTCAACTTTGTGCGCCGCGACGTCAGTCAGATATCTTGCTCGGTCAAGCAATTTCAGCGACATATAAAGAGCGCCGAACCACTCGCAAAAGGCTTCGCTCTCCATAAAGCGGAAAATCTCCTGCCGAGCCAGAATATCCTCCTTGCGGCAGGGCGCAGACAGGACTTTTACGGCGTTTTCCGCAAGAAGCTTTTCGGCGTGCAGATCTGCAAATACCGACCGCGGAACACTGCCGCCGGCAGAGCTTTTTTCAAGGTTAAGTATGGTCATATTGCCGCCTTTCTTTAATCCGACCGGCATATTCTGCGACTGTTACGGCGTCTGCGATTTTTTGCTCTCCAAAAATCTTGTCTCGCGGGTCTGACAATAGGCGTAATAGCGCTGCTGCGAATTGATGAGCAGCCACGCCGTCATCAGAAGCGGGCGGAATTCGTTGTTTTGCAGGATAAAATAGGTCTTGAACTCGCTTTCGTCAACAACCAACTGCTCCTCGGCAAGAAAACGGAACCTGACAAGCAGCGGCAGCAACTCCCTGAATTTTTCAGGCTGAATTTCCATCTTCTCGGCGAGCTTGTCGGCGGTATATTTCGCGCCGTCTTTTGAATATTCGGACTGCGTAAATATAGCGGCTTTAAGCCCGTCGGGGTCGGAAAGAAGCCCGAACAGTCCGCAATAATTCTTTTCGCCCAAAAGCTTGCCGATGAGCCCCTCCTCGTCCTTTGTTACGCAGATATAGGGCATATCCTTTACGAGCGAGACATAGGTCGTACCTTCGTTGAGGATAAGCTGAGAGGTCAGAAAAGCTCTATCCTGCTCGTCTATTATATCCCAAACGCTCCGGCAGTCTTCGCACTTAAAAGCGCTGAAATTCAGCCTGAAGATCATTTCAAAAATCAGTTTGAATACAGCCTCGCCGTCATTTGCCCGCAAGCGGTCGAAGCCGTAGCTGCCAATTAGTTCCAAAAGCTCGCCCTCGGTGGGGAGCTGTTTTTTATGCTCAATCTCAAACAGCCTGTCGATGCTAACGCCGAGCGCGGCGGCAATATCGGGCAGAAGATATGCGTCGGGCATACCGCCGTTTTCCCACTTCGAGACCGCCTGCCCCGTAACGCCGACGGAATCGCCGAGCTGCTCCTGGGTGAGCGCCCTGCCTTTGCGGAACTCCGCTATATTTTTGCCGATTATCTGTGAATAGTCCATAATTTATCTCCTTTCGGTTTCAGCCAAAGCTCAATCGCGATTTTGTTTTTCTGCTGTGATTGAATTATATCTCAAATATGGGTTTGAATCAATAGAGGCAGCATTTAGGAATCCAAACGCGGGTTGAGTTTAAGCAGGCCGCCCGAATGTTTACAAATAAATTCTCTCATATTTTTTCGAGATGTCAATAACAATGCGGGGGAATTATAATATTTCGGTTTTTATGCAAATACTGAACTTTATATTGCATTTTTAACCTTGACCCGCGTATAAAAGACAGTTATAATATATAAAAAAATCAAACTTTGTCAGGACGGATACACTGTAAATATCCGGAAAGGAAAGGCCTATGAAAAAGCAGATAAGATTAAAAGCCATGTCGATTATGACCGCTGCGGCGCTGCTGTCGTCCTGCGGGAGCGCTCCGAAAAGCGACGGCAATACCCAATCGGAGCGGCGTTCTCCTGCCGCAGAGCAGGCGCCTTTGGAGCTCGTTTACGACAAGCCCGCATCAAACTGGGAGACCGAGGCGCTTCCGCTCGGCAACGGATTTATCGGGGCGATGGTTTACGGCGGCATCGCGGTCGATAGGATACAGATAAACGAACACACGCTTTGGTCGGGCGGGCCGGGCTCTGACCCCGATTACGACGGCGGAATGAACGAGGCTTCGGACGAGGAAAACTATCGCAGCCTTATGTATGTCCGCGAAAAGCTCCAGGCGCTTATGACGGACTTCAGCGAAAACTCCTCGGCGCATTTCGATGAAAACGGAAAACTCGTTACAAACGACTACCCTCAGCTCAGTGCCGATATAACAGATGCTTTGGACGCTATCAAGGGCGAAAAGGATCACTTCGGCTCGTATCAGTCGCTCGGAGAGATAACTATAGACGACCCAGCCGCAGTCAGGACAGTTATAACCGACAACGGTCACAGTACGAACGCACAGGAGACCTCGGACAAGCTCTTTGACGGCGACGGCAACACAAAATGGTACTCCTTGGCGAACGCTTCCGGCGTTTCGCAGGAATTCCCCTGCTTTGTACAAATAGAATCGGCAAACAGCGTTAAAATATCGGGGTATAAGATCACGAGCGGAAACGATATGCCGGAGCGCGACCCGAAAGACTGGAAACTTTTGGGCTCGAACGACGGCGAAAACTGGACTGAGCTCGACTCGCAGAGCGATCAGACGTTTGGTCAAAGAAACGCCGAATATTCCTATTCTTTGAACGACAGCGCAGGTTTTAGAATCTACAGGCTCGAAATCGAGGACGTAAACGGCAACGGCCCGCAGGTCGGCGTGCAGCTTTCGGAGCTTACGTTCATAGGTTCGGACGGAAGGGAAGTAAAGCTCAACGAAGAAGACGTCTCGGGAACGGACTACAGGCGTACGCTCAATATCGACGACGCGGTTTCGACGGTGGAATATGAGCTTGACGGTGTCGGATACAGCCGTGAATACTTTGTGTCGAATCCGGATAACTTCCTCGCGATACGCCTTACCGCAGACTCGCCTATGCACAGGCTCATAGGCTTTTCGTCGCAGCAGACAAAGGCGGAGATATCGGCTGACGGCGACACTATAACGATAACCGGCTGCCCCGCGGACCAGCGGGAAGACATCGAGCACCTCGAATTCGCGGCGCAGATAAAGGTCATCTCCGACGGGACCTGCTCCGCCTCGGAAGACGGGATATCGGTCGAAAACGCAAAAGAGATAATCATATATATGACCGCAGGCACGAATTATCAGCAGTGCAGTGACGACAGTTTTGACTACTTCACCGGCAAGGACCCGCTCGACGCAGTAAAAAAGCGGATCAAGCAGGTCAGCTCAAAGAGCTATGACGAGCTTAGGCAGGCGCACATCGCCGATTACCGCTCGCTTTACGACAGAGTAAAGCTCGATATAGGCGGAGCCGTCCCGACGATAACGACGGATAAGCTCCTTTCAAACTACAAGAGCAGAAGCGTTTCCCCTGCGGATAACCGTTACCTCGAAACGCTCTATTATCAGTACGGCAGATATCTTCTGATATCCTCCTCGCGGGAGGGCTCGCTGCCGGCGAACCTTCAGGGTATATGGGCCGACGGTCTGACTCCCCCTTGGAACGCCGACTATCACACCAACATAAACATTCAGATGAACTACTGGCTCGCCGAGCAGACGAATCTTTCGGAATGTCATCAGCCGATGATAGACTATGTGAACAGCCTTGTCGAGCGCGGAAAAATAACCGCCCGGCACTACCACTGCACCGAAGACGGCGAGCCCGTGAGAGGCTGGACTACATATCACGAAAACAACATCTGGGGCAACACGGGGCCGTCGTATTTCGACGCGTTTTACTTCCCTGCCGGCGGCGCGTGGATATGCCAGGACATCTGGGAGCAATACGCCTTTACGCTCGACAAAAAGGCTCTTGCCGACAACTTCGACACCCTAAAGGAAGCTTCGCTTTTCTGGGTTGACAACCTCGTCACCGACACACGCGACGGCACACTCGTTTCGAGCCCGTCGTGGTCTCCGGAGCACGGACCTTTCTCGCTCGGGGCGTTCTGCGACCAGGCCATTATCTGGGACCTCTTTAACAACACCCTCGAGGCTGCGGATATCCTCGGGATAGACGGCAGCGAGATCGACGAAATTCGCGAGGCGTTTGAAAAGCTCTCGGGACCGAAGATCGGTCTCGGCGGGCAGTTTATGGAGTGGAAGGACGAGACTACGCTCGACATCACCGGCGACTACGGCCACCGCCACGTCAACCACCTGTTTGCCCTGCACCCCGGGCGGCAGATAGTTGCCGGCAGGAGCGAAGAGGACGACGCCTATATCGAGGCGATGAAACAAACTCTCGAGACCCGCGGCGACGGCGGCACGGGCTGGTCTAAGGCCTGGAAGATAAACTTCTGGGCGAGGCTTCGCGACGGCAATCACGCCGGAACGATGGTAGAGCAGATACTCCGCGAATCGACATATAACAACCTCTTCGACGCTCACCCGCCCTTCCAGATAGACGGCAACTTCGGCGCAACCGCGGGTATGACCGAGATGCTCCTGCAGTCGCAGGGCGGAGCGGTTGAGCTTCTGCCCGCACTCCCAGATATGTGGGCAAACGGCAGCGTTTCGGGGCTCAGGGCTCGCGGAAATATCGAGGTCGATATCGTTTGGAAGGACTCGAAGCCGGTTTCGGCGGTATTGAGAACGCTCTCGGGCGGAGAGATAACCGTAAAGGCTGCGGGGATAGGCTCGGCGACGATAACCGATGCGGACGGAAACGGCGTCGAATTCACCGCGGCGGACAGCAGCACCGTAGTATTCACCGCCTCGGAGGGCGCGGAATACATCGTGAAGTTTTGATTGATATAACGGCGAAAAAGCAGTCTGACGGCGTAAAAGCAAAATTCCCGTTTTGCTGGAAAAAATCTCTTTTAACGTGATGTTTACATAAAACGGGCATCCTGATATAATAAACTCACCGGACCGGAATAATTTATCAGGAGAATTACTATGAACCTCAATTTCGGAGCAAATCTCAAACGCCTTCGCCGCGAACGCGATATGACCCAGGACGAGCTCGCCGAGGCTTTCGGGCTCTCAACTCAGGCGATAAGCCGCTATGAAACAAACTCAGGCTACCCCGACATCGAGATGCTGCCGGTGATAGCCGGCTACTTCGGAGTTACCGTCGATTCGCTTTTGGGCGTGTCGGTAAGGGAAAGCCAGACCCGCCGCAACGAATACTATTCGCGTTTCAGAACTGCGGACGGCGCAGAGGCGCAGCTTGAGATCCTAAACAAATGGCGCGCCGAATTTCCCGACGAATGGCCGGCGGTTTATAATACCATGCTCGCTATCGGCAAGCTTCCCGAGGAAAAGCGCGACATGAACGCGCTGCGCCAGATCGCCAAAGACGCGCTCAAGCGCTGCACCAACCCCGCCTGGCACGACAAACTGCTCTTCGGATATCTCGAATCGGAGGACGACGAAAAAGCCGCGCTCGACTTCATCGGCGAATACGGCTCGGAGACCGACGTGAGCAAGCTCACGCTGATGGGCGACTATTATCAGGGACGGGACGAAAGCAAGTGGCACGCGCTTTATCAGTATCAGATGCTTGATCAGGCAGACAATGTCCTTAACTTTCTGACCTCCTACCGCAACGTAGGCGACGTGCGAAAAGCGATAGAGGGCTGCGAGCTGTCTCTCGATTTTCTTAAGAAGCTGTCTCGGAATGAAGACCTCACAAAGCCGGATATGTGGGTAAACACAAAGCTTATGTCGCTCCTGCGCCTCTCGAACAACTGTCTGTTCTTTGACGAGCGCGAAAAGGGCTTCGAGGCTCTCGATCAGGCGGTAACGCTCATCGAAAACTTCATCGGTCTTACCGACGGAACGAAGATCACCTGCGGCACGCCAATCTTTTCCGCGCTCGACTGCGTGACCAAAAAGGGCGTGGTGTATTACGGCGGCAACGACTGTCTCCATTCATACAACGGACTTGCGATATTCTTAAATTACGAAAGCCTGCCGTTTGAGGAGAAAAGCCCGATACACACATGGAACTTTTATCCGACGAACTACGGAAATATCGTCATTAACGCCCGCTGGCACAATTTCAAAAGATATAAGGACGACCCGGAATATCAAAAGTATGTCGCGCGGGTAAAGAAGGCGTCGGACATCTCCGAGCGCAAGAACGTCGAATATATCCTGACGCACGGGGTGGTGAAAGACCCGAACGGCGGGAGGCTCTGCGCCGTTAAAGCCGAAACCCGCGATAACCATGCGCTGCTCTTTATCCTTTTAGAGGAGCCGCAAAAGGGTTTCGCAAAGGCGATCTCGCAGTTTAAGGAGACCGTCGGGCGGGACGGAATTTCCGGAACCGAGGTTGTCATGACGGTAAACGCTGAGCAAAAAGAAGTTGAAACGCCGGAGGAGGTAAAAACGGCCGTTGCAAACGCTCTGTAAAAATCACCGGAACATCAAAACCGGACGGGAGGCTTTGCGGCTTCCCGTCCGGCGATTTTTGTTTTCGTATCATTTCTTTTTGCGGCCCGACTTTGAGACGGGCTTTGCAGGAGTTCCGGTTTTGGTGAGAGCGAGCCTGAGATACTGCCCCGTGAACGAATTTTCGCACTCGGCGACCTGCTCGGGGGTGCCCGTCGCGATGACGGTGCCTCCGCGCACTCCCCCTTCGGGCCCGAGGTCGATGATGTAGTCCGCCGACTTTATCACGTCGAGGTTGTGCTCTATAACAAGGACGGTGTTGCCGGCGTCGCAGAGCTGCTCGAGCATATCTATGAGCTTGGAGACGTCGTCGGCGTGAAGACCGGTCGTGGGCTCGTCGAGGACGTAAATCGTCCTTCCGGTCGCGCGGCGTGAGAGCTCGGTCGCAAGCTTTACCCGCTGCGCTTCGCCGCCCGAGAGGGTCGTTGAGGGCTGGCCGAGCTTGATGTAGCCGAGTCCGACGTCGCGCAGGGTCTTTATCTTGCGGTAGATCTTCGGCATATTCTCGAAGAAGGTGCAGGCCTCCTCGACGGTCATATCGAGGACTTCCGAGATATTCTTGCCCTTATAGCGGACCTCGAGGGTCTCGCGGTTGTAGCGCTTGCCCTTGCAGACCTCGCAGGGAACGTAAACGTCGGGGAGAAAATGCATTTCGATTTTGATTATGCCGTCGCCCGAGCAGGCTTCGCAGCGGCCTCCGCGGGTGTTGAAGCTGAATCTTCCGGCCGTGTAGCCGCGCATCTTCGACTCGGAGGTCATCGCGAAGAGATTGCGGATATCGTCGAACACGCCGGTGTAGGTCGCGGGGTTGGAGCGCGGCGTTCTGCCTATCGGCGACTGGTCGATGTTGATTATCTTGTCGAGATTTTCGAGGCCCTCTATCTTCTTGAAGCTCCCCGAAACGGTGTGCGCGCGGTTGAGCTTGTTGGCGAGCTCTTTATAAATAATGTGGTTCACGAGCGATGACTTTCCGCTCCCCGAAACGCCGGTAACGCAGGTGAACGTTCCGAGGGGAATGGAAACGTCGATGTTTCTGAGGTTGTTCTCCTTGGCTCCGATGACCTTTAAAAACGTGCCGTTGCCGGGCCTGCGGGTCTTCGGGACGGGTATGCACCTCTTTCCGCAGAGATACTGCCCGGTTATCGAGCTCTCGCACGCCATAATCTCCTCGGGCGTTCCGGCGCAGACTATCTCTCCGCCGTGGATACCCGCGCCCGGGCCGACGTCAACGATATAATCCGCAGATAACATCGTCTCCTCGTCGTGCTCGACGACGATAAGGGTGTTGCCGAGGTCGCGAAGACGCTTTAAGGCGTCGATGAGCTTGGCGTTGTCGCGCTGGTGAAGACCGATCGAGGGCTCGTCGAGGATATACAGCACGCCCATGAGCATCGAACCTATCTGGGTAGCGAGGCGGATGCGCTGGCTCTCTCCGCCCGAAAGGGTCGAGCTTGAGCGCGAGAGCGTGAGATAGTCGAGGCCGACGTTTTTGAGGAAGTTGAGCCGCGAGCGTATCTCCTTCAAGATCTGCGCGCCGATGAGCTTTTCGCGCTCGGTAAGTTCGAGCTTATCGACAAAATCGAGAGCTTCCGAAATGGACATCTTCGTGAAGTCGGCAATGTTTATCCCGCCAACGGTGACCGCGAGAGACTCTTTTTTGAGCCTGTCTCCGTGGCAGGTGTGGCACTTGACATCGCTCATATATTCCTCGATCTTGGCCTTGGTAACGTCGCTGTCCGAGGACTTGTAACGGCGCTCTAAGTTGTTGATGACTCCCTCGAACGGAGTTATCCAGTATCCCCCGCCCCACTCTTCGGGGCGCTTGAATTTCATCTTCCTGTCGCCCGTGCCGTAGAGGAATATCTCTATCGCGTCGCGGTCGAGGTCTTTTACCGGAGTGTCGAGCGAGATGCCGAATTCCCGCGATATGGCTTCGTAATACATCATAGTCATCGAACCGGGTTCGAGGGTGTTCCAGCCGTCGGCGCGAATGGCTCCCTCGCGGATAGTGAGGTCGTCGTTGGGTATAACGAGCCTTTCATCGACCTTGCGGAAAACGCCGAGGCCGGTGCAGTCGGGGCAGGCGCCGAACGGGTTGTTGAAGGAGAACATTCTCGGCGCGAGCTCTTCGACCGAAACTCCGTGATCGGGGCAGGCGTAATTCTGGCTGAACAGAAGCTCCTCGCCGCCTATAACGTCTACTCCCACGAGCCCGCCCGAAAGACCGGTGACGGTCTCTACGCTGTCGGAAAGCCTCGACCGGATATCCGGCTTTATCACAAGGCGGTCTACGATTATCTCGATGTTGTGCTTTTTATTTTTGTCCATCGTTATTTTTTCGGCGAGGTCGTAGGTAACGCCGTCAACGCGGACGCGCACATAGCCCGATTTTCTGGCGTTTTCGAGGTCTTTCTGATACTCGCCCTTGCGGCCTCTCACTATCGGGGCCAAAAGCTGTATCCTCGTGCCCTCCGGGAGCGCGAGTATCTGGTCAACTATCTGATCGACCGACTGGCGCTTTATCTCCCTGCCGCAGACGGGGCAGTGGGGTATGCCTATCCTCGCGTAAAGGAGCCTCAGATAGTCGTAGATCTCGGTGACCGTCCCGACGGTTGAGCGCGGGTTGTTGGAAGTGGTCTTCTGGTCTATTGATATGGCGGGAGAAAGCCCCTCTATCGAATCGACGTCGGGCTTGTCCATCTGCCCGAGGAACATTCTCGCATATGAGGAAAGACTCTCGATATAGCGGCGCTGACCGTCGGCAAAAATGGTGTCGAACGCAAGGCTCGACTTTCCTGAGCCGGAAAGCCCCGTGAAGACTATAAGCTTATCGCGCGGAAGCTTTAAATCGACGTTCTTGAGGTTATGCTCCCGCGCGCCCTTTATTACTATCTCGTTTGATGACATATGCTCTCTCCTTGGTTTTATCTGTTTCTGCGGAGCCCCGGGGCGAAGCCCGCGGGCGCGCAGCGCCCGCTCGCCGCCCGAAGGGCGGCGGCTGCGGCCGGCGATGCCGGCCGCAGGGGCTTCGCCCCTCAGCGAGCCTCCGTTATTTTACCTTTGCTCCCTTTAAATCGAGCTTTCTCAGCTCTGCTATCTTGTCGCGGTAATATGCCGCCTGCTCAAAGTTGAGCTGCTTCGCCGCCTCGCGCATAAGCTTGGACATCTTGTCTATCATCTCGGCGCGCTCGCGCTGCGAATACTTCTTGAGCTCCTTGTTGCCGGTCTCCTTGGTGGTTATCTCGATCACGTCGCGCACGCCCTTGATTATAGTCTTCGGGGTGATGCCGTGCTCGGTGTTGTATGCTCTCTGGATCTCGCGGCGGCGCTCCGTCTCGGTTATCGCTCGCTCCATCGAGCCCGTAACGCTGTCGGCATACATTATCACCTTTCCCGAGGCGTTTCTCGCGGCTCGGCCGACGGTCTGTATAAGTGAGCTCTCGCTTCTTAAGAATCCTTCCTTGTCGGCGTCGAGAATAGCTACGAGCGAGACCTCCGGCAGGTCAAGACCCTCGCGTAATAGGTTTATTCCCACCAGAACGTCAAACTCGCCGAGCCGCAGGTCGCGGATTATCTCCATTCTCTCGATGGTGTCAACGGAGTGGTGCATATACCTCACCTTTATCCCGACGTTTTGCAGGTAAGCCGTGAGGTCCTCCGCCATTTTGACGGTAAGAGTCGTCACGAGCACGCGCTCCCCCTTTTCGGTGCGGCGGTTTATCTCTAAAATGAGGTCTTCGATTTGGCCCTGCGTGGGCTTGACCTCTATAAGCGGGTCCAAAAGCCCCGTCGGGCGGATTATCTGCTCGACTATAGCCTCCGACTCCTGCCTTTCAAAAGGCCCGGGCGTCGCCGAAACGAACACTGCCTGGTCAATCCTCGAATAAAACTCATCAAAGGTGAGCGGGCGGTTGTCGAGCGCCGAGGGCAGCCTGAACCCGTAGTCTACAAGGATATTTTTCCGCGCCCTGTCGCCGGCATACATTCCTCTCACCTGCGGCAAAGCAACGTGCGACTCGTCCACTATCAGAAGAAAATCCTTCGGGAAAAAGTCGAGGAGCGTATAAGGAACAGCCCCCGGCTCGCGCCTTGCGAGCACCCTCGAGTAGTTCTCGATTCCGCTGCAAAAGCCGACTTCTTCGAGCATCTCCATATCGTATTTTACGCGCTGCTCTATTCGCTGCGCCTCTATGAGCTTGTCCTGCGACCTGAAAAATTCCACACGATCGCGCATCTCGGCTTCGATATCCTCAATCGCGTCGTGGAGCTTGTCCCTTGATGTGATGTAGTGCGAAGCCGGGAATATCGGCACATGCGCCAAAGAGCTCAACACCTCGCCGGTAACTACGTTTATCTCGTTTATGCGGTCTATTTCGTCGCCGAAGAATTCCACGCGTATCGCGCTGTCGTTAGAGCCGGAGGGGTATATCTCCACAACGTCCCCCCTTACGCGGAAGCGGTTGCGCTGAAAATCTATGTCGTTGCGCTCATACTGAATGGCCACGAGCTCTGAAAGAAGCTCGTCGCGGGATTTAGTCATTCCGCGGCGGAGCGAAACGATTTGGTCTTTGTATTCCTCGGGGTCGCCGAGGGAATATATGCACGACACCGACGCCACGATGATAACGTCGCGGCGCTCGGAAAGAGCCGCCGTTGCGGAATGGCGCAGACGGTCTATCTCGTCGTTCACGTCGGAGTCCTTCTCGATGTAAACGTCGGTAGACGGGATATACGCCTCGGGTTGGTAGTAGTCGTAATACGAGACGAAGAACTCCACCGCGCTGTCGGGGAAGAATTCCCTGAATTCCGAGCATATCTGCGCGGCAAGGGTCTTGTTGGGCTCCAAAATCAGCGTCGGGCGGTTGACCTCGGCTATAACGTTAGCCATAGTAAAAGTCTTGCCCGAGCCGGTGACGCCTAAAAGGGTCTGCTTTTTCTTTCCCTCGCGTATCCCCTTCACGAGCTCGGCTATCGCCTGAGGCTGATCGCCCGTCGGCTTGAATTCACTTTTCAGGACGAATTTATCCATAATATCTCTCCGAATTATAAATCGAACAAACGTTCAAGATATTCTAACACATTCAAAACAAAAAGTCAATGCCGAACATTGACTTTTTTGACTTATTCCCGCATATACGGTCTTAAATACGGGCGGGAGCATAGCGGCGCATCGGCCGCCTTACGGCTTTTGCGCAAGATAAAGATCTACGGTATCGTAAATATTGATAAAGCCGCCGACTTCGTCTACAGCCTTTAGCATTTCGGATTCAAACTCTTCTTTAAGAGACGGCTCCAGCGCGCAGTGATCGGAATAGGTATTCAACAGATGAATATATTCGTCAGTACTCAGCTTTCTCACACGCTTGTATAAC
>CANRLU010000014.1 GCA_947631535.1 uncultured Clostridia bacterium | reverse complement strand
AGGTCGCAGGCAGCGACGGTCTTGCCGTCGGGGTTGAGCTTCATATAAAACGCCTTGATGTCCTTCGGGAAGTCTATAAGGAATACGGGACCCTTGGCGATCTTCTCGCAGATATAGACCTCATGCTCTTTGTTGAAGTCCATTCCCCAGGAGACGGGGTTCTCGAACTTCTCGCCGCTCGCGATGAGCGCGTCTACTGCCTCGGTGTAGGTTATCACCTTGAAGTCGGAGCTTACAACGCTCTTAAGCTTCTCGATGAGGTCGTGCTTTTCGGCGACGAAGCTGTTGAGAAATTCGAGTTCGTCGGGGCAGCTCGTTAAAACGTCGTTGATGACGTATTTGAGCATAGCCTCCATAACCGCCATATCGCCCTTGAGGTCGCAGAAAGCCATTTCGGGCTCGATCATCCAGAACTCGGAGGCGTGATAGGGAGTGTTGGAGTTTTCGGCTCGGAAGGTCGGACCGAAGGTGTAGACCTTGCCGAACGAGAGCGCGAACGGCTCAACGTGGAGCTGACCCGAAACGGTCAGGCAGGCGTGCTTTCCGAAGAAGTCTTCCTGATAGTTGCCGTCGTTGCGGGTGGTGACGGTGAAGCACTCGCCCGCGCCCTCGGCGTCGTTGCCGGTGATTATCGGGGTGTGGATATAGGTGAAGCCGTTTTTGCGGAAGAATTCGTGAAGCGACTGCGAGACCACCGAACGCACCTTGAAGACCGCCATAAAGGTATTCGTGCGGGGCCTAAGATGGGGTATCTCGCGGAGAAATTCGAGGCTGTGGCGCTTCTTCTGCATCGGGTAGGAGGCATCGCAGTCGCCCAAAAGTTCGACTTGTGAGGCGTTGACCTCAAAGGGCTGCTTTGCGCCCTCGGTGATCACGAGCTTGCCCGTAACCTTTACCGAGCAGCCAGTGAGAAGCTTTGAGATAACGGCGTAGTTGGCGAGCTTTTCCTCCTCGTAGACTATCTGGCAGCAGGAGAAGCAGGAACCGTCGCTTAAAAAGATGAAGCCGATCTTATTCGAGGAGCGGTTAGTCCTTATCCAGCCCTCGAGGGTGACATCGGCGCCGCTGCAAAGTTCGGGCTTCGGTTCGAGCCCGCGGACGCTTTTATAAATTTCGTCTATCAAATATTTCATTTGAGACGCTCCTTCCTTAAAAAATACAGAAAATATTATAGTGCGTTAATGCGAGAATGTCAAGGGGATAAGGGGTGCACAAACGATTGATTTGTGCGCATAAACCTCAAAAGTTTTCGGTCAAGCCTTTTTAAAAAAGATAAGCGTTATTTCTCGCCGCTCGCTCTCCCTCGCCGTTTCGGATTGGCTCGGGGAGCTTGCGGAGAAATAATCGCGTATCTCGGCTTGCGGGGTCAAGGCGCAGAGCATTCGGGCCGAGAGCGAAGCGAACGACTTATGCGGCGTGCAGGCAGTACGGTTTTCACAAACTCAGACGCCGCATTGGTCCCCTGTTTGCCGAGCGGCGAGCGAGGCAAACAAAAAGGCTTAGCAGCTAACCGCAGCCGCTCCGAGGGCGAAGCCCGAGCCGCCCGCAGGGCGGCTGCCCTGCGCGGCGGAGCCGCGCGGGGACCGCGCGAAGCGCGGCGGGCTTCGCCGCACCAAGGCGCAGACCCAATGCCGAAACCATCAGCCCGCGCACTCCTCCACATACGCCCGACAGAGTGCCGCAAGGCTCTGCATATCGAGCTCTTCGGGGCGGAGCGTGGGCTCTATCCCCGCGCGCTCGAGCACGCGCAAAGCCGCAGGCTTGTCTATCCCCATAGAACCGCTCAATGCGTTTAAGACGGTTTTGCGCCGCAGGGTGAAGATACCTCTCACGATGCGGAAAAACAGCGCTTCGTCGCCAACGTCGGGGGTGTTTTCGCGAATGGCGAGCCGTATCACCGAGCTGTCAACCTGTGGGGAGGGCATAAAGCTCCCGCGGGAGACGTCGAACAGCTTTTCAGCCTCGCTGTAAAACTCCACCGCGACGGTCACCGCGCCCGATTCCCTGCTCCCGAGAGGCGCACAGAGCCGCTGAGCCGCCTCGCGCTGGACCATAGTCGTTATCGCTTTTATCGGGAGCCTGTCCTGCAAAAGCTTCATAATTATCGGCGATGTGATGTAATAGGGCAGATTTGCGCAGACCGACACCTCGAGCCCCTTAAGCTCATCGTCTACGAGCTTTTTGAGGTCGAGGCCGAGGACGTCGGCATTGATGACTTTAAGGTTTTTGTGCTCCGAAAGCGTTTCCCCGAGTATCGGGATAAGCCTGCTGTCGAGCTCTATTGCGACGACCTTCTCGGCGCGCTTGCAGAGCTCGTTCGTGAGAACGCCTATGCCGGGGCCTATCTCGATTATTCCGCTCCCCTCTCGGGCTCCGCCGAGCTCGGCAATTCGCGGACAGACCGTAGGATTTATCAGGAAGTTTTGCCCGAGCTTTTTTGAAAACGTGAACCCGTGGCGTGAAAGTATGTCCTTTATGACCGCGGGGTCATGAAGATTCTGCATTTTTCGCCCTCACTTTATGTCTTTAAGTATTTCCGGAAATTTTGCCTTTAAAAAGAACCTGTAATCCGGCGCCGCGCCGGCATATTCCTCGCGTACGGTGCGCTCTATCCAGCGATGCCCCTTTTCGGTGACGTCTTCAAACCTGAGAATTCTCAGAAGTCCCTTTTCTCGGGCGTCAAGAATGGCTTCATAAGCATCTGGAACAAATTCGCAGCTCAAAACTTCTACCGGCACGTCTGACGTGACCGCGTCGGGTATCTTTATTTCAAAACCGCTGTCTCGGACGTCTTCGGCACTGTAAATATACCCCGAAACGCCCTTATAGGTCAGCTCGGTCGCGTTGGGATAATATTCCTCTACGCGCAGTATGCCGTCGGGGTCGAAGCCGTAAGCCGCCCATTTTGTCCAGACACCGCTGTTTTCAAAGCCGTTTTCGAGGCAGAATTTCTGAATGGCGTTTGAAAGATACGCCAAGACGTTCTCCCGCTTTTTTGAGAAGTAGATAAGCGGTCGGTGATGGTTCGACACGCGAGGCTCAAGGACGGTAATCCCGCCGGTCTGTGAAGCGTGGTAAAACATCATTTATCCTCCGGCTTTATTGATAATGTCGCCAAAAAACACGGGATATTGTGCTCGTGAAGATAGCCCGAGCCGTTCGTGTCCTCATAGATGTCCTTTAAGACAAATCCCGCTCTCAGCTGCCCGCCTATCTGCTCCTCAAGCGTGTGTGAAAACTGCACGCCGCAGTCGTCGCCCAAAAACGATTTGAGCCGTTCGGGATCTTTAAGCGGGTTGACCGGCAATGTATTTACGATTTTTGATTCGTCGTCGTCAACAAGGAAGTTCACACCGTTGTCAAGCCCCGAAAGAAGCCTGCCGCCGGACTTTAATATGCGGTAACATTCTTTAAAAACCGGCTCGACTTTCTCGATGTAGCAGTTCGAGACAGGGTGAAATATAATGTCAAACTCGCCGTCGGAAAAAGGCAGGGGCTTTGTCATGTCCGCCTTTATTATCTTTATTTCATAGCCTTCGCGGGCCGAAACCGTTCGCTCGGAATCAAGCTGGCGGTCGGAATAATCGAGGACGGTGCAGTCGGCGCCCAAAGCCGCAAAAATCGGCATCTGCTGACCGCCTCCCGAGGCGAGCCCCAAGAGCTTTTTGCCAGCTATATCGCCCAACCAGCCGTGCGGGACCGGCTTCGTCGGCGTGAGGAGCACGTCCCAATCGCCGCAGAGAGCCTTAAGATAGGTCTCGTGGGTTATCGGTATCCCCCACTCCCAGCCCTCCTCGACCCAGCGGTCTATCGTCTCGGAATTTATGTACTGATAGTTCATGAATGTCCTCCCGCTTATTCAAAACGGCGAACAGGCTCTCACCTATTCGCCGTTATGCTTATGCAGAAAAAATCTTACTTGATCATCGAAGCAACTTCGTCAGCAAAGTTGTCTTCTCTCTTAGCGATGCCTTCGCCGCGCTCATAGCGGACATAGTCGGCGATCTTGATGGAGCCGCCGAGCTCCTTGGCGCACTTCTCGACATACTTGCCGACGGTAAGGTCGCCGTCCTTGATGAATTCCTGGTCTACGAGGCAGTTCTCGGTGTAATACTTGCCGATCTTGCCCTCGACTATCTTCGCGAGGACCTGCTCGGGCTTGTTCTTCATCTTGGGGTCTTCGGCCATCTGAGCGAGCATTATCTTCTTTTCGCCTTCAAGAACTTCGGCGGGAACGTGGTCGCGGTCGAGGTAGGAGGCGTTCATAGATGTGACCTGTAGGGCAACGTCCTTGCCGCAGACAAGAGCCTTTTCGCCGAGGTCGGTGTCGAGCTTGACGAGAACGCCTATTCTGCCGCCGCCGTGAACGTAGGAAACAAGAGTTCCCTCGAGACGGGCAAATCTGCGGATCTGAATGTTCTCTCTTATCTTGAGGAAGAGTTCCTGAAGCTCCTCGTTTACGGTCCTCTCGGAGCCGGAAGCCTTGGCGGCCTTGAGCGCCTCGACGTCGGCGGGGTTGACCTCGATAACGGTCTTTACAACGGTGTTTACAAAGTTTCTGAAATCGTCGGTATTGGCGACGAAGTCGGTCTCGGAGTTGACCTCGACGATGGCGCCGACGTTACCCTCGACAGCCGCGATGACAAGGCCCTCGGCGGCAACTCTGCCGGCCTTCTTTGCCTGGGTGGCAAGACCCTTTTCGCGAAGTATCACTATAGCTTTTTCAAAGTCTCCGTCGGCCTCGACGAGAGCCTTTTTGCAGTCCATCATACCTACGCCGGTTCTCTCGCGGAGAGTCGAAACGTCCTTAGCGGTAATATTTGCCATATAGTTTACATTCCTTTCAGTTTTATTAAATGTGATATATCCCGATAGGGGGCAGGTGTTGCCCTGCCCCGATCTTTTGACTGATTATTCCTCGGTCTCCTCTGCGGGAGCCGCTTCCTCTTCGGCGGGAGCCGAAGTCTCGCCCTGACGTCCCTCAATGATGGCGTCGGCAATGGCGCCCGAGATGAGCTTTACGGCGCGGATAGCGTCGTCGTTGCCGGGGATAACGTAATCGACCTCATCGGGGTCGCAGTTGGTATCGACGATGGCTACAACGGGGATACCTAGCTTTCTTGCCTCGGATACGGCGATCTTTTCCCTCTTGGGGTCAACGATGAACAGAGCTGCGGGGAGCTTCTGCATGTTCTTGATGCCGCCGAGATATTTCTCGAGCTTTTCGATCTCGAGCTGGAGCTTTACGACTTCCTTCTTGGGGAGAAGGTCAAAGGTGCCGTCGGTCTCCATCTTGTGGAGCTGCTCGAGCCTCTTGATCCTCGTCTGGATGGTCTTGAAGTTGGTCATCATACCGCCGAGCCAGCGGGCGTTTACATAATGGGCGTTGGCTCTGAGGGCCTCCTCGCGGATAGAATCCCCTGCCTGCTTCTTGGTGCCGACAAAGAGGATCTCGCCGCCCTCGGCCGAGAGGTCGCGGACGAACATGTAAGCTTCTTCAAGCTTGCGGACCGTCTTCTGAAGGTCGATGATATAGATGCCGTTTCTTTCGGTGAAGATGTAAGGTGCCATCTTCGGGTTCCATCTTCTCGTCTGGTGCCCGAAATGGACGCCCGCTTCGAGAAGCTGTTTCATTGATACTACTGACATTTGCAGTAACCTCCTGTTTGGTTTTTTATTGTTATCCTCCGCCGCCCTTAGCTTGCATACACACCGTAAACGGCGACCTCTGCAAAAGAGCATGCGTGCGAATTACCGAAGCATTATAGCATGGTTTCCGAAAAAATGCAAGTCTTTTTCGGAAATTTTTATCAAAACCCGAATTTTTCTTCCTTTGCGGCGCTCTTTCCGTCGTTCTGCGGCAGATATTGCGCGGCGGTGACCAAAATAGCGTCCTTACCGATGAGGCTTATATCCTCAAATTTCACCGAAAGATCGCTGTCGCGTCCCAAAAAGCCGAAGAACTTCGGTCGGCCGTAAACTATCATCGAGCTTATTTCGGCGGTCTCGGTGTCAAAACTTATGTCGTCTGCCCTGCCGAGGATCGCGCCCGTTTTGGTGTCTACTATTTCTTTTCTTCTGAGTTCCGAAAGTGTGCACTGCATTAAATATCACCCCGCCAAATTATATGACGGGGCGACACGATTTATAAATGCCTTATCGCTTATTTTTATTTGCAGTCGCTTCCCGCGCAGCCGCAGCCGTTGTTTGAGGCGGAGTCTTCAAGGCTCTTGGGGAAAAACTCGCTCGTGGGGAAGCTGATCCTGTCGAACAGCTCGCAAGGGCTTTCGGTGGCAGAGGTGCACTCCTTTGAAGGCACCTCGTAATCGAAGGCGGGGATCATCACGGGAACGCTCCTTGAAAGCGATACTATCGAGAACATTCCGAGAGTGACGCAAATCATCTTGCGGGAAGGGACGGTCACTGCAGTCTCGCAGGTGGCGTCGGTGCAGGCGCTGAAGGCGGGTATAGTCACGAGCCTCAAGCCGAGAACTATCGGGTCGGCAACGGCAACGGTGGCCCTCGGCGGGTTGTTGTAGCAGCAGCCGTTCTGGCTCACTGCGCCGTTGGCTTCAGAGGTAAAGAGCTTTGTGCCGCCCTCGCTGCCGTAGAGTATCACCTTTTTGGTGAACGCGGCGGTGCCGTTCACGACGTTTGTGGGAGCCGCCGCCGACGTGCTCGCCGAGAGCTCTACCTCGATATTGAACGTGTAAGTAATATCCACCGAATAGAAGCCCTTGTTGAACTGGATAGGCTCTATCGAGAAATAGGCGCTCGTGACTTCGCAGCAGCGGGCTTTTGCATAGGCCGCTTCGTTTACGAGCTGATTTGACTCGAAATCCGGAAATACTACTTCGAGATCCTCAAGGCAATCGCGGTCTGAGCAGCTGTCGAAAACGCGTTCGGCCTGGATCGTTACCGCTTCTTTGAAGCCGTAGGGATTGTTAGCAAATTCTGCCATATAGATCCTCCTGAATAAGTATTAAAGTTCTGAAACTTCTCTACATATTATTCAGGCGGGGACGGAATAGTTACTTTAAAAAGGGACGAAGTCAGAATAAAGTCATCTGGGAGGTCTCGGGCATATCGCCGAAAGCCCCGAGCGACGCGAGCTGCTCAATGACCGTCTTTGAGACGCCCGATTCGAGGGCGAACTCCTCTATGGATACGAAGCTGCCCTTCTGCGCGGCGGCATAGAGCGCCTGCGCGGCCTTATCGCCTACGCCGGAGAGGGATATGAACGGCAGCCTGAGCTTGCCGTCTTCTATTTTATATATGGTGGCGTGGGACTTGTAAATATCTATCGGCAGGAATTCGTAGCCGCGGCAGAGCATCTCGTTGATTATAAGCAGAGTTTCCATAGTGCCGGTGTCCTTGGCGGAGCGCTCCTTGCCCATCTGCTGGAGCTCGTCGATCTTATATCTTGCGGCGAGCTTTCCGCGGATAGCCGTTTCGGCGTCGAAGTCTTCTCCTCGGACGGTGAATATCGCGGCGTAGAATTCGAGCGGGCGGTATACCTTGAACCACGCGAGCCTTATGGCCGCGATGACATAAGCGGCGGCGTGAGCCTTCGGGAACATGTATTTTATCTTCATACAGCTCTCGATATACCACTCGGGGACGCCGTGGTCGCGCATCGTCTGCTTCATCTCGTCGGTCAAAAGCTTTGGCGCGTTGCCCTTTCTGACTATCTCCATTATCTTGAAGGAGAGGCTCTCCTCTACCCCGTGGTAGATAAGGTATGTCATTATGCTGTCGCGCGTGCCGATGACCTGGTCTATCGTACAGGTGCCGTTGTTGATGAGGTCGCGGGCGTTGCCCTGCCACACGTCGGTGCCATGGGAGAGGCCGGATATCTGCAAAAGGTCGGCAAAGCACTTCGGCTTAGTCTCGCGGAGCATATCGCGGGTGTTGGGCGTGCCCATTTCGGGGATCGCGAGCGTGCCGTTAGACCAGCCGAGCTCTTCCTCGGTCACGCCGAGCGCCTCGGGCGATGTGAAGAGCGAATACACCTTTTCGTCACTCATAGGCGTGTCGGTGATCTTAAGGCCGGTGAGGTCTTCGAGATATTTGTATATCGTCGGGACATCGTGGCCGAGCTCGTCGAGCTTGAGAATGGTGTCGTGAAGGGAGTTGAAGTCGAAGTGGGTGGTGATTATGTCGGAATCCGTCTTTTCGGCGGGGTGCTGAACCGGCGTGAAGTCGTATACCTCGTATTCAGAGGGAATGACCACCATTCCGCCGGGGTGCTGGCTCGTCGTGCGCTTGATGCCGGTGCAGCCGTTCGTAAGACGGGTGATTTCGGCGTTGCTGACCGTTTTGCCGTGCTCTTCGAGGTATTTCATAACATAGCCGTAAGCGGTCTTTTCGGCGACGGTGGAAATGGTCCCCGCCTTGAAGACGTTTTCTGCGCCGAAGAGGACTTCGGTGAATTTGTGGGCCGACGACTGATACTCCCCCGAGAAGTTGAGGTCGATATCGGGCGACTTGTCGCCGTGGAAGCCGAGGAAGGTCTCAAACGGGATATCGTGGCCGTCGCGGCTCATATCCGTGCCGCACTCGGGACAGTTTTTCGGGGGAAGGTCGAAGCCCGAGCCGTAGGAGCCGTCGGTGAAGAACTCGGAGTGGTGGCAGTTCGGGCAGACGTAGTGGGGCACCAGCGGGTTTACCTCGGATATGCCGCACATTGAGGCGACAAAGCTTGAGCCTACCGAGCCTCGCGAGCCCACCTGATAGCCGTGCTCTACCGAGTCGGCGACAAGGCGCTTCGCGATGACGTAGAGGACGGCAAAACCGTGCTCTATTATCGAGGTCAGCTCTTTGTCGAGGCGCTTATAAACGATATCGGGCAGAGGGTCGCCGTAGATCTCCTTGGCTCTGCGCCAGCATATCTCGGTGAGCTCCTCGTCGGCGCCGTCGATATGGGGCGTAAAGGTGCCCTTCGGGAAGGCGCGGAGCTCGGGGTCGGTCATATCGGCGATGAGGTTGGAATTGGTCACAACGACTTCATAGGCCTTTTCCTCTCCGAGATAGGAGAACTCCTCGAGCATCTCCTTGGTAGTCTTCAGATAGAGCGGCGCCTGTGTGTCGGAATCGGCATACATAACGGATGTGAGGATACTGCGGAAGATGCCGTCTTCTTTATTGAGAAAATGAACGTCGCCGGTGGCAACAACGGGTATTCCGAGCTCTTCGCCGAGCTTAACTATCGTGCGGTTGAAGTCCTTAAGCTGCTCGACGCTGCTCACGCTGCCGTTTCGGAGCATAAACATATTGTTGCCTATAGGCTGTATCTCGAGGTAATCGTAAAAACGCGCTATCTCAAGGAGATCTTCCCACGGCTTGCCCTGGAAGACCGCTCTGAAAAGCTCGCCCGCCTCGCAGGCACTGCCGACGATAAGGCCGTCGCGGTGCTTTATAAGCTCCGACTTCGGGATACGCGGGTATTTATAGTAATAGTTGAGGTTTGAATAGGAAACGAGCTTGTAAAGGTTTTTGAGGCCGACCTTGTTCTTGGCGATTATGATCTGATGGTATGTGGGCAGATGGTTTATGTCCCCGCCGGTGAGGAGCGCGTTAAGATTGCCGACGTTTGCCGAAGGGTCGCGCTCCAAAAGGCGCTGCGAGAGCACGATGAATATATTGGCGTTCATTTCGGCATCGTCGCAGGCACGGTGGTGGTTGAAGTTCCCGAGGCCCAAAGCCTTCGCCACGGCGTCGAGAGTGTGCTTCGAGCTCGTGGGGAGCATCGCGCGGGAGAAAGGAACGGTGTCGATGTATGTAAAGTCAAAAGCCTTGCCGCAGCGCTCGGCGGCGGCTTTTATAAACGAAGTGTCGAACGAAGCGTTGTGGGCGACAAGAACAGGATTCTCGCCGCAGAACTCAATGAACCGCTCGAGCGCCTCCTGCTCTTTCGGAGCGCCCTTTACCATATCGTCGCGGATATTCGTGAGCTCGATTATCCTGCCCGGAATGGGCCGCTCGGGGTCAACGAAAGTATTCATTCGGTCAACGACGGTAAAGTCTTTCACCTTTACGGCGCCGATCTCGATTATCTTCTCGTTCGCCGCCGAAAGGCCGGTGGTCTCAAGGTCGAAGACAACAAATTCGTCCGAGAGCTTTCTTGCGTCGGGGCCGACGGTGACCGAGACTTCGTCGTTCACCTGATAGGCTTCGAGGCCGTATATTATCTTGAACTCCCCGCCCTTTTTGCGTATCGAGTCGGTCTCATACATGGCGTCGGGGAAGCTCTGGACAACTCCGTGGTCGGTTATGGCTATCGCCGACATTCCCCATTCGTATGCGCGGCGCACTATGTCGGCGACGGGAGTGATGCCGTCCATCGTGGACATATTGGTGTGGCAGTGCAGCTCGACGCGCTTCACTTCGGCGTCGTCGGTCGTCTTTATCCTTTTTACTATGCTTATGTCGCGAGGCTTGATATTTATGTCGTTGTCGTAAGAATCGAAGACGACTTCGCCGTTCACGGCAATGGTCTGCCCGACTTTGAGCGAGTCGAGTATCGCCTCGGCCTTCTTGGTGAGCTCGATTATCTTTACCGTTGCCGAGCCTTTATAATCGGTTATCATTACGGTGATTATCATTCGCTTGGCGTCGCGGGTGGTGCGGGAGTTTATGTCGAAAATATCGCCGACGACGGTAATTTTGCCGCTATTGTCGTTTACATCGGCCATATTCGCGGGCGGGGCGTCGGTGCGGATCTCCCTGCCCATAACCGCCGTTGCTCCGCTTTCAAGCTCTATTCCGGGGATATCTATGCTGTAATCGAGCATAGCGGCCTGCTCGTCGCGGGGCCGGCTGTCCGCAAACGACGGCGGTGGGGGCGGAGGCGTGAGCTTTTCGAGCATTTCGTCGTGAATGCGAAAATGCTCGCCGCTGTCAACGGTGAGATTTCCCGAGAGCTTTATATTCGCCCTGACAGCAAAATGGCTGTAAATTATCTTTGAAAGAGCATCTTCAAATCCCGCTGAGCGCAAAAGCGTCTCGCCGCCGTTTTTAAGGTCTATCTTAAGCTCGCCGTCTGAAAATTCATAGTCGGCGTTGTCCAAAAAGCCGTTCACCGGTACGCGCCGCTTGAGCTCCTCGATAATGTCCGGCATAGCAGATACCGAGAACAGCTCGCTCGGATATTTGGGCACGACAAACGCATCGCGAAGGCCGAGCTTTGTCCTTAAAACATCGGCAAAAGCCCTGATATCGCCGAAAGAGACGGTGTGAGAAAAATCGACCTCCACCGCGAGCGAGGTTTTGTCGCGGGAAAACGCCATGCGGCGTATAGTCCCGTCGCGGACAGATACCGGCATATCCTCAAGATATGCGGCAAAAAAGTCAGCTACCCTTTTTTCCATTGATCCTACCAGCCTTTAAAATTCCGTCAGAGTTTGTCTATTTCCCTAAGAAGCGCTCCGAGGGCCTCTTCCTCGGGGAACTTTCCTATTATCTCGTCTTTTTTGAATATTACCGCGCAGCCGTCGCCGCCGGCAAGACCTATATCGGCCTCTTTGGCCTCTCCGGGTCCGTTCACCACGCAGCCCATTACCGCCACGGTGATGTCTTTGTCGAGCCCCTTTACGGCCTCCTCCACCCTATGGGCAAGAGAAATGAGGTCTATCTTGGTGCGGCCGCAGGTCGGGCAGGAGACGATCTTTACCCCTTTTGTGAGCCCGAGCGCCCGCAGGATATCATACCCCGCCTCGACCTCCTTAACGGGGTCATCGGTGAGCGAGACGCGTATCGTCTCGCCTATTCCGTCGGCTAAAAGCGAGCCTATGCCTATCGCCGACTTTATGAGTCCGGCCTTATATGTACCCGCCTCGGTGACTCCGAGGTGGAGCGGGTGGTCGGTCATCTCGGAAATGAGGCGGTAGGCCTCTATCGTGCGGCGAACGTCGGAGGATTTGAGCGATACCACGATGTCATCAAAATCGCAGCGCTCGAGCTCTCTGATCTCCCCCATCGCGCTCTCGCAGAGTGCTTCCGCCGTCGGCGAGCCGTATTTTTCGAGGAGGGATTTTTCGAGCGAGCCGCTGTTCACGCCTATTCTTATGGGTATGCCGCGCTTTTTGCAGGCGTCGGCAACCGCCTTTACACGCTCGGTCGAACCGATGTTTCCGGGGTTGATGCGTATTTTATCTATCCCCCGTTCGGCGGCTCCGAGGGCGAGCCTGTAGTCGAAGTGAATGTCCGCAACAAGCGGGACGGATATCTCGCTTTTTATCGCGGGAATGAGCTCCAGAGCCGCTGCATCTGGGATAGATACGCGGATTATCTCACAGCCGGCGGCTTCGAGCGCCTTAGCCTGAGCGACGTTCCCCGAAACGTCTCCCGAAGGGACGTTGAGCATCGACTGGACATATATATGCCTGCCGTCGAGCGTAAGGTTTTTTAGCTTTACAGGTTTTACTTTTCGCATTTTATCTTCCTCACAGCAGCTTCATAATGTCGAGCACGGTGACGACTATCATCAGCCCGAACAGCAGCATAAGCCCCACAAAGTGTATCGCTCCCTCGACCTCGGCTTTCATCGGTTTGCGGCGAATGAGCTCGATGATAAGGAAGAACGCGCGGGCGCCGTCGAGCGCGGGAATCGGCAAAAGATTGAATATTCCGACGTTTACGGTGATGAATACCACCAGCGACATTAAATTGAGAAGCATCTCGCCGACGGCCACTCCCTGCGAGGTCGAGCCGACTACGCTGCCTATTGCGCCGACTATCCCGACGGGGCCGGAGAGGTCGTTTATGGTGTATCTGCCGCGCAGAAGGTCGAAGAGGGTGAGCCATATCATTCTCGCGACGGAAACGAATTTGCGGCCGGAGTAGCTTATGACTGTCAAGGGGGTCACCTTGTCACCCGCAACATAGAAGTCGATGATAAGTCCGGAGGTGCCGTCGTCGGTTTCGGTGCCGTCAAAGTGCACCGCAGGGAGCGTTACGCGCTGACCGCTGCGTATGACCTCCATTTCAAAGGTGCGGTCGGCGTCGAGCTGGAACTGATAGGAGATATCGGTGTCGCAGAAGACGCGCAGACCGTTTACCTTCACTATCCTGTCCCCAACTTCAAGGCCGCTGACGTGAGAGGGAGAATCGTCGGAGTAAAAGCCTGCCACGCGGGTGGTGGTCACGGCATTGCCGCAGGAAGTTACGATAAGAAGTATCACGAATCCGAGAACGAGGTTCATAACTGCCCCCGCGCAGACGATTATCAGCCTCTTCCAGACCGGCTTTTTGCCGAAGGCGCGCGGGTCGCCAGAATCGGCGTCCTCGCCCTCCATCGAGACGAATCCGCCTATAGGCAGAAGCCGAAGGGCGTATTTGGTCTCCCCTTTGCCCCAGCCTATGAGCTTAGGGCCCATTCCTATGGCGAACTCGTTCACCTTTACGCCGCAGGCCTTGGCGGCCGCAAAATGCCCCGCCTCGTGGATGATTATTATTATCCCGAAGACCAGAATTGCAATAATGATATAAAGAACAGTCAAGCTATTACCTCATTTCCATAACTTAAAGACCGCTTTTGTATGCCGATTTTACGTATTCGCCCGCGGCCTCGACGGCGTCGGTGACGTCCGAGACCGAGCGGATATCCTTTATTTCGGAGCACTCGAGCGCTCCGCTCACGAGCCTGCCGATGTCCAAAAAGCCGATTTTTCCGTCTAAAAACAGACCTACCGCGACTTCGTCGGCGCCGCTCACCGTGGCGGGAGCAGTCCCGCCGAGGGCAGCCGCCTTGAGCGCAGTTTTTATGCAGTCGAATGCCTCAAAGTCGGGCTTAAAGAAGGTCAGCCTGCCGTAATCAAAGAGAGATAGGCTCTTTGTGGGGCTTTCGAGGCGCTCGGGATATGTCAGAGCATACTGGATAGGTATGCGCATATCCGGCACGCCGAGCTGAGCTATCACGGCGCCGTCGCGGAACTCGACCGCAGAGTGTATGACGCTCTCACGGTGGATAACTATCTCGATCTCGTCGGCCGAGACCCCGAAGAGCCTCATAGCCTCTATATACTCAAGACCCTTGTTCATAAGGGTCGCGGAGTCAACGGTTATCTTTTTGCCCATCTTCCAGGTGGGGTGCGCGAGCGCCTGCTCAACGGTAACGCCGCGCATGTCCTCCTTGGTCTTTCCGAAGAACGGTCCGCCCGAGGCGGTGAGGAGGATCTTTTTGACGTCCTGCCTGCGCGAGCCTTGCAGGCACTGGAATATCGCGGAATGTTCGCTGTCCACCGGGTAAAGGTTTACGCCTTTACGCCTGACGGCGTCCATAACGAGGTCCCCGCCCGAAACGAGAGCCTCTTTATTGGCAAGAGCGAGGTCTTTTCCGGCCTCTATTGCCGCTAAAGTCGGCCTAAGACCGATTGTTCCGACGACGCCGTTCAAAACAAGATCGGCGCTGTCAAGCGAAGCAGCTTTACAGAGCCCGTCCATTCCGGTGAGGATCTTAACGCCGGTATCCTTGACGAGAGAATAGAGCGCGTCGGCTTTGTCCGCGTCGTAGATGCAGGCATACTCCGGCATAAACTCGCGGATCTGACCGGCGAGCTTATGTATATCCGACTTTGCTGCGAGCGCTGCGACTTTATAGCCATGCATTTTGACGACGTCGAGCGCCTGAACGCCTATGGCACCGGTGGAGCCGAGGATCGAAACGGTTTTCACGCAGGGTCACCTCACTTGATAAGCTCGATAAAAAGCATAAACGGAGCTATGTAAACAAGGCTGTCGAAGCGGTCCATAGCGCCGCCATGACCCGGCATTATGTTGCCGAAGTCCTTTATACCGGCGTCGCGCTTTATCAGCGAGGCGGTGAGGTCTCCGAGCAGCCCAAGGAAGCAGCAGCAGACGCCGCAGAGCGCATAGATCACAAACGTCAGCGCATTTAATTCGCCGCCGATGAACAGCGGTGCGAGCGCAAAGACCACGGCATTTGCCAAAACTCCGCCCATAAGCCCCTCGACCGTCTTTTTCGGGCTTATCTCGGGGCAGAGCTTGTGCTTTCCCAAAAATGTTCCGGCAAAATAAGCTCCGCTGTCGGCCACCCAGGCGCCGAGGCAGGTCATAATTATCGGCGCGAGGCTGCCTTTGCCCGAGAGCCTTACCATCTGCGCGAGCGAAGTCGTGCAGGAGACGGCTATTACCGTGTAGGCCTCGCAGATAAAGAACTTCCCCGCGGGCGCGGACTTATGCCTTATCAGCAGGACGGTCTGACAGATAACAATATATGCAAAAGTGACGGCAATATACGGAAGCAGCCCGCCGAAGCCCTCGGTATACGCCAAAAGCGGACAAATAAAGGCGTAAAGCGCTCCCGAAGCGAGCAGGGCGTATTCCTTATCAAGCTTTTCGGCGCGGAAAAGCTCATACGACATCAGCGCCCCGACGAGCGCAAGCGCTATGCCGAAAACAACGGTGGTGCGGAGCCAGAGAAGCACCGCAAGAAGCGCTATCCCCACCGCGCCGGAAATTATCCTTGTCTTCATTTCGCATCTCCGAATCGGCGGTTTCTCTTGGAAAACTCCCCGATCGCCTTTTCAAGGTCTTTTTTTGTAAAGTCGCACCAAAGGGTGTCGCAGAAATACAACTCGGAATAGGTCGTCTGCCAGGTGAGGAAATTCGAGAGCCTGAGCTCACCGCCGGTGCGCACCATAAGGTCTACGGGAGGGATATCTGCGGTCTGCAAAAGCGATTCAAAGGTATCCTCGGTGAGCTCTTCGGGCTTCAAAAAACCGTCTCTTATGAGCTCGGAAGCCTTTTTTGCCGCCCTAACTATGTCGTCCCTGCCGCCGTAATTTATCGCAAGTGTGACGGTAAGGCCGGTGCGGTCGCAGGAGCGGCGCTCCGCCTCCTCCATCTTATCGCGCAGGACCTGCGAGAGACGCTCTCGTCCGCCTATAAAGCGGAGGCGGATATTCTCGTTCTCGTAGTTCACGAGGTCGTCGAGGTTCTCCTCCAAAAGCTTCATAAGCGCCGAGACCTCTTCGTCGGAGCGCTTCCAGTTTTCAGTTGAAAAAGCGTAAAAGGTGGCATATTCAATGCCTATGTCGTCAAGGTCGCGGATAAGCCTGCGCAGGGTCTTCGCACCCTCGCGGTGACCGGCAGTGCGCGGCAGACCCCTCTTTTTGGCCCAGCGGCCGTTGCCGTCCATTATAAAGGCTATGTGGCGCGGAAGAACGGCTTCGTATTTAGAAATCAAAGGCATAAAAACTCCTGACAGATAATCGGCAACTCCAAAACAGCCCCCTTGTCGGGGCTGTTCGGAGCCTTTATGAAACGGCCGTCAAACGGTCATTATTTCCTTTTCCTTTACGGCCACGGCATCGTCGATATTGGCGACGTATTTGTCGGTAAGCTTCTGAATGTCCTTATCGAATTCCTTTACGTCGTCTTCGGTGAGGTCGCCGTTCTTCTTCATAGTCTTTATCTTTTCGTTGGAGTCGCGGCGAATGGCGCGGACGGCAACTTTGGATTCCTCGCCGAGCTTCTTTATCTCCTTTGAGAGCTCCTTGCGGCGCTCCTCGGTGAGCTGCGGGAATGTGAGACGGATAACGGAGCCGTCGTTTGAAGGATTGATGCCGAGGTCTGAGGCCTGAATGGCCTTCTCGATGGACTTGAGCGAAGACTTGTCCCAAGGCTGGATAACGAGCACCCGAGCGTCGGACACCGATACGGCGGCCATCTGCTGAATGGGAGTGGGAGTGCCGTAGTAGTCTACCATAATGCGGTCAAGAACCGCGGGATTGGCACGTCCTGCCCTTATGGCGGCAAAGTCCGAGGCGAGGACCTTCATTGTCTTTTCCATTCTTTCCTTGGCGTTATTCAGTACGTCTTTCATTTTTACTGCTCCTTTCAGATGATAAAATATATTTTGGCAAGGTTATTTTACGAGTGTTCCTACGTCTTCGCCCATGCAGGCGCGGTAGATGTTATCGGGGTCGGAGATCGAAAAGACGATTATCGGTATCGAATTGTCTGCGCACATGGCGGCGGCGGTGCTGTCCATAACACCGAGGTGCTGCGCAAGGACCTCTTCGAGCGTGAGAGTGGAATACTTCACGGCGTCTTCAAATTTATGCGGGTCTTTATCGTATACGCCGTCTACCATAGTGGCTTTGAGCATAACGTCGGCCTCAATTTCGGCGGCGCGGAGCGATGAAGCGGTATCGGTCGAGAAGAAGGGATTGCCGGTCCCGCAGCCGAAGATGACTACCCTGCCCTTTTCAAGGTGCCTTACCGCCCTTGCTCTGATATAGGGCTCGGCGACCTGCTGCATAAAGATAGAGGTCTGCACTCTTACGTCTATCCCCATAGATTCCAGAACGTCGGCGACGGCAAGAGCGTTCATAGCCGTGGCGAGCATGCCTATGTGGTCGGCCCTGGTGCGGTCCATAGAGCCGCTTGAACGGCCGCGCCAGAAGTTTCCTCCGCCCACGACTATTCCTATCTGCACGCCGGCGTCGTAGGCCTTTTTGATGCCTTGGCAGATTTTAGTGATCTCGTCGAAATCGAGACCGCTGCCCTTTTTGCCTGCGAGCGATTCACCGCTGAGCTTTAAAAGGACTCTTTTATATACCGGAGCCATATTATCACTTTTCCTTTCCGAAAGATATTCTCATATAGATATAATACACTAAAAATCGGAAAATGTAAAGACGCTTTTATAAAAAATTTACCCGTAAGTCAAAAACCTACGGGCAATGCGTTTTTATCTTGAAGTATGGCGTTATTCCGCGCCGGCAGGACGGCTCATTAGGTCTGAGATGCCCTGACGCGCCGGCTGCCCCTCAAAGAGGATCTGATTTATCTCGGCGGTTATCGGCATTGAAACGCCGAGCTTTTCGGCGAGGGCGAGGGTGGCTCTCGCGCAGGCGTAGCCCTCGACGGTTCCCACCTGGCGGACGGCTTCTTCGGGGTCGGTACCCTTGCCGATGAGCACTCCGGCACGGTAGTTGCGCGAGTGTATGCTCGTGCAGGTAACGACGAGGTCTCCGAGCCCCGCAAGGCCGGAAAACGTCTCTTTTTTGCCGCCGAGAGCAACTCCGAGACGGGTTATCTCGCTAAGACCGCGGGTTATCAGGGCGGCCTTGGTGTTGTCGCCGAGGCCGAGACCGTCGGTAACTCCGCAGCAGAGGGCGATAACGTTCTTGACGGCGCCGCCTATCTCGCAGCCTATAACGTCGGAATTGACATAGAGCCGCAGGGTGTTGTCGGAAAAGGCGCGCTGGATAAACTCTGCGGCGTCTTTGTCTTCCGAGGCGACCGCAACGGCAGTGGGTATCCCGAGGCCGAGCTCTTCGGCGTGGGAGGGGCCGCTCATAACGACTATGCGGTGTTCGGGGAAGACCTCGGAAATTATCTCGCTCATTCTTTTAAGTGACGGGCTTTCGAGACCCTTCGCGGTGCTGACAAGTATGCTTTTCTCGCTGATATAAGGCCTTGCCTGCTCGCACACCGAACGGACGAACGCCGAGGGTATCCCGACGAGGACGATATCGGCTCCGGTAACGCAGGAGATGTCGGTAGTGAGCCCCACGGACTTTGGTATCTGAACGCCCGGCAGCTTTGCCTTTAGCTCGCCGGTGCGCTTTATGGCGTCTATTTCGTCGGAAAATGCGCTCCATACGGTAACGGTGTGACCGAGCCTTGCGCATGTGCAGGCAAGCGCGAGCCCCCAGCCTCCCGAGCCGAGGATAACTATACTGTTCATATTATCGCTCCTTTCAGCGCTCATTCGTTTTCACCCTTTTTGTGAAGGTAAAATTTCTTTTCCTCACCGCTCCAGAGGTGCCGTATATTTGAAAAATGCCTCAGATAGCACAAAAGGAACATAGGAAGAATTATCAGGACGTGCAGGCCGATATTCTCATAGCTCCCGCCCAAAAAGGCGTTTGAAACGCTCTGCCATATGAGCGTGAATATCGGGTAGCTTATGCAGGCCGAAAGCGAGCCTACCGAGATATATTTTGTGGTCGCGACCATTATCGCGAACATGACCGCAACGCAGAGGAACACCACAGGGTCGGTGAGAAGCATGCAGACTGCAGCGAGGAGTATCCCCTTACCGCCCTTGAAGCGGTAGAATACGGGGAAGCAGTGCCCGAGGACGGCAAAGAGCGTGCTCATCATACACACCGAAAGTGTGTCGAGCGGGAAACCGTCGAAAATCGCGAGTGAATAGACTGCTTTTGTCCCGAAGACAACTACGACGCCCTTCATAAAGTCCATAACGAGGGTCACGGCCGCAGTGAAAGCTCCGAAACAGCGGTAGACATTCGTGAGACCGGCGTTAAAGCTGCCGTATTCGCGTATATCCTTGCGCTTGAGAAGGTAGGTGACTATTATCGCGGAATTGAGGCTTCCGACAAGATATGACGCGGCAAAGACCGCAAGCAATATAACGTAAACCGTGATGACGCATCCCTTTCGCTACTTGGTGTCAGAACTGTCGCGCTCGCGAACTATAAACCTTATCGGCGTTCCCTCAAGGCCGCCGAACACCTCGCGTATCTGATTCTCGAGATAGCGGCGGTAGCTGAAATGAAACAGCTCCGAGGAATTGACGAATACCACAAAGGTCGGCGGGCTCGAAGAAGGCTGGGTCATATAGTATATCTTGAGCCTTCTGCCCTTGTCGGACGGCGGCTGAACGCGCTCGGTGGCGTAAGAGAGAATGTCGTTGAGCTTGCCGGTGCTTATTCTTATGCAGTTGTTGGCGTGGACGGCGTTTATGAGCTCGAAGAGCTTGTTGAGCCGCTGACCCGTCTTTGCGGAGATGAACACGAACGGAACGTAATCCATAAATCCGAGATTTTTCTTAAGATCCTCGGTAAATTTGTTCATCGTGTCGGTGTCCTTTTCCACGACGTCCCACTTATTTACCGCGACTATGCAGCCCTTGCCCTGCTCGTGGGCATATCCGGCGACTTTGGAGTCCTGCTCGGTAAAGCCGACCGTCGCATCGATGACTATAACGGCTACGTCGGCCCTATCGACCGCCATATATGAGCGCAGAACGCTGTAGTGCTCTATATTCTCATATACCTTCGATTTACGCCTTATTCCGGCGGTGTCGATAAAGGTATAACGGCCGTAGGAATTTTCGACGAGGGTATCGGTGGAATCGCGGGTGGTGCCGGCGATGTCGGTAACTATCGCCCTCTCCTGCCCCGAAACGGCGTTGATTATCGAGGACTTCCCGACGTTGGGCTTTCCGATAACGGCTACCTTAACGGTGTCGTCCTCGCCCTCGCCGGCAGCGGCCTCGGGGAGGCTCTCAACAACTCTGTCCAAAAGATCTCCGGTACCGTAGCCGTGGACCGAGCTCACTTCAACGGGGTCGCCGAGGCCGAGGTCGTAAAACTCGTAAAAATCGGGGTCGGTGTCGCCCACGCGGTCGCACTTATTAACGCAGAGGACAATCGGCTTGCCGCACTTCTGGAGCATGGCGGCAACGTCGTAGTCGTTTGCGGTCACGCCGCACCTTATGTCGGTCACAAGGATTATCACAGATGCGCTGTCGATGGCGACCTGCGCCTGACGGCGCATCTGAACGAGTATCTTGTCGTCGGAAACGGGCTCAATGCCGCCGGTATCGACGAGCATAAACTCCCTGCCCGCCCACTCGCACTTGGAATAGATGCGGTCGCGGGTGACGCCGGGGGTATCGTCAACAATGGAAAGACGCTGCCCTATGAGCCTGTTGAAAAGAGTGGACTTGCCGACATTCGGCCGCCCTACCACCGCTACAACAGGTAAAGCCATTTTCTTCCCTCCTTAAAAATTTCGGTCTTTCAAAAAAACAGAGAAGGATCTGCTCCTTCTCTGAATTTTGAAGAAGATCAAGCTTCTTTGTGAATTACCTCTACGCCCTTATAGTAGCCGCAGTTGGAGCATACTTTGTGAGGCGAGGTAAGCGAGCCACAGTTGGAGCATCTCGAAAGCGCGGGGGCCTCGAGTTTCCACACGGCGGAACGCCTTTTGTCTCTGCGCGATTTGGAGACTTTTCTCTTCGGTACTGCCATTTTCAGCACCTCCTCTTTAGAGATTCTTTATATGTTTGCCAGCCTATTCCCGCTCGGAGCAGCTGCAAGTCCCGTGATTGAGATTGCACCCGCATACGGGACAAAGACCTTTACAGTCTTCGCTGCAAACCACCTTTGTGGGAAATTCGACCAGCAAATCGGATATTGCCAACTCATTCATATCGAGAGCTCCGCCCTCACAGTAAACATCGTCGTCGCCCACGGGGGCTTCGCTTCTTGTTAAAATGTGAGAAAAATCAAAGCTGTATTCCCGATCAAATTCGTCAAGACATCTGTCGCACAGATGGCGGACGGTCACTCCTGCGGTATAGTCGAGTGAAACCATACCGGCGCGGTTGACGGCACGCCCCCTGAACGAAACCGGCGTTACGAATGACGCGCAGCCGCCGAGCTCCCTCAATTCCTCTAAAGGGATCTCTCCGCATATGTCAATTCCGTCTCCGACACGCTCGAAGATGCGTTTAAGCTGCAAAATCACGTTACACCTCAGAATATCAGGTTATATTATACATTCGGCGAGCGAAATTGTCAACCGTTTTTTTGGATAAAGGCGGCAATTTCGGAGGTTTTTCGTTATGCGGTGTATTTTGTGACCGATTCGGGGAGGTTTTCGAGGTCTTCCGACACCGTAAATACGATCTCGATCTCGGAGGTTATCTTTTCGATGGCGGCAAGGAAGCTGCCGAGATCTTCATAATTGCGGCCGCCTATTTTGAGGATACCGTCAACGAACACCTCGGAGATGTCGTAATTTCCGGCGATCATTCCGCTGATGAAGCCGTAGAGCTTATCAAAGCTGTCGATAGAATAGCTGTCAACGTCAACAAGGCGGACGCTGTAGGGGATATCATAGGTGAGCTGCATCGCCTTTTCGATGCAAACAACATTTCCGCGGGTGCTCTTAGCAGCCTGCTTGATGAGGTCAACCAAAATCTTGGTCTTGCCGGAACCTTTTTTACCTGTGATCAACTTAATCATATGAATACTCCGTTTCCGCCCTTTCGGGCTTACTTATTTTATCCTGAACGGCCTTTAAGCCGTTGGAGCCGCAGTTATTCGGCGAGCTTTGCCTCCAAAGCTTCGCGCTGAGCCTCGTAGCCGGGCTTTCCCAAAAGCGCGAACATATTCTTTTTGTAGCTCTCGACGCCGGGCTGGTTGAACGGGTTGACCCCGAGCATATAGCCGGAGAGAGCGCAGGCCTTCTCGAAGAAGTATACCATTTCGCCGAAGTTGAATTCGTCGAGCCTGTCTACCTCAAGGATAATGTTCGGAACTCCGCCCTCGGTGTGCGCCAGAACGGTGCCCTCCATAGCCTTGCGGTTGACGACCGACATATTCTGGTTGGTGAGGAAGTTGAGGCCGTCGAGGTTCTCGGGGTCGCTTTCAAGGAAGAAATCCTTCTTAGGGTGCTTTACGTCAACGACGGTCTCGAACATAATGCGCGAGCCGTCCTGAACGAACTGGCCGAGGGAGTGAAGGTCGGTCGAGAAAGTGGCGCTCGAGGGGTAAATGCCCTTCTGGTCCTTGCCCTCGCTCTCGCCGAAGAGCTGCTTGAACCACTCCGCCATCATAACGAAGCAGGGCTCGTAGCTCACGAGCATTTCGACGGATTTACCCTTGCGGTAGAGGATATTTCTTATTGCGGCATACTTCTCGCAGTCGTTGAGGTCGTCGTTCTTATACTGCTCCCTTGCAGATGCTGCTCCGGCCATTATAGCGTCGATATCGCAGCCGGCAACGGCTATCGGCAGAAGTCCTACGGCCGTAAGAACGGAATATCTGCCGCCGATATCGTCGGCGATGACAAAGGTCTCGTACCCCTCGGCGTCAGAGAGCTCCTTGAGGGTCCCCCTCGCCTTGTCGGTAGTGGCGAAGATGCGGTTTTTGGCCTCTTCCTTGCCGTATTTGTCTTCAACGAGCTTCTTGAAGATCCTGAACGCGAGCGCGGGCTCGGTCGTGGTGCCGGACTTGGAAATGACGTTTACGCAGATGTCCTTCCCCTCGCAGATCGAGAGTATTTCGTTGAGATAGGTGGGGCTTATGGTATTGCCGACAAAATAGATATCGGGCGTGTCCTTTTTAAGGCTGTTGTAATAGGGGCTCCTGAGAAGCTCTATGGCGGCGCGGGCTCCGAGATATGAGCCGCCGATGCCTATTACTATAAGTATGTCCGCTTTTTCGCGGATCTTTTTCGCAGCGGCCTTTATACGCGCAAATTCCTCTTTGTCGTAATCGACGGGAAGGTCTACCCAGCCCAGAAAATCGTTGCCGAGGCCGGAACGGTTCTTCAGCGTTTCATACGCGGCGGTGAGCTGCGCGCGGCAGGCATCGAGCTCGTGGGGAGCTATAAACTTTTCGGCGTATTTTGTTACCAGTTTAAGTGACATATAAAATCCCTCTTTTCTGATTTATGATTCTATTTTATCACGACAGAAACGATAATGCAAGGAATTTTTATGAAAAAATGGTGACAAGCCGAAAAAAATATTGCTCAGAATCTGTTACATTTTTATAATGCTTCTCAACACCCTTATAAGCGAAAGGAAAAATCCGAGCTTTCTCACTCTTTCGGCGGCGGCTATCGGGCAGGAATATATCTCCTCGCCGTCTACAGTCCACACGGCGCGGCCTACCCTGTCGCCGGCTTCGAGCGGAGCCTTTACGTCTTCAAAATACTCCACCGAGACCTCTACCCTGCCCTCGGCGCTCTTTCTTATTACAAAAGGCGTGAGCGCTCCGAGCTTGGTATCGACCTCGGACTTCTCGCCGCCCGAGACCTTTACCGGCTCGGTGTAAATGTCGCTGCGCTTCGGCTGATACATCATATAGGCGTTAAAACCGGCATTGAGTTTCTCCTTGGCCGTCGCAAACCGCGCAAATTCGTCCTTTTCGCCGAATATAACGCAGACCATCGTAAGACCGTTTCGCTCGGCCGTGGCTATAACGCAGTTGCCCAAAGCCTCGCTGTAATATGCTTTCATTCCTGTGATGCCGTCGTAAGTGAGAATGAGGCGGTTAGTCGAGGCGAGCTCGGTCTTCCCGCCGCGGACGGAGGTCACCCAGGTAGTGAAATACTCCCGCAGACTGTCGTATTTTGTGAGTGCCGAGGCAAGGAGCGCCGCATCGCAGGCGGTGGTGACGCTCTCCGGCGAAATCCCCGTAGAGTCGGCATAGTGAGTGTTCACCATTCCGAGTTCCGCCGCGCGGGAGTTCATCAGCTTTACAAAATCCGGCTCGGTCTTCCCGACCGCTTCGGCAAGCACCACGCAGGCGTCGTTGGCGTTTCCGACGGTTATCGCGGCAATAAGCTCGTTTACCGTTATCTCCTCGCCGGGCATAAGCCATATCTGCGCGCCCTGCATAGAATTTGCGTAAGCGGAGGTCTTGAGGACGGTATCAAAGCCGAGCTCTCCCCTGTCCATAGCCTCCATAACGAGAAGAAGCGTCATAAGCTTGGCGGAGTGGTGGGCCGGAACTATCGCGTTGCCGTTTTCGGAATACAGGAGCGCAGAGGTCCCGCCTTCCATAAGAACGTAGGAATACGGCACGGAGCGAGATTCGGGCTCGGCAGATACGGGAGCGGTAAGCGCTGAAATGAGCGCAAGCGCCGAAATGACGGCGAAAATTCGTTTTAACATAGTATCACCCTTTTGTTTTTTGGTAAATACTATGATTTGCGGAGGGGACAAATTCGGGGAGATGTAAATAGGAGCTTTTTTCGTTTGGCTCGCCTTGCTCGGCAAACAGGAGACCCCCGGCGAGGGTAATGCGGCGTCAAAAGTTTGTGAAAATCGTACTGCCTGCACGCCGCATCTGTCGTTCGCTTCGCTCTCGACCCAAATGCCTTGCACCTTGACCCAACAACCGTAGATAAAGGCTTGACCGAAAACTTTTAAGTTTTTACCGACTAAAACTTTCTGTCAGGCTCTACCGAAAACTTTTAAATCTTACACACTCAAGCTGCACGTCCGCATCTCACGGCGCGAAGCTTTCCATTATCTTCATAGCGGTGCGGAGGCCGTCAACCGCCGCCGACATTATCCCGCCCGCGTAGCCCGCTCCCTCACCGCAGGGATAAAGATTCTCAAGCCCGAGCGCGGTGCCGTGCTCCGTTCTTGTGAGCCTCACCGGCGAAGACGTCCTTGTTTCGGGTGCGGTCAGCACCGCCCCGCCGTCGCCGAAGCAGCTCATCATTTTCGAGAACTTCCGCAGCCCCTCGCGCATCATATCCGTAACGAAGTCGGGCAAAATTTTCGTTATATCCGCCTCTGCGACCCCCGGGTGATAGGTCGGTATTACCGATGTCTTGCGCTTTTCGCCGTCCAAAAACTTCCCCGCCGTCATCGCGGGAGCGCGGTATCCTCCGGCGAGGCTGTAGGCGCCCTTTTCTATCTTCGAGGCAAACTCCACTCCTCCGAGAGGTCCTGCGGGAAAGTCCCCCTGCGTTACCGAAACTACGAGCGCGGAATTGGCATTCTCACCCGAGCGCGCAAACTCGCTCATTCCGTTGGTGACGGTTCCGCCGCGTTCGCTTGCCGCCGCTACGACCTGCCCGCCGGGGCACATACAGAACGTATATACCGCCCTGCCGTCGGGACGGCGGTGAGAAAGCTGATATTCCCCTTTCGGCAGACCGAGCTCGCGCGAATCTCCGCCGTAAAGACTTATATCGACATCGCGCTGCTTATGCTCTATCCTCGCGCCGACCGAAAACGCCTTCGGCTCTATGCATACGCCGCTTTTGAGCAGCATTTCAAACGTATCCCTCGCGGAGTGCCCTATCGCAAGAACAAGCGCCGACGGCTTCAGCTCGAGTCCGCCTACATACACCTTTTCGACGGTGCCGTTTTTTACGGCTATTCCGTCGAGACGGCTCATAAATCTTACCTCTCCGCCGTTTTCGATGATCTTTTTTCTGATGTTCTTCACGACTTCGCGCAGCCTGTCCGTCCCGATGTGCGGCTTAGCCAGATAGAGTATTTCCTCGGGCGCGCCCATTTCCGCGAGCCTGCGAAGAACATATCTGCAAAGAGGGTCGTTTATGCGGGTGGTGAGCTTGCCGTCGGAAAAAGTTCCCGCGCCGCCCTCGCCGAACTGAACGTTGGTTTCCGGGTCGAGCTCGCCGCCGCTCCAGAAGCCGCCAACCTTCCGAGTGCGGGTATCGACGTCGGCGCCGCGCTCGAGGACGATAGGCTTATAGCCGTATTCGCTGAGCATAAGCGCACAGAACATTCCCGCCGGACCGAATCCCGCGATCACCGGTCTGCCCTCTCTCTTTTCCTTTGAGATGACCGGCCGCGGCTCCGCCTCTTCAAAATACCTGACGTCTTTGTTTTTGGCGGCGATGCTCTCCTCGCGCTCCTTTGAGCGAAGCTTTATCATCACCGAGCACACCGAGCGGATATCTTCGCGCTTTCTCGCATCGAGGGAAATTTTATAAACCCCCGCGCCGACGATATCGCAAGCCCTCAAACCGAGCGCGGCGAGCGCCCGCGAAATCATCTCTTCCTGCGGCTCTCCCACGCGGCAGCGAATGTTTGAAAGAATTATCGGCATTTTTACACTCCGTTTCATAAAAAGCGGGACGAAGCACGTCCCGCTCTGATATCAATGATATCACCCGTTATTTTCCGCTTCCTGCCCTTCTTCAGACTGACCCTGCGGATCGGAGACGACCCTTTCGCAGCTTACGATCATCTGGTTCACTCCGTAGGACCACACGTTGGGATAGCCCTGCGCATATACCGAAACGGTGAGGAATCGCTGGCCGTCGAACACGCCGTAGTCCATAGCGTCTATCTGGCCGATGAAGTTCGATGCGTCGAGCTCGTTGAGTATCTCCTCCGGACCCACTACCTCCACGCGCAGCCTGTCCTGCTCTACCGTCATATTATAATCGGCGAACTCGTTTATCACATGGACCTGGCGGTTGGGAAGCATAATGCTCTTGGTGGTATATCCTTCGAGGTCAAACCTCACCTCCACCTCTTCTATCCCCGAGATGTTGGTGTAATAGGCGTTGGGCGGTATCGGCAGAGTGACTATATATCCCGGCCTGATGTCCCTTATGTCTATCGTTCCGAGGCTTATGCTCTCTATATCCTCTATGCTGTCGTTCTCGCTGCGCACCACTATGCTGTCGGTCGAAAGGGCGTAATGAATAGAGCTGACGTCAATCCTGTCGTTATATCCTATGAGAGTGATGCTCAGCGGGAGGTTCTTGGTGTAATAAACGGGGATATTCACGCTGAAATTGTCTTTATTGTACGATATCCTCGTGCTGTTGAACACGGCGTTGCCGCTGTAAAGCTCAACCGAAGCCGGCGTGAGCTTTACGGATTTGTTCAATCCCTCCTCGGTGGGGTCGAGGGAGATGACGCAGGAGGTAACCTGGTCGAGGTAGTCCTGCGGGCCGTATATCGTTACCTTTGAGGGGGTTATCGTTATGTCGTTGGGGTCTATGGCATAGCCCTGTGCCGCGCGTATACCGCTTAAGCTAACCCTTAAGGTGCCGTCCTCGGCGGAGAGCTCCTTTGAGGCGATAACGTCGAACACAACGTGCACCGACTGCGGAACTATATCCACAACGTCGAGCTGCGCGCCGGAGGAATCGGTGACTACAAGCGGGATATTATAGGCTCCCGAGCTTCTGACCGAAGTGGTGTCAAGCGCGATGTGCACGTCCCCGGGGCCGTAGTTGCTCACTTTGTCGCGACGGCCGGTAAAGGTGATATTGGCGGTCTCGTAGTCTCTTTCTATTATCGAGAGGCCCGCAAGGTCGGCATAAGAACCGTCGAGAGAGAAATCTATCTGTACATCGTGAATGGTTACGTCAACGTCCGGAAAAGCAGTGAGCGAGAGCACCGTCCAGATAGTAATGGCGAATACCGCCGAAACTATCATAAGGATAACGTTCTCACGGCGGGCGCTATTTTTCTTCTTCTTTTTTTCTTCTGCCATTTTTGCGCTCCTTTCCGGATTTGAGTATCCCTGTTATGTTGATGTTGTGGTTGGCATCGGGTATGAGCTTTGTGCGAAGATACTGCGTCAGGCTGTCTTTCGTGTATCCCCTTGTGAGCTCGCCGTTCTCAGCGACCGAAACGGTGCCGGTCTCTTCCGAGACCACGATTATTATAGCGTCGGAATTTTCGCTCATTCCTATCGCCGCACGGTGCCGCGAACCGAGCTGCTTGTTTATACGCTCTTCCTTCTGCGGGGTAGGCAAAAAGCAGCCTGCCGCGATTATGCGCGCATTGCGTATTACCACGGCGCCGTCGTGAAGCGGGGTCTTCGGGAAGAAGATGCTCCCGAGAGTGGGTACGCTCGGTATGCAGTCCATAACCGTGCCATTCTCTATCTGCTCGCCGAGGCGGTTGGTGCGCTCTATTACTATCAGCGCGCCGGTCTTGGTGTCGGAAAGCTGCCTGACGGCCTCGCCGATAACGTTGATGGTGTCAGACCAGTTCTGAGTGGTATTGTCGGCGCGGTAGCCTGAATTGAAGACGGATTTAACATTCGCCCGCCCGACTCTCTCGAGAACTCTTCTGAGCTCGGGCTGGAAGACTATGACTATCGCTATCAAACCGACCTGCAAAAAGTTCTGCAAAAGGTAGGATATGACCCTGAGGTTGAGAACATAGGGCGAAGCAACGGCATAGAGCAGCAGGATTATAAGTATTCCCGTGATGAGCTGCTGAGCCTTTGTCTCGCGGACTATCTTGAAGCCCTTGTATATTATAAACGCCAAAAGCAGCATATCTATCACGTCGAAAAACTGTATCGACGTGATGACGCTTGCTATTCGCGAAAATATATCGGTCATTGTTTCTATTGCCGTCTCCAATTCGATTTCTCCTTCCGCGCGGACGCTTTTTTACAGTCATATTTATTTTAACAGCATTTCCTAAAAATTTCAATAGCCTAAGCCCCTGTTTTGCAAATTTTTTTCAGGGAATTTATCAGCGCATATACGTCCTTTTCTGAGCTGAACACCGAAGGCGAAAACCTGACCGTGCCGTCGGGCAGAGTGCCGAGCGTTCTGTGAGCCAAAAACGCGCAGTGAAGCCCTCCCCTCAGCGCGAAGCCCTCCTCCGAGAGCGCGTTGGAGAGCGCCGGCGCGGGTATCCCCTCCACGTTGAACGACACTATGGGCACGAAATTCTCGCCGCGGCGGTAGACCTTTGCTCCGCCCAAGGTTTTCAGCCCGTCAAGAAGTATGCGGCAGAGCTCCTCCTCATGGGCGTGAATCTTATCAAGACCCATAGTTCCGACGTATTTTATCCCCTGACCGAGGCCGAGTATGCCGACGGTGTTTACGGTCCCGCTCTCGAGGTGCTCCGGCATAAAACCGGTCTGCTCGAGCTCGGCCGAGGTGGCGCCGGTCCCGCCCTCGATTATCGTTTTCAAGGCATACTGCCCGTCTGATATCAGAAGACCAGTCCCCGTGGGGCCGTAGAGTCCCTTGTGACCAGCGGTGCAGAGAAAATTCATTCCGTCTTCAAGACCGATTGGGATTATGCCGCACGCCTGCGCGCCGTCCACTATAAAGCACACTCCCTCGCGGCGGCACATTTCGGCTATCTCCCTTATGGGGTTGACCCTGCCGGTGACGTTTGAAGCGGCAGTGCATATCACGCACCTCACGCCGGAATTTATCTCGGCACGGAAGTTTTTCACAGTCTCCTCGTCGGAGCGGCCTATCATGGCAACATTCACCCTCGCGCCCTGCTTTGAGAGCGCATAGGCGGGCCGCGCGACGGAGTTGTGCTCCATAGAGGATATGACCACCCTGTCGCCGGAACGCACTATCCCCTTTATGGCAAGATTGAGCGCGTGGGTGCAGTTCTGGGTAAAAACGGTGTTCTCCGGTTCCGCCGAAAACATCTTCGCGGCGGCTTTCCTCACCTCGTAGACCTTCGCCCCCGCGTTCACCGAAAAGCTGTGACCTCCCCTGCCGGGGTTGCCGCCCGCCTTTTCGACGGCGCCTTTTACCGCCTCGGCCACCGAGGGAGGCTTTGGATAGGTAGTTGCGGCATTGTCGAAATAAACCTGTCTCATAGTTATCTGCCTCTCTCCACTGTCTTTTTTTCCGAAGTCTTTATCCCGTTGCGTTCGAGTATGCCGGTTATGAGCTGCGGGTCGTCGCGCACACGCAGGACATATCCGCAGCCGGTGCGCGAGTTTCTTTCCTGCCTTTCGATCTCGCAGTAATAGCCCAGATTGTTCAGGATATTCTTTGACTTCATAGCATATGTTATCGAGTAAACGCCTATAAGCGTATATGTCAATTCAGGTCACCCCATTTTTATTTGTGTAAACGGCGTAAAGCCTTATACATTCTATGACGGCGGCGGACGCTTTGACATAGAAGTAAAAAAGAGGAAAAGCAAAAGAAAAAATTTCACAAAACCTATTGAAATACGGGGACAAATAATGTATAATGTTCATATAGCAGTTAGTATTTGCCG
>CANRLU010000013.1 GCA_947631535.1 uncultured Clostridia bacterium | reverse complement strand
CTTCGATAAGCTCTTCCTGCGTGAAATTCTTCGGGGCGGATCTCATTCCGAAGTCCTTCTTTGCAAGATATACTGCGTCGGCGCCGTACATAAGCGCGGCTTCAAAACATTCCCTGTCCCCCGCCGGAGTCAGCACCTCCGGCCTGATAAAACCAACGCCCATCAGACGCTCAACCCCGCAAGCTCGACGTTGGCAAGGTGCTCGTCGTAGGACTCTGCATAGTAGAACTGGCCGGTTTCAACATTGGAGCAGAAATAGTAGTAGGAATTTTCGGCGGGATACAGCGCCGCGTGAATGGCGTCGGCGCCAGGGTTGCATATCGCGCCGACGGGCAGCCCGTTGCACACATAGGTGTCGTAGGCGTCGTACATCTCCTGATAATCTATCGCGGTGTTGACCTTGATGACGTTCTCTATATAGCGGTAAGTCGTGTCTGACTGGAGCTTGGGGTATTCGGAGGGGTTATTTAAGCGGTTATAGAACACTCCCGCTATCTGCTCCATATCACTGAGCTTTCCGGATTCGAGCTGCAAAAGCGAAGCCATCGTAACTATCTGGTCTAAAGTGTAACCGAGTTCGCCGCAGCGGCGTATAACGCTCTCGTTGAGTATCTCCGAGGTGCGCTCCTTTATCCTCTTTACGATATTATACACCGAGTCGCCGACGTAAAACTCATAGGTATCAGGGAAGAGATAGCCCTCGTATTTATAGAACTTCAGGCTTGAGGAGCTCACGTAGGTCTCGAAATCAAAGCCGAAGATGTCGTTGTTGAATTCAAAAATGAAGTCGCTCGCCGAGCATACACCGTTGTCCTCCAAGACCTTTGCCGCCTCGTCGATGGTCATTCCCTCGATTATGGTGACGGTGACGGTCTCGTGAGCCTCGCGCATAACCGTCAGAGAATCTACGATATCGCCGTAGCTCATCGACGGCATAACGTCGATGTCGCCAGGATATATCACTCCGTCGGAGCCTATCCTGAGCCTTGCGAATTTCTCGAACACCCCGGGATATTCAATTATCCCGCTGTCGGTCAAAAGCTGCGATATGTCGGCAAGAGTTGAGCCCGTGGGTACATAGAGCGTGGTGACGTTGTTATTGGTGTCTATCCCAAGAAAGTCGCGGCCTACGACTATGGCGAACAGCGATATCACTATAGAGCAGCAGAGAACGAGCGTGGCCATAACAATACCGCCGTAAGCCGAATAATTCGCCTTGCGTATGATCTTTCTGTGTATGATTTTTTGCGGCTTCGGCTCCTCGGTGTGGGTATTTACGAACTTTTTAGTCTCTCCGTCGGAAAGGCGTATCGTCTTTTCGGCAAAATCCGCGATATCCTCGCCGCTCTCGGCCGCCTCCGATGCCTCCGCAGGCTGACCGTCGGGCTTTTCCTCGGTCTTCACCGCTTCGCCGCTTTTATTCAGTATCGAAGCGAGATACTCGTCAAAATTATCTTCTTTCATATCAATGCTCCCGTGTTACTTCTTGTTCAGCGATTTTAAGAGCTTTTCGGCGCGCTCCCCGCTGATGAGCTTTTTTATTATCTCGCAGGAAAACGCAAGCGCCTCGCCCATTCCGCAGCCGGTGATGATGTTTCCGTCGGTTACGGCAGGAACATCGGTCAAGACTTCCGCGCCGTTAAGCTCGCTTTCAAAACCGGTATAGCATACCGCCTTTTTGCCCTTTAGCAGACCCATATGCCCAAGTATTGAGGGCGCCGCGCATATGGCGGCTATCGGCAGGGAGTTTTCGGCGCAGAAATCTATCGCGTGCCTTACGGTATCGCTCTTTTCAAGGTTTAACGTGCCAAGCTTTCCGCCGGGAAGTATTATCATCTCGAGGCTGCCATCGAGCTTTACTTCGCTCTCGTCAACGTCGGCCATAACCTTTATTCCGTGCGAGCCCTCGACGGTCTTGCCGCCTATACCCACGGTTTTGACCTCTATATCGCATCTTCTGAGGCAATCGACGGGCGTCAACGCCTCTATCTCTTCAAATCCGTTTGCCAAAAATACCAAAACCATATAAACTGCTCCTTTCATTTTACCGATAACAGCTGCTCTTCGGCGTCGCGAAGAACGGTATCGGTGATGTTGTCTCCCCCGAGTATGCGGGCTATCTCAAGCTTTCTGCCCTCAAAATCGAGCGGCTTTATCTCGGTGGAAGTTCTGTCTTCTTCGGTGTGCTTTTCTATAAGTATGTGTTCGTCGCCGACTATGGCTATCTGTGCAAGGTGGGTGACGCATATCACCTGTCTGCGGCGAGAAATATCCCTAAGCTTTATGCCTATCTTCTGGGCTGCACGGCCGCTCACGCCGGAATCTATTTCGTCGAAAATAAGCGTGGGGACGCTGTCGCGGTCGGCAAGAACGCTTTTCAGCGCGAGCATTATCCTCGAAAGCTCGCCGCCCGAGGCTATCTTTGCCATAGGCTTCGGCTCTTCGCCGCGGTTGGCGGATATGAGAAACTCCACGCCGTCCATACCGGTGTTTGTGAGTTTTCCCCGCTCGAAGGCGACTTCGATTTTAACGTCGGGCATATTCAGAAACCTGAGCTCGCCCTCAACTTCGTTTTTAAAGCGAAGCGCGGCCTTTTTTCTCGATGCACTCAGCGCCTCCGCCTTTTTCGACACCAGCGCAAGAAGTCCGTCGCGCTTTTTTGACAGCGCCTCGAGCTCAAGCTCGGAGCTTCCGAGCAGTTCAAGCTCTGCCGAGGAATCCTCATAGAGCTTTATAACGCCGTCAAGCGACGGGCCGTAGCGCCTTTTTATGCGGTTAAGCTCGTCACGTCGGGCCGAAAGCCTCTCGTATTCGGATGAGTCGATGTCGAGCGAATCAAGGAGCTTTGAAAGTTCGTCGGAGATGTCCGAGACCTCTATGCTTACCGAGCCGAGGCGTTCGCACAAAGACTTGAGCTTCGGCAAAAGCTCCTCGCTGCCCGAAATTTCGGAAAAAGCACTGTTTATCATATCTGAGGCGCCCTCGGTATCATCTCCGCCACTCAGCAGCGACACCGCCGCCCTCACGGCTCTTGAAAGCTCGACCGCATTGTCGATGATCTTAAAGCGCTCCTCTACGGCGTCGTCCTCTCCCCTTTCGAGGTCAAGCGGGCCTATGTCGTTCACCACGGAGCTGAGATATGCCGTTCTCTGCGACTTTTCGCGCTCCGACTGCTTAAGCTTCGATATCTCCCTTGCCACAGCCTGAAGCTCTCTGAAGGACGTGCGATAGTCTTCGAGCTCGCAGTCGGTCTGCGCATAGCCGTCGAGTATCCCGAGGTGCTTTGACGGGTCGAGCAGCACCTGGCTGTCGTGCTGACCGTGAATGTTTATCAGCAGGCCGCCTATGTCGCGCACCGCCGAAACGCTCACCGCCCGAGAATTTATCCTTGCGGAGCTTCTGCCGTCGGCCGATATTTCCCTGGAAATTATCAACTCGTCCTCGGGCTCTATTCCCGCGTCTCTTAAAGCCTGCGCGGCTTCTTCGGGTATGTCGTCAAAGACCGCGCTTATATAGGCTTTTTCAGCACCCGAGCGCACCATATCGCGCGAGACTCTCTGCCCCAGCACGGCGTTTATGCCGCCTATGAGTATCGACTTTCCGGCGCCAGTCTCGCCGGTAAAAACGTTGAGATTAGGCCCGAGCGAAACGGTGGCGTTCTCAATGACGGCGAGATTTTCTATATGCAGTTCTTTAAGCATTGCAGTCACCCCTACGGCAGAATTACAAAAGCCCCTCCAGCTCTTTGAACATAGACTCCGCATCTTCTTCGGTGCGCATAAGGATAAATATGGTGTCGTCTCCCGCGAGCGTTCCCACAACATTGGGGTAGCCCGCGTTGTCTATCCTCGTGCAGACCGCGCCGGCCATTCCTGCGTGACACTTCACCACGACCGTGTTCATCGCCCTGTCAACGGCATACACGGTGTCGGAAAAGAATCGCATCAGCCCCGTCTTCGAGCTGCCGTCGTAGTCGCTGCGGGGCAGGGAGTATTTATAGCTGCCGTTTTCGCTCATAGTCTTCACGAGCGAGAGCTGCTTTATATCGCGCGAGACCGTCGCCTGCGTTACCGAAAAGCCGCGTTCGAGCAGAAGCGCCTGCAAAGTCTCCTGCGTATCGACTTCATAGTGGCTTATAATGTCAAGTATTGCTTTTTTTCTGTCGTTTTTCATATTTTTGCTCCATCTTCTTCGTCAAAGGGATCGTTTTGCTTTACGGGCTGCATCAGTTTGTGATTTATCGCGCTGAAATAGCTCCCGCCTCGGATATCTATAAGGCTCAGCCTATGCTCGGAACGGCTTATATAAAGCCTGCCGTTTTCGCTCAGGCTCACCGGCGGACGGCCGTCTACGCTCAAAGCAACTTTTGCCGGCTTATCGGCCTTAAACCTCACTTCAATGAGCTTTTCGGGCGAGAAGAGCATCGTTCGGGCAAACAGCGAGTGAGGACATATCTGCGTGAACTCTATGCAGTCGAGCGAGGGCTCTATCAGCGGGCCGCCGGCAGATAAAGAATATGCCGAGGCGCCCGTAGGAGTCGAGAAGATCAGCCCGTCGGCGCGAAGCGATGAGACCGTTACACCGTCGGCAAGGACGGTAAAATCACGTATCCCGCTGCCGTATCCGCCCGAGATGACGGCTTCGTTGAGAGCCGTAAGGCAGTTTTCGCTGCCGTCCTCCAAAACGACGCGCACACAGAGCATCATTCGCTCGTCAACGCCGTATTCGCCGCTTATGAGCCTCTCAAGCAGTCTAAGCTCGCCGCGCTCAAGAGTGGCCATAAAGCCGAGCCTTCCGCAGTTTATGCCGAGCAGCTTTTTCCCGTACTTTGAAGCGTATCTTGCGCATTTGAGGATAGTCCCGTCGCCGCCGACTGATATCATAACGTCGCACTGAGAAACTCCGCTGTCGGTATCGGTATAATTTATCCCGCCGCGCCAAAAAACGCTGCGGCAGTCAGGCGGCATTGCTATCTCGCAGCCGATGGAAGAAAGTATCTCGTAGGCCTCGGAAGCTGTGGAAAGCGAATGTGTCTTTTCAAAATTCGGATATATGAAGATTTTTATGGCGCTCACCCCTTTATGTCGCTGACAGGTGCAGGAGGCGTATTCTGTGTAAAGCTGTGCTGCTTTACAAGGTAGGCGAGATATTCCGTGTTGCCGCCGCCGCCTTTTATCGGCGAAGTTACCGTGCCGACAACGTCAAAACCTACCGTTTCAAAGAAGCCGCAAAGCTCGTCAAGAACCTTTTTCCTGACCTTTTCGTCCTTGACTATCCCGCCCTTGGAAATATGCTGCCTTCCCGCCTCAAACTGCGGTTTTACGAGTATCACGGCCTCGCCGCCGTCTTTAAGAACGGCGCTTGCGGCAATGGCCGCATACCGGCAGGAGATGAACGAGATGTCGGCGCAGACAAAATCAGGACGTTCGGGAAGCATATCAGGTGTAAAGTCTTTTACATTTACGCCCTCGATGTTTACCACTCGGCGTTCTTCCAGCAGCTTTTGCGCGAGCTGCCCGTGGCCCACGTCAACGGCGTATACTTTCGCGGCTCCGTTCTGAAGCAGACAATCGGTGAAACCGCCGGTAGAAGCGCCTATATCGAGGCAGACTTTGCCTTTGACGTCTATTCCGAAGGTTTTAAGCGCACCTTCGAGCTTGAGCCCGCCCCGCCCGACGTACTTAAGCGTTTCGCCGGTGACTGCGATATCGTCGCTCTCCGAAACGTCGGCCGACGGCTTAAAAACCGCTGCTCCGTTTACAGTAACTATCCCGCCCGTGATATATTCCTTTGCCCGCTCTCTGCTTTGTGCAAGACCGCGCCTCACGAGCTCTGCATCGAGCCTAAGCATTGGTGCGGCTCCTTACGGTGCTTATCATCTTTTCTTCGGTAAGGCCGTAAAGCTCTAAAGCTTCACACTGTGTCATAGCCGGAACAAACCCGTCTACGGCGATGCACACCGCCTGCGGAACTTCCGCCTTTATCTTTTCGCCGAGCGAGCCCTCGCGGGAGCACTCCTCGAATACGAACACCTTTGCGTGCGATCTCATTATTCCGAGAGCTTCAGGCTGACAAGGATATATCCTTGTCAGCCTTAAAAAGTCGCACCCGAGCTTTTCGGAGGCCGCTGCAGCCGCCTGCGATATCCTGCCGTAGGTGACGATAAGCGTGTCGGACCCAGCAGCTTTATAAGAATAGTTTCCAGAGGCGCCGAGGGCAGGTTTTGCGTCGCAGCCCTTGGGTATCCTCACGCACACAAGGCCATTGTCCTCGTAGAGCGCCTTGCTGAGGCACATTTTGAGCTCCGCAGAGCTTGCGGGTGAGTAGATCGTAACGTTCGGAACGGTGGTGAGAAACGGCACGTCATACAGGCCCTGATGAGTTTCGCCGTCCTCCCCGACGATTCCTGCGTTGCAGACCGCAATCACCATATGGAGCCCGTCGATGCAGATGTCGTGGATAAGCTCGTCATATGAGCGCTGTAAAAACGAAGAATAGACCGAAAACACCGGTATCTTCCCCATAAGTGCGAGCCCTGCTCCGAACGATACCGCGTGCTCTTCGGCGATTCCTACGTCAAAGAGGCGGGATTTTAAAGCGCCGCGGAAGTGGTTGAGCCCTGTACCGTATTTCATCGCGGCAGTTATCGCAACGATCCTGTCGTCGGTTTCGGCGAGACGCGCAAGCTCCTTGCCGAAAACGTCGGTATAGGTCTCGCCTGCCTGCGGCTTGTCCCCGCTGTCAACGTCGAACGAACTCACGCCGTGATATTCGCCGGGATTTTCTTCGGCAGGAGCATATCCCTTGCCCTTTACGGTGTTCACCTGAATGAGCACGGGGCCGTTTACGGCTTTTGCCGTGCGCAGCGCAGCTTCAAGCTTTTCAAGGTTATGACCGTCTACCGGTCCTATAAATTCAAAGCCGAAGTCTTCGAAAATGGTGCTGTGAAGAAGCATTTCCTTTATGCTGTCCTTAGAGGCGCTTATCGCGTTTTTTATGCCTCCGCCGACTATCGGGATAGACGACAGGAACTTTTTTGCGCCGGACTTCAGCTTTTTATAACTATCCTGTGTCCGAAGCTCGGAAAGATACGTCGCGATGCCCCCGATATTTTTGGAAATCGACATCTCGTTGTAGTTGAGTATGACTATTATGTTGGTGCCGCTCCTGCCGGCATTGTTGAGACCTTCAAAGGCAAGACCGCCGGTGAGCGCGCCGTCGCCGATTATGGCTATGGCATGATGATTGTCTCCAGAGAGCTTCATGGCCTCTGCCATGCCGAGCGCGACGGATATCGAATTCGAGCTGTGGCCGCTCACGCAGGCGTCGTGAACCGACTCCGACGGGCGTGTGAATCCCGATATGCCGCCCTTTTGACGCAGCGTGTCGAACTTTTTGTATCTGCCGGTCAAAAGCTTGTGAGCGTAGCTCTGATGGCCTACGTCGAAGATGATTTTATCCTTCGGCGAGTCGAACACCTTATGCACGGCAACGCTGAGCTCCACGGTTCCGAGGTTAGAGCTCAAATGCCCGCCGTTATGCGATACGGTCTCGATTATCTTGGCTCTTATTTCCCGACAAAGCTCCTCTTCCTGCTTAGGTGAGAGCTTTTTCAGGTCGCGCGGGAGATTGAGCCGCGAGAGGAGCTTATAATCCATAAAATCACTTTCTCTTCCTTTATTTCTTTCTCACTGCGAGCGAGAGCGCAAACTCGCGCAGAAGCTCGCTTCCCGGGTATTTCGAGAGCTCGTCTGCGGCGGCGCGGCTGAGCCTTTCGGCCTCTTTAAGGGCGCCGTCTGCCCCGAGGATATCGTAAAACGTGGCCTTTTGACGGCCAAGGTCGCTTCCGGTGGGCTTTCCGAGGGCTTCCGGACTTGAAGTGACATCGAGGACGTCGTCAACGATCTGAAACGCCAAGCCGACATTTTTTGCGTAGATTTCGGCAGAACGGCACTTCTCTTCGTCCGCTCCGGCGAGAACGGCTCCGAACAGGCAGGCGGCGGTAAGAAGGCAGCCGGTTTTTAGACCGGACATCTTTACAAGAAAAGCTTCGTCAACGCCGTCGGTGCGCTCCTCCGACCAAAGATCGAGCATCTGCCCCGCTATCATTCCTCTGTTTCCGGCGTTCTCTGAAAGAAGCTTTATCAGCCGAACGGCGGTAAGCGGCGGGAGCTTGCCCGAAAGCGCGAGGTCGGCAAGTACTTCATATGGAAGTATTGCAAGACCGTCGCCGGCAAGAAGGCCCGTCGCGGCTCCGTATTTTACGTGCGTCGCGGGTTTTCCGCGCCTCAGGTCGTCGTCGTCCATTTCGGGCATGTCGTCGTGTATAAGCGAGAACGTGTGAGTCATCTCAAGGGTCACGGCGGCTTCATATACGAAGTCGGGAACCGTTTCGCCGCCGCTGAAAAGCCGGTAAAACTCGACCGCGAGAAGCGGCCTTACCCGCTTTCCGCCCGCAGAGAGCGCGTATCTTTCCGCTTCGAGGACAGTCTCCCAAGGAGAGCCTTCCTTAGACTCAAGATGAGCGCAGGAGTTAAGAAAACCGTTTATCTTCGCGATATCGCCCGATATCATCTCTTCGTATTCTTTATTCATCGGACTTTTCCTCGCCGATTTCCGTGCTGAAACCGTCGAGCATTTTTTTGCACTCGTCGGCAAGGGCGACCCCCTCTTTGTAGAGCTTTGCGGTCTCCTCAAGAGTGGTGTTCTCGTCGCGGAGCCTGTCGCAGATCTCGCGCAATCTTTTTATGGATTCTTCATACTTCATCGTTATCACCAATATTTATATTTTTGACTTCGGCGTCGGCCGAACCGCCGCGCATAAGTATCTTTACGTTGTCGCCTTCCGATAGATATTCGGCATCGGTAACTAATTCGCCGTTGCGGCTGATAAGCGCGTATCCACGCGATATCACGTTTTGAGGTCCGAGGCTTTTAAGCAGTCCGCAAAGTCCCGAAAGCTCCGTATTTGCAAGGCTCAAGCGATGCCTTGACTGACGCTCTACCGTCTCTTTCAGTGCCCTGAGCTCCGCTTGCCTTGACGCAAGCTTTTCTTTTACCGAGAAGGCCGCAAGAGCATATTCATACCGCTTAAGGACGTCTTTGAAGTAAGCGGCTTTTGACGAAGCGCAGCTATAAAGCATACCGCGCAGTGAAGTCAGCTCGCGGCGCATATCCGCGATGTCGGGAGTAGCGAGCTCGGCCGCGCCGGAGGGCGTGGGCGCCCTAAGATCGGCGGCAAGGTCGCAGAGCGTCCAGTTTATCTCGTGGCCGACAGCGGAGATCACCGGCGTGCGGCAGTTATATACAGCCATCACCACCGCTTCGGCGTTGAAAGCCGAGAGATCCTCCGAGGAGCCTCCGCCTCGGGTAAGTATGAGCGTGTCTGCTCCGCTGCCGTCGGCAAGGCCGATCGCCTTTACGATGCTCTGCGGCGCGTCGGCGCCCTGAACGAGCGTCGGGAACAGCTCGACCTTCGCCAAAGGGTATCTTCGCGCGACGATGCTCAAAACGTCGGCCGCAGCGGCCCCGCCGGAAGAGGTCACCAGCGCTATTTTTTCGGGGAAACGTGGTATCTGACGCTTGGGTGCGCTGAAAACTCCGAGAGCTTCAAGCTTATCTTTGAGCTTTAAAAGCGCAAGATAGGCGTTTCCCTCGCCGTCGGGCAAAAGCTGTGTCGCGACGAGCTGATAGATCCCGCCCGCCTCGTAGACGTCGATGCTTCCGTAGGCGATTACCGACATTCCGTCGAACGGCGCAAACCTGAGCTTTTCCGCCTGACGGCTGAACATCACGGCTTTTATCACCGAGCTTCCGTCGCGCAGGGAAAAGAAGATGTGCCCCGAACTCGGGTTCTGCGAGAGGTTGGATATCTCACCTTTAACGGCAACGCCGCGAAGCTTTTGGTCTCCGCGCAGCTTGAGCGCTATATATGTATTTATCTGCGATACAGAAAGAATTGAACTCACTTTATATATCCGTCCTTTATTGCGGCGTAAACGGCAGTTCCGCAGGCATTGTCGGCCGAAAGAGCCGGCTCGGCGAAGTGTGCTTCATAACGGCTTTGAATGGATTTTCTGATAATGCCGTCAGACATAACGCCGCCGGCATAAATAAGCGGAAGCTCGCCAGCCTCTTTCAGCGCGTATTCCGTCATAGCAAGCGCCGCCGCCTCGATATGCTTTATGCAGCAGAGCGCGATGTCGGGCTTGTCCTCGCCGCGATCGCTCATCCTGCGGCAGATGTTCTCGACTCCCGAGAGTGAGCAGCGGCCGTCCTTAAACGATGGCCTGACCCTGAATTCTCTCCGCGACTTAAGCGCAAGCTTTTCAAGTTCAACTCCGCAGGGGAATTTAAGCCCGAGCATTACGCCGACGCGGTCTATGGCCTGACCGGCCTTGAGGTCGGAAGAAGTTGAGATCTCGCGGCAGGATATTACCTCGTCGGGATCCGGTGTGACCAAAAGGCAGTCGGTTGTCCCGCCGCTGAAATGAAAGGCTATAAAGGGGCTTTTTCCGAGAGCCAAGTCGAGCCTGTTGCAGGATTTTAAGGCCGCGAGAATGTGCCCGACCTGATGGGAAGTCTCGTAAAGAGGTATACCGCAGGCGGCGGCTATCGCGCGAGCGGCGGAATGTCCGGCCATAAAGCAGGGCATATATGAGCTCTCTATGTTTCTCGGGCGGACGGATACGCCCACCGCAGTCAAAGAAGCGCCCACAAGAAGCTCTTCCAGAAGCTCGGGCAGTATTTTTGTGTGGTGAAACAGTGCCTCCGACTGCCTCAGTCCCCTCTCGCCCTCTTTTACCGGCAGGAGCTTCTTTTGCTGGCTAAGACTTCCGTCTTCGCCCACAAGAGCCACGGAGGTGGTGTAGTTAGAGGTGTCTATCCCGAGATGATCAGACATTTTCTTTTAGGCTGCGGGTAAACGAGCCTAAGATACCGTTTACGAACTTTACGTCGGGCTCAAGACCGTATGTCTTTGCAAGGCCGACGGCTTCGTTCACGACGGCGTTCTGCGGCACCCTGTCGCCGCGGTAAAGTATCTCGAAAACCGCAAGGCGAAGAATGGCAAGGTTTACCTTTGGTATTCTTTCTATAGTGCGCTTTGTGCTGAATTTCGATATAACTGCGTCGAGCTCGTCCGATCTTTCAACTACTTCTTTTACGGTCTCTTCGATCTCTTCGTCGCACTTATATTCATAGTCTGCCTCGTGGAGCGTGATTATATCGCTCACCGATTCATCGCGAAACATCTTCTCGTATAAAAGCAGAAATTCGGCTTCGCGGACTTCATGTCTTGTAAAACTCATTTTTCTCTCCATTATTTTTAACGTGCGGCAGCCAAGCGGTCAAATCGGCCGCTCGGCTTCCGTAGGCTTATATTGATTCGGTCTCGGCTGCGAAGTTTACATCTACGACCGAAATATCGACCTTCGATACCGTAACTCCGGTCATCGACTGCACTGCCGCTTTAACCTTCTCCTGCGCTTCTTCGCAGACGGCAACAATGTTGTAGCCGCTCTTTGCTATTACCGACATAGATATCCTGCAAACGCCGTCGAGCATAGAGACCTTTATGTCGGACTGGTCCGTGCTCCCCTGCAAAAGGCTCTTTATGCTCAGAGACTTTGCGGCTATTTTGGATATTCCTTCGATCTCGGAGACGGTATTTTTTATTATCGTCACGATAACGTTCTCCGAGACCTTAAGGGTGCCTTTTTTAGAGTTTACTGCTTTTTCCATAGGCTTTCGCCCTCCTTTTATACTTCCTGCATAGGACATTTGGCCTTATACATTTTTCCGATTAAATATACACTGTATAGTATAGCATTTATTTTCAGAGAAAACAACTACTTTACTTCAAAAATTCTAATATTTTCATTCGGAACATCTACCTCGGAGAGCAAAATGTCCTTTATCTCCGCCGCCTGCGACGAGCTAAGTCCGTCGGATTTCACCACGATGCTCGCATTTGTGCCGTCGAGATATACAACGCAGTCTTCATAGCCAGAGGCGAGAATCAGGTTTTCGACCGTCGTTTCGCTCTCTATAAGAGAAGAGAGAGTCACGGCGTTCATAGTGTAGGCGGCCATTTCGTCGTCGGTTATGTCCTGACCGTTTAAGACCATTTTCAGCGTCTCCACAGCCTGGTCGCGGGAGGTGAGCTTGTCGAGCCTCGCCTGAGCAAAGTAGTCCTCGCTCGAATAGTTCGACAGCTCGGTGCCGTTTACATACTGCACCTCGCCGTATGTACCCGAAAGGTCTACGCCGTCAACGACGTCGGTCGTGGGGATCTCGACTTTAGAGAGCCTGTAGTTGGCATATACGGTTATCCCCAAAAACAGCGTAAGGCACGCCAGGATAATGTGTTTTTTGTTCACCTTTAAATTGAAGCTTCTGTTGATCTTTCTCATTGTTATCCTCCTTGAGAATGTTTATTTTGCGTTTGTTACATAAACTTTGCCTGCGGGTATATCCAATACGGTAGAGACCGCATTTACCACCTTTTCTTTCACCGAGGCGCTGTTTCCGCCGCCGCATACGACGAGCACGCCCATTACCCTCGGATATTCAGTTGACTGCAAAAGCGCCTCCTTAGAGCCTATGATAACGGTCTTGCTCTCGGTTTTGGAATCGGAATCGGATACGTCGGCAACGTATACCTTTCTGTCGCTGCCCTCAAGAGTGAGCATCACCGTTACATCGGAAACTCCCTGTATTTTTGAAATTATCTCTTCAAGCTCCGACTCGAGACGCTGCTCATAACTCTGCTCCGCAGCCGCTGCGGAAAGTGCCCCCGTTTCGGCCAGCGGGTCATCTTTTTCGGGAGGCGCTCTCATAAACAGAAGCGCTGCCGTGCACACCGCCGCTATGCAAAGATATACCTTGAGCTTCGGCGACTTTTTCAGGGCTTCAAGAAATCTGTCTTTTACTTTTTGTATTCCCATTCAGCTATCCTCATATCTTATTTTTACTTCTATGTCGCCGACCCTTTCCGCAATTATGCTCCTCACAAATTGCTCTCGCTCTTTTTCGGAAGAGTCAAGCAGGATATCGGTTTCAGTAATAAATATGCTGTTCTGCCCGTCAATAGTAGTCCTCACCGCGATATTTTTGCAGCTTATCCCGTTTTCTTCAAGAAACGAGGCTATAATGTCGGCCGCGCGGCTCTCTACCTCCGACTGTATCAGTCTGTTGCGAGAGGCTGTGCTCTGCTGAAATTCAATACTGTTAAAATCAGTGCCGAGGTCCGAGAAGTCGGCTCCGAGTATCAGAGTAACGATCGCCACGGCGGCAATAAGGGATATGACCGATTTTATATCTCGGCGGAATCTGTCGGGAACGAGCATCATAAAGAGCGTACTTATCACCGAAAGCATACAGACGGTGAGGACGGCGTTTTTCAGAAAGCTCATAAAAGCATCTCTCCCCCGAGGATAACGAGCATGCCCGTGGCCACCGTGAACATAAGCATAAACACCGTGAGGACCGTCGAAGCGAACCCGAATACATCGGCAAGTCCGCCTGCGAGGGTGGCTATGCCGTCGGCGCCGGTCAGCCTGCACAGCAAAGAGCAGAGCGAGAACGCCATTTTATATACCGCAGCGGTTATCAGCGGCGAGAGCATAAAAACGCAGAGCACTATTATTCCGAACGTTCCTACAGTCGTGCGAATGGCGCTCAGACTCAGGCTGACCGCCTTATACGACTCGGAAAGCGAATATCCTATCACCGGTACAAAGCTCGAAACGGCGTATTTTCCCGCCTTGACTGCTATTCCCTCCGCTCCCCTGCCCGCGAGCGTTTCAAGGCCTATCACTCCCAAAAATACCGTCATTATAAACCCGATTATAACGGTAAGAGCGTTTCTCACGGCGGCGGTCAGACCTCTTAGGTCGGGGTTAACCGCCTGCGTGACAGACATAACGAGCATACATGCGAGTATCGGGCGCAAAACGGTAGTCGCGACGGCCGAAGCCGCCTCGCAGAAATAGAGAACTATGGCGTTATATGAGGCAGCCGCTGCAACGTTGCCGGAAGCGGCCGTGACCGCTGCGAAAACGGGTATGTACGACGCCATAAATGCCTCACAGCCGAGCATTGAATTTACGAGCGAGCCGAACGTGTCGGCGACATAGGGACATATCGCCAGAAAGCAGATTATGACGAAGAGCTCGCCGTAAAGCCCCGCCTTTACTGACAAAGATGCCGCGACCCGACTGACGGCAGCTATCGCCGCGACTATCAGTATGATCTTAGCAGGACGGGTAAGAGCCTCCATAACTATGCTCTTTATATATCCGAGTATCCCTTCGGCGCTAATGCCTTTGACGCTTTCGGGATCGTCGGGCTCTACGCCTATGCGGGCAAGTCCGTCGGATATATCTGCGGTATCCGCCTCCGACAGACGGGAGCGTATCTCTCCCTCAAATTCCTGCATCTGCGCGCTTACGGGAACGCTCAAAATTACAGCGGACAGAAAAACCGTAACGATAATTAAAAGTTTTTTCATTTATTTCTCCAGAATACTTTTTACTGCCTCAGTAAATTCCCTTAAAAGCGGCAGGCACAAAAGCGCCACGGCTACGCGTCCCGAAATGTCGAGCACGCTGCCGAGAGCGGTCTCGCCGCAGTCGCGGCAGGACGACGAGCACAGTTCGCTTATATAGCATATCCCGAGCGCGCGAAAAGCTATTCCGAGATATCCTCCTCCCAGCCCGACGGTTCCGAACAGCCTTTCGGTCCCTCCGAATACCTGATATATGCCGTCTACCGCGATAAAAGCCGTAAATATTACGGCAGATATCGAAAGGAGCGCCGCAAGGTCGCGGTTGGTGGGCTGTATCACCTTTGCCAATACCGCCGCGACAAGGCATATTACCGCAATTCTGATTATGTCCATCAGAAGCCGAAGGTGCTTTTTACGGTGTCGAAAAGCTCGGATATCTCGTTTACGAGCATAAGCATAACTATTACGAGACCGGCTATCGTTATCATCAGGGCCTGCTCGTCCCTCTCTGCGCGCTTAAGAAGCTGGCTCAACACCGCAACTATTATCCCGAGACCGGCTATCTGAAAAACGAGTGTTACGTCCATATCCACCTCAAATTATCATTATGGAAATACCGAGGCCTATCGCGGCTCCGAATGTGAGATAAAGCCTTTTAGAGCGCTCCGCACGCTCTTTCAGTTCCTTGGCGTGCTCATAAAGCTCCTTTGAAACGCCTCCGAGAACCGCCGCCTGCGACTCTGCGTCGGAGGTGCCTAAGATCCGCCCTACGCGCTCAAAAAGCCGCTTTGAATCGTCGTCTGCGTCTATTGAATCGCAGGCGGCCTTCCACTGCGCACCGAAGTCGCCGCCGTTTATTGAGCGGAAAGCTTTGAACTCTTCCGAATCGGAAAACGCCGAGCGGCATATCTCGTAAACGTCGGCGGCACCGTAGCGAAGCATCATAATTATCCTGTCAACGGTCTCGGCGAGCTCTCTTGCCGTCTGCGACTTTTTAAGCGAACCCGCATAAAGCTCGTATGAAGACATAAGCGAGCAAACGCAGAGCGCCGTGCAGAGCATAAACTTAATCAAGCTTTACCGTCCTTATCCCGCGCTCGGGACTCAGCTCGGCCGCCCAGCTAAACGCTCCCTCCTGCATCAGCTTTTGTACCGCAGGCTTTTTTTCGGCGTCGGAAACGCTCTCGCCGTGAACGGCGGTTATAAGCTTTACTCCGCAGTGAAGAGCATATTCGAGCGCCCTGCAATCTTCTTCCGAACCTATCTCGTCGGCGATAATCGCGCGGGGAGACATCACTCTCACGGCCGTTGAAACGCCCACATGCTTCGGATACCCCACAAATACGTCGGTAAGGCTGCCCACGTCGTTCTGCGCGATGTTTCGGTGCGTGGCGGAGATCTCGTTGAGCTCGTCTATGAGCGATATCTTAAACCGGCTTCCGAGCTGCCGCGCCATGTCTCTTAAAACCGTGGTCTTTCCGCTCGACGGCGGTCCCACCACTAATAGCCCGCAGAGTCCGCCCGAAAAGCAGTCGTTTATTATGCCGTCGGCGCAGCCCTTTACTTCGCGGGCTATCCTTATGTTGATCGAGGAAATGTATTTGAGCGTATCCACGGTGAATTTATCGGAAGCGGTGACGGCTGTGCCGCATATGCCGACGCGGTTCCCGCCGACGGTGGTTATGCAGCCGAGCGAAAGCTCCTTTGAATAGCTGTGCATCGAATATGAAAACGCCGTTTTGAACGTGTGCTCGATGTCTTCCGGAGAAGCCGTCACTCCGCCGAGAATAACGTCGCGCCGGCCTACAGAGAGCGATACCGGCCTGTTCACCCTAAGGCGTATCTCGTCTATTTCGGAAAGCTCCGCAGGCGTAAGACTGCTAAGCGCTTCGAGCGGCCTGCCGCTTAAAAGCTCAAGCGCGTTTTTTATACCCATAAGTTTACCCTCCTTGTCCTTTTTACAATTCTATGCCGACGGCGCGGATTTAATGTCTGATACCTGTTTTTTTGGTGTTTACACCCTTTATGCCTCCTATAGCGCCGAACACCGCGCACAGCACCGCCTTGACGGCGGCATAGTCGCTCGGGAGCTGTTTCAGAAAGACCGTTCCGCAAATAAAGGCCGCGGCGAAAACTCCCGCGCCGCAGATAAGTCCCTGAATAAGTCCTTTTGAACGGTAGAACTGGGTGGAAGCATACGCCGCGATATATGCCGCAAGCGCAAGCACCGCAAAGGAAAGTTTATCTAACAGACCGTCGGGGATATCTATAAAAAGCGCGGCAGTGCCGACGGCCGTGCTGACAGCAAGCGCAGCGGCAAGCGATATCGCGAACCCGCGAAGAAGGCTGTTTTTAAAATCGGACATAAAAATCCCCCGAACACCGTTTTGATAAACGATATTCGGGGGATCGGCTTTTTAGAATAATATTAGTCCTTTTCGATGGGCTTATCTTCGTCCTTGTCTTTTTTGCCCTTCTTTTCGGCCTTTTCCGCCTTAGCGGCTTCGGCTTTGCTCCTGGCCTCTTCGTCGGCGGAAACGTTGGTCGCTATCGCCCATTTTTTAATTCTCATTTTGCAGCGGTCGCTGCTGGTCTCGATAACAACGGTTTTTTCTTCTATCTTGGTGATTATGCCTACAATGCCGCCGATAGTCTCTATCTCGTCGCCTACCTGAACGTTCTTGCGCATTTCGTTATCGGCTTTTTCCTTTTTGCGCTGCGGACGTATCATGATGAAATAGAGAACCACAAGCATAAGTATCATAAAAACGAGGGTATACATAGAGCCTGCGGCGGAAACTCCTGCGGTGGAGTCGGCTGCCAGTGAAATTATAAAGGGTAACATTTTCAAGTCCTCCAAAATTAAGATTCAGTTAAGTATAGCACACTTTCGGGAATATTTCAACAGTTATTTTTCGACTTTATATATTCGTCTATCGACTTTGCCGCGCTCTTTCCCGCGCCCATAGCAAGTATGACCGTAGCCGCGCCGGTAACTGCGTCGCCGCCGGCATAAACTCCTTCGCGGGTGGTGAGCATATTCTCGTCTACAACGAAGCATCCTCTGCGGTTGGTCTCAAGGCCCTTGGTCGTCGAGCGGATAAGCGGGTTGGGAGACGTACCTATCGCCATTATCACGGCGTCGGTCTCGAGCTCAAACTCCGAGCCCTCTATCGGCTTAACGCCGCGCCTGCCGCTCTGGTCGGGCTCGGTGAGCTCCATTTTTACGCACTTAAGCCCTCTGACCTTTCCGTTTTCGTCGCCGAGTATCTCAACGGGATTGGTGAGATACCTGAACTCTATGCCCTCCTCGACGGCATGGTGAACCTCTTCGCGCCTTGCGGGCATTTCGTCGGCAGAACGGCGGTATACGATGTAGACCTTTTCCGCTCCGAGCCTTAAAGCCGAGCGCGCGGCGTCCATAGCCACGTTTCCGCCGCCGACTACGGCTATCTTCTTCTCGTGATTTATAGGCGTGTCGTAGTCATCAAGATAGGCTTTCATAAGGTTTGTGCGAGTCAGATATTCGTTGGCGGAGTAAACGCCTACGAGCGACTCGCCGTCTATTCCCATAAAGTTGGGAAGCCCCGCGCCAGTGCCGATAAACACAGCCTCGTAGCCCATTTCAAAGAGCTCATCGACGGAAAGTATCTTGCCTATTACCATGTCGGTTCTTATCTCGACGCCGAGCGCCCTAAGTCCGTCAACCTCGCGCTGAACCGTCGCTTTCGGGAGCCTGAACTCGGGTATGCCGTACATAAGCACTCCGCCTGCGGTGTGAAACGCCTCGAAAACGGTGACCTCGTAGCCGAGCTTGGCAAGGTCGGAGGCGCAGCTTAAGCCCGAAGGACCGGAGCCGACTATCGCGACCTTATGCCCGTTGGGAGCGGGCTTTTCGGACTTCGGAGCTTTGTCGGCCATATAGTCGGCGCAGTAGCGCTCGAGGCGGCCTATCCCGACGGGCTCGCTCTTTATGCCTCTTACGCACTTCGACTCGCACTGCGATTCCTGCGGGCATACCCTGCCGCAGACGGCGGGAAGCCCGTTTGTGGTCTTGATGATGTCATACGCGGCGGGGATATCCCCTTCGCGTATCTTTTCGATAAATTCGGGTATCCTCACACCGACGGGGCAGCCGCTCACGCAGGGCTTATTCTTGCAGTTGAGGCAGCGCTGCGCCTCGTTGAGCGCCTCGGCGTCGGTATAGCAGGAGGAGACCTCCTTGAAATTGCGGGCTCTTACCTTGGGCTCCTGCTCTCTGACAGGGGTCTTTTCGGGCTGCATATTAGGCATTAACGACACCTCCCGTTAATCTGCAAATGTGTTCGCGGTCGTGCTGCTCTATGTCGCGGTAGGCGGAATTTCGCTTCATAAGCTCGTCAAAATCCACCTCGTGGCCGTCAAAGTCCGGCCCATCAACGCAGGCGTATTTGATCTTCCCGCCAACCCTCACTCTGCACCCGCCGCACATTCCCGTGCCGTCTATCATTATCGGGTTGAGCGAGACTATTGTCTTTATACCGTAGGGCTTCGTCACCGCGCAGACGAATTTCATCATCGGGACAGGGCCTATGGCTATAACGGCGTCGTAATGATTTCCGGCGTCTATAAGCTCCTGGAGCTTATTCGTGACAAATCCCTTGGTCCCGTAGCTGCCGTCGTCGGTTGTGATGTAGTAATTCGTGCTGACGGCGCGCATTTCGTCCTCTAAGATGACGATATCCTTATTGCGGAAGCCCGCTATAACGTCTACCTCTATGCCGGAATTACAGAGCGCCTTGGCCTGCGGATAGGCGATCGCGCAGCCCACGCCTCCGCCGATGACGGCTACCTTTTTAGCGCCCTCGGGTATTTCGGTGGGGACTCCGAGCGGCCCGACAACGTCGAGTATGAAGTCGCCTTCATTGAGGTTGCCAAGCATAATGGTCGAACGCCCAACCTTTTGGAAGATTATGGTGATGCTCCCCTTTTCGGTGTCGCGGTCGGCGACGGTAAGCGGCACGCGCTCGCCGTATTCGTCGATCCTGAAAATGATGAACTGGCCTGCGCGGACCTTTTTCGCAATCAAAGGCGCCTCTATCTCCATAAGAGTGACCTGCTCGTTCAATTCGCGCTTTCCGAGAATCTTAAACAATGTGTTTCCTCCTTATCTGCCTCTTGCGAGATACTCCTCAACAGCTTCCACAATGGCGCCTGCGAGCCCCGACTGATGCGTGGGATTATTGAGGGCCATAGCCTCGTCGTAGTCGGTCACAAAGCCACATTCCACGAGTATCGATGCAAACTCCTGTTCAAGAGTAACGGCAAAATAATTGTATTTAGCGCCGCGGTTACGGTTTCTGCCGTCGCCGTAGACGTTATTCCTGTAGTAGCCGGCCATCTTCTCACTCACCAGCGCCGCCAACGGCTGGCTGAACGGCGTGAAGTAATAGGCTTCGACTCCGCGCACCCCTTCGCCGTTTTCGACGGAGTTGCAGTGCACGGAAATATAGATGTCGGGGCTGTATCGCCGAGCGTATTCCGAGCGGTCGTATACGCTGATATATTCGCGGTCGCTCGGGAGCATATAAACGGTCGCGCCGGCGTTCTGGAGCTGCTCGGTGAGCTCCTTGGCAATCGCAAGGTTTATCTTGTTCTCGACTACGTGCCCGACTGCACCCGGGTCGATGCTCGTGGCGCTGGTGTTGTAGCCGTGCCCGGGATCGACTACTATGACCGTGCCGTAAAGACTCGTGTTATAGCCGTTAAAGGTTATCGCGAGCCCGCCGGAGCCGTCGTATTTGGCGGAATATCCCATATATACGCCCGACTTGCGCAGCCTGAGCCTGAGCTGATATTTCTGCTCGCCGTTTACGCTCACCGTCTGCCACTCGCCCGAGCTGAACAGGCTGTCGCCCGAGAACGAAGGTGTTCCGGAAACGTTCGAGAGATAGTCAAATGTGATGAGGACGTAATCAGGGTCGAAATTGTTTATCAGATACGAGCCCTTGTTGGGGTTATCATAGCTTAGCGGCGAGAATGACACCGTGAACGGCGTCTGAGTATCGAGCCTGAAATTAAGCACCGTGTCGCCGCCGGAGTTGTAAGCTCCGTTAAAGACGGCTGTGTTGTTTACAACGGTGTAACCATCGGCAAGGTCGCAGTCGGAGGCCTTTATTCTCAGGCCGGAGGCGGTGAGATAGTAATCTATGCTCTGCTTTACGCCCTCGAAGGTGGTGTTATAGGTCACGGAATTTACGAGGAAATCTATTGTTCCGGCCGGCAGCCTCGGAGAAGCGGGGTCGGGTATACTGTCGGTGGTGTAATAGTCGTAGGTGAGGGTGTTGTCGCGCTTTATCCTTATGACCTGCGCAACCTCGGCAAAGCGGGATATCGCGTTGACTATGACGCGGGAACCGTCGGCGCTCTCGCTGCTGTAGTCGCCGTAGCTGCCCTTTATCTTTATCACGCCGAGGTCCTGCTCTTCGCCGACAATCCCCTCGGGAGCGGTGAAGTATCCGGTGAAGTGGGTGTAGTTGGTGTTGGCGTCGAGGTCATCCGAGCGGATCTCCTCTTCGTCAAGGGTGATGGTCTCGCCGTTAAGGGTGGCGGTGACTTTCGAGCCGCTGTAGGCAACTACGTTCACGCCTATCCTCGTTTCGCCCTCGACATACATCGTCGCGCCCTCAACGGGCTCTATGCTCTGCAATACCTTGACTTTTCTCGTGATGCGGTACCTTACGGTGTCCGCCTTGTTCTTGAAGGTGAAGGTGTTCATACCGACGTCGAGCTCTTCCTCGAAGTAGAAGTTACCCGCCTCGTTGAGGGTTATTGGCTCTCCGTTGAAGTAAACGTCGAAGTTGGAGTCAAACGAACCCTGGAATTTGACGGTAGGCTCGTAGGTGGTGAACTCGGTCTTGGTGGGGAGTACCATCTTAAGGCGGCTGTAAAGGTCGCTTACGTTTATCTGGCCGGCATAATAGCGGACGAGCGCATCGGTGCTGACTTCGTTCGATTTAAGCTGCTCATACGATTCAAATATGCTCCCGCGGTAGCCGGCATATTTGTTGCACTCGTCTATCTGCTTGATTATCTGCGAAACGTCCCAGCGGGAATCGGTGGAACTGGTGCGCTCGTTGGCGTGTTTGACTATCATAGGTATGCCCGCCTCTTCGGCGAGGGCGCTCCACCACGAAACAACGCTTTTAAACTTCAGCTCGACGCTTTCAAGGCCGCCGTAACAGTATACTATCATAAAATCGGCGAGGCCGTCGAGGATATATCCCCGAGTGTCGGAATAGCCATCGGCAAGGGCTTCAAAGTCGTCCTTGGTGTCTGAGCCGCGAGGGTCGGTCGAATCGTTGAGCCAGGCATTGTCGATGCCGATGCCGACTGCCATAGAGCTGTTGGTCGCCTTTATTGCCTTGCTCACAAGGCCGAAAAGATACGCCCGGTTGTCTAAAAGCCACTGCTCATAGCCTATACCCGAGCCGCTGCGGCGGTATTCGGCATAGCTCTCGGCGCCGTTTTCGGCGTAGTAATCGGTGAGAATAATACCGTCGATCAAGTAGCGGTTTGTCAGCCTGTGAACGCAGTAGCTGAGATAGTTTATTTTGTCGCCGAGATCTCCGCTCTCCTCCGAGCGCAGCGCGGCGTTGATATCGAATGTGATGTAAATATAGAAATTTCGCGCAACGGCGGAATCTATGAGCATAGAAAGCGGAGAGCCGTGGGTAAAGACCTGCTCCCCTATTTCGTAGTAGATAACGCCGTCGTATGATGTCTCAATTATTACGGAGTTGAAGCCGTAGCTCTCAAAATCGTTGAGTATGGCGTCTATCTCGGATTGGGTAGTTTCGGCTGTCTGGTTAGGGTCGGTGAAAAAGTCGGAACCTATCGTTATTATCGAAGCACGCATACTGTCGGGCAGAGAGATATATCCGCCCGAGGGCAGGCCGGCGGTTTCGCCGTCAAGTGAATCGGCGAAAATGCGTACGCAAAACCCCGCCTCTTTGAAAGGCGCAAACAGTATCACGATAGCCAGAAGCAGCGAAATAAACTTCTTCATAAGGATCCTCAACAGTTTTAAAATTCTGAAAGAGCGGTTTTGAGCTCCGGCAGCTCCTTTCGCATGCTGCGCTCGGAGGAATTTGCCGAGCCGAACAGCGAATCATATCTGTAAAGCGCAATGCCGCCGAAAACATCAGAGTCAGAAAGATAGTCAGTCTGTTTTGAGAGTATCTTTCCGCTCGACCACTCGGAATTGAGCCCGACTTTATATGCCGCTATTCCGCCTATAAGCGAGATGTACGGCAGCTTTACGAGCTCTTCCCACTGCTCGGCGGCAGTGTCGAAGGCGAGCTTATCGTTAAAACCGTAGTATATCTGCGGGACGATGTAATCGAGATACCCGGGCGCGGAACACCAGGTCTCAACATCGGCATAAAGGCGGTTCAGGTTGTTGTCGATATTCCCCTGCGGGGAAACTCCGAACAGAACGCTCGGATTGCAGGCTTTAACGGTGCGGTATATCTCGCCGACAAGGGTGCTCACCACGCTTTTGCGCCACGCTGCCCTGTCGGAAGCGCCGGAGGCTTCAAAGGCGGCTTTGTCGAATGAAGACGAAGTTGTGGGGTAAAAGTAATCGTCGATATGAACGGCATCGACGTTATACCGCGTGACTATCTCCGCAACGCCGTTGCATATAAGCTGCCTGACGGCGGGATATGCGGGGCTGAGCCAGTAATATGAGGTATCTTTGTCGTAAACGAGGAACGTGCCGTTTGCCGAGGACGAATCGTACCACTGCTTAAGCGGATAAAAGCCGTCCATTTCGGCATAGCGGTCTTTGGTGGTGGTGCGCATAGGGTTGACCCACGCGTGGAATGAAAGCCCGCGCTTATGCGCCTCGTTTATCATAATATAAAGCGGGTCAAAGGGAGGGGCACTGCCGAGAGTGTCGCTGAAAGCGGCAGTGAACGGGTAATACTGCGAGAAATAATATGCGTCGCCGAAAGCCCGAACGTGAACGTAGACCGTGTTGCAGCCAAGGTCGTGCACATTGTCGAACGCTTCACCTATTTTTTCGGCAAAGGCGGCTTCGGACGAGCCCTTGAGCATAGGGTCGATATCAAGATATGCGAACCACACCGCCTTCTGAACGGGATAATTAAGTGCGGTGTATCCGTTGGAGCCCGTCAAAATATTGAGCTCTTCGTTTATAGTCTCGGGAGGCGGAGTTGTTTCGGGAGCCTCGGTGGTAGGAGCCGTAGTTGTTACAGTGGTCGTGACGGAGGTCGTAGGCTGCGTTGTGGGCAGCGTTTCGGTCGGGGTCGTGGGCGGTGTAGTAACTTCCGGAGGCGCGGCGCTTTCCGATACGCCCTCGGAAGTGAGGTAGTTTCCGTTGACGAAATACTCGCCGCCTTTAAATTCCACTCTCACCCAGCCGTTTGAAACAAGGCCGGTAATATTGACTTCGTCCCCCCTGTCGAGGTGGCCGACGCGTTCGCTGTCGGCATCGGGGAGCTCTCTTACGTTTACGTCGGAAGAAGCGTACATAACGCCGGACGCCGGCTGAATATCATAGCCGCGCTCCGACTCGGTGTCGGCAGAAGTCGCAGCGGAAGCGGTCGTGACAGGGTCTGTCATATGGGAAACGGTTGTCGCGGGAGCAGTAGAAATTTCGGAAAATCTTTCGGTGTTCAGCGTTTCCGGAGCTGTGGTCGCCTCCGTCTCGGCGGCAGTGCCGAAAGTCTCGAACCTCACCGACGGCTCGGGAGCGGGTCCGGCCGCTTCGCGGTGCGCACAGGAGCTTAACATCAATGCGCATATAAAAGCGCAAAGAATCCTCTTGAAGATATTCATGCCGCACCTCCCCGCTTACAGTAACGGGTAAAGTATAACATATTTTTCGCGGCAATTCAAGTGCAAAAACGCGATATCGCCGATTTCCGGCAAAATTTAATATTTACTTTGCCGTGAGCTTTACAAACTGCTTCTTGCCCTTTTTGAGTATCGCTCCGCCCGAGATATCTACAACAGCGGAAATATCGGTTATCTTTTCGTCGTTCACGCTCACGCCGCCCTGCTGGATAAGCCTTCTTGCCTCGGCCTTTGAGGGGGCGAGCCTTGAAGCTACGAGCGCCTCTATCACGCTGACCTCTTTAGCGTCAAAAGCGCAGGTGGGCATATTGTCGCTCGAGCCGGAGCCGCCGAAGACTGCGCGCGCGGCTTCGAGGGCCTTTTCGGCCTCTTCTTCGCCGTGAACGAGCTTGGTGAGCTCATATGCAAGAATTTCCTTGGCTTTATTGAGCTGGCCGCCCTCCCACTTTTCCATCTCGCGGATCTCCTCAAGAGGCAGGAAAGTGAGCATCTTTATGCACTTGATAACGTCGGCGTCGGCAACGTTTCTCCAATACTGGAAGAAGTCGTAAGGCGGGGTCTTTTCGGCGTCGAGCCAGACGGCGTTGCCGGCGGTCTTGCCCATCTTGATTCCGTTCGAATCGGTGAGAAGAGTTATGGTCATAGCGCTGGCGTCTTTTCCGAGCTTGCGGCGGATAAGCTCGGTGCCGCCGAGCATATTCGACCACTGATCGTCGCCGCCGAACTGCAGATTGCAGTCGTAATTCTTAAAGAGATAGTAAAAATCGTAAGACTGCATTATCATGTAGTTGAATTCAAGGAAGGAAAGGCCCTTTTCCATTCTCTGCTTATAGCACTCGGCCCTGAGCATATTGTTGACCGAGAAGCAGGCGCCGACCTCTCTTAGCAGGTCAACGTAATTGAGGTTGAGGAGCCAGTCGGCGTTATTCACCATAACGGCCTTACCCTCGCCGAATTCTATAAAGCGGGACATCTGCTTTTTAAAGCACTCGGCGTTGTGGTCTATATCCTCGCGTGTGAGCATTTTGCGCATGTCGCTCCTGCCCGAGGGATCGCCTATCATCGTGGTTCCCCCGCCGATGAGCGCTATGGGCTTGTTTCCCGCCATTTGCAGGCGCTTCATAAGCGTGAGCGCCATAAAGTGTCCTGCCGTGAGACTGTCGGCCGTACAGTCGAAGCCGATGTAAAACGTCGCCTTTCCGTTGTTGATAAGCTCGCGAATGAGAGGCTCGTCGGTCACCTGCGCGATAAGTCCTCTTTCTTTGAGTTCTTCATAGATACCCATTTTGATTCTCCTTAAAAATTATTTTCATAACAAAACGCCCCCGACCTTTACGGTCAGAGGGCGATAAATACCGCGGTACCACCTCAGTTTACAGACAAAAGCCTGCCTCTTGAGCGCTTTAACGGGCGCACCCGCATATCCCTACTGCCAATGGGTTCGGGATACGGACTCGGGGACGTATTCACACAGGGCTGCCGCGCTTTCTCACACCAACCGAAAGCTCTCTTTGGCGGCGCGCCGAGGCTACTTGCTCCCGTCACAGTCGATATAATATGCTGCCGGATATATTAGCACAAAACAAATACTTTGTCAAGGGAGGAACCGTGATTTTCCGTCCACCTATGCTTCAGCGCTTAAGAAAACAGCTCCTCTAAAGTATCTATGGGCGTGTAGTTCGTGACGGTTATCGTGATGTTTATAAGTGCGCCGTCCTTATACGCCACATAGCAGCCCTGGTGAATGGTAACGCCCTGATAGACAGTAGTGATCTCGACGCGCCTGAAATCGACGTTTCCGAGCTTTACGTCATCGTGCTCCGAAAACTCGGCGGTCATATTTAGGGCCTCTCTAAGGCTGTCTATTTCCTCGACGCTCTGCCTGAGATATTCGTCGAGATCTAACTCCGACGTCAACGAATACATAATGTTGATATTGTTTCCGGTGCTGTCGTCAATGGCGACCAAATCACAAAAAGTGTCGCCCCACGACTCGGGATCAATGGCATCGACCGATTCGGAATTAAAAACGGAAGCTATTTCTTCGACGGTGCTGTATCTCCAGTCGGACGGCTTGGTAAAGGTAATGGAAAAATAGTCGTTCTCATATACGTCGTCGAGATATGTACCCCTCAAGTCGTCAATAGTGGGAGCCGCTGCGGGCTCGCCGTCGGAAGACTCGGATTCAACAGCATCGGAATCGTTTTCCAAAACGTCGGAAGAGGTATCGCCGCAGCTGCATAAACCGAGCAGCATTAGCAAAGCGATGATAACGGCAAACAGTTTCTTCATATTTTGACCTCCGTGAATTTTTTCTTTATTCTATCACCCGAGCGGGGATTTGTCAAGAGAGATAAATTGCCTGAATTGTATTGAATATACATTGTTTTTCGTTTGCCTCGCCTTGCTCGGCAAATGGGGAGACCCCCGGCGAGGGTCTCCCCAATAAAAACTGTCCACCGGACAGTTTTTATTCCCCGTCCTGCGCTTCGCTGCGCAAAGTGTTCCGCGCCTGCGGGCGCGGCGGGGGCTCTGCCCCTCGATCCCGCAAGCCTTTTGAGAAAGGCTTGACCGAAAACTTTTAAGTTTTTGGTTCAGATTGACACGCATTAGCAAAATGCCGCAGGTTGGCGGCCTGCGGCTATGGATCATACTTTCGATTTTATTCTTGACAGTGCGCTTTTTTCGAGCCGCGAGACCTGCGCCTGCGATATGCCTATCTCCTGCGCGACCTCTACCTGCGTTTTCCCTTGGTAAAACCTCAGATAGAGGATATTCTTTTCGCGTTCCGAAAGCATAAGTATTGCTTCGCGGAGCATTATCTCGTCGATCCAGCTCTCGTCGCTCGAACTGTCGCCGAGCTGGTCGAGCATATAAAGGACGTCGCCGGAATTTGAATACACCGGCTCGTAGATAGATATCGGCTCACTGATGGATTCAAGCGCAAAAACCACTTCCGACTTCGGCACGCCGAGTGCGGCGGCTATCTCTGCGGCCGTCGGCTCGCGGTCTTTTCCGCGCGAGAGCGATTCTTTGGCCTGCATAGCCCTGTAGGCAAGGTCACGGGTGGAGCGGCTCACCCTTATGGAATTATTGTCGCGAAGATACCGCCTCAACTCTCCGCTTATCATAGGCACGGCATATGTCGAGAACCTCACGTCGAGCGACAGATCAAAGTTGTCTATTGCTTTTATGAGCCCAACCACTCCCACCTGAAAGAGGTCGTCGGGCTGGGCGCCGCGGTTCATAAATTTCTGTATCACGCTTAAAACAAGCCTCAAATTGCCCTCTATAAGTTCCTCGCGGGCCTTTTTGTCGCCAGAACGAGCTTTTTTAAGCAGTTCCGTCTTCTCGTCTTCCGTCAGCAGCTTCAGCTTCGAGGTGTTTACCCCGCTTATCTCTACTTTATTATACTGCATCGGCAATGATCTCCCAAACAGAAGTTATGAGATAATTATTGCCTGCGCAGCCTGCCTGTATTCAGTAAAAGCAGAGGTATTATTTGCCTGTCAGCATATAGCCTCCAGCTCTTTTTTTAGCTCTTTGAGTATCCTCTTTTCGAGGCGCGATATGTACGACTGCGATATCCCGATTATGTCGGCAACTTCCTTTTGGGTCATCTCCTTGCCGCCGAGGAGTCCGAAGCGCATCTGCATTATAAACCGCTCTCTGCCGTCAAGATTTTCCACAGCTTCAATAAGCAGACGCTTCTCCGCCTCGCTTTCAAGGCGGCTGCCTACCTCGTCGGCGTCGGTGCCGATAACGTCGGAAAGCAGGAGCTCGTTGCCGTCCCAATCGACGTTTAAAGGCTCGTCGATGGAGATCTCGTTGCGCTGCTGGCTGGTCTTTCTGATGTACATGAGTATCTCGTTTTCGATGCAACGCGAGGCATAAGTCGCAAGCTTTATGTTTTTGCAGGGGTCAAAGGTGTTCACGGCCTTTATGAGCCCTATCGTTCCTATAGAAACGAGATCCTCAACACCTATGCCTGTTGACTCGAACTTTTTCGATATGTATACCACCAGCCGCAGATTGTGAGTTATAAGTATTTCCCGCGCCTTTTTCGGCTCGGTGGAAAGCATGGCGAACACCCGTTTTTCCTCCTCGGGGCCGAGCGGCGGCGGGAGCGTATCGGGGCCGTTTACGTAGTCTACGGTGTCGCGGCCGCCAAGCAAGCGCCTTATGACGGCCTTAAGCGTGTTGAAAAGCTCATTGAACATAATTTTACCCTTTCTTTCAGCCTGTAAGTATTTTCGGATCGAAGACCGCTCGCCGTTCTCCTCCGGAGACGCCCGCCACGAGCGCGGAGACCTCCTTTGAAACGCCGTTTTCGTCGGTCACTTTTATGTCCTTTGCGTTTACGGCGTAGAGTATCCCCTCGCCGGATATGGTTTTATACGGGACGGCACGTATAAAACCGTCGCTTTTTATCTCCACACCGGTGCAGATTATCACCGGCAGCCCCGAAAAGAGGTCGCGGGCGGTGTTTCCGGTGTCGGCAACTCCGTCAAGCGAAAAGGCTTTACATCCGACTTTGAAGTCTACGCGGTAGGAATTGGAGCCGCCGAGCCTTCGCGAAAACAACTTGGATACACAGCACACGATGATATAGATCACCGCGGTAGATAATATAAGCGTCATCGGAGAAATGTCGATATACACAAAGCCGCTGTAAACCACAGTTTTTCCGAGCTTTAAGAGCCGCTGCAAAAGTTCGAGCGCCGAATATAAAAGCATATTCAGCCCGAGGTAAAGCAGCGAAAGCGCCGCCGTTTTTTTGAGCGACTGCCTCCAGAATGACACCGCGGTTATCGCGAAGCAGGACAGCGCTTTGAAGATAAGCACTGTAAAGCTTAAAAGCTTGCCACCATGCGGAATGAGTATCATAAGGGAGCTCAGCCCTCCAAGAAAGGACGCCGCCGCCCGAAACTTCGGCTTTGAATACGTATGGGACACCGCCGCCGTGAGGCCAAGAAGTATCCAGGCCATATATGTATTCAGCACCACGAGAACGTCAACGTATATATCCACCGCCATCACCGAAAATTATTTTATCCTCCGCAGCCTGTGGAATCTGTCGGTTTGAGGAGGCAAAAAAGAAAAATCCCGCCGTGCATATCACACAGCGGGATTTAAAAACTTTGTTTTTATCTGATGAACGCCGAGAAGCCCTTATACGCCATATAAACGTCGAGCTTCGAGGTGAGCTCAAACGGAGAGTGCATACAGAGCACCGGCACGCCCACGTCAACGACCTCTATATCCATATTGCCGATGTAGGCCGCGACGGTTCCGCCGCCGCCGAGATCGACTCTGCCGAGCTCGGTGGTCTGCCAGATGACGTTGTTCTCGTCAAATACCTTTCTCACCTGCGCCACGAATTCCGCGCTCGCGTCGTTGCAGCCGCTCTTTCCGCGAGAGCCGGTGAACTTGCACATAGCGAGGCCGTAATTGCAATAGCTCGCGTTGCGGGGGTCAAGTACGTCGCTGAAGGTGGGGTCAAACGCCGCGGTGACGTCGGCCGAGAGGCACTTTGAATTGCGTATGACATCGTATGCGGCAACGCCCTCGCCGTCGGCGATAGACTCGATGAAGTGCCTGAGATAGTCGCTGTTAAGGCCGGTCGGGCCGACGCTGCCTATCTCCTCCTTGTCGGTAAGGACGGTAATGGCGGTGTATTCGGGATTGTCGCAGTCTAAGATGGCTTCAAGAGCGGGATAGGCGCACACGCGGTCGTCCTGGCCGTAAGCGCCGATGAGTCCGCAGTCGATGCCGACGTTCTTGGCTTTAAACGCGGGAACGACTTCAAGCTCGGCGGAAACAAAATCTTCCTCTATAATGCCGTATTTCTCGTTGAGTATCTTCATAACGTTCAGCTTTATCTTTTCGGAGACATCGTCGTCTCTGAAAGGACGGCTGCCTATGAGAACGTTGAGTTCTTCGCCCTTTATGCCGTCTGCAAGGGTGCGCTTCGACTGCTCCTGTGCGAGGTGCGGCAGAAGGTCGGTGACGGTAAACACGGGGTCGTTCTCGTCTTCGCCGATATTCACGGTAACGCAGGAACCGTCGGCCTTAAAGATAACACCGTGGAGCGCAAGAGGGATAGTCACCCACTGATATTTGCGTATGCCGCCGTAGTAGTGAGTCTTTAAGAGCGCGAGATCGGAGCTCTCGTATACGGGGTGCTGCTTGAGGTCGAGGCGGGGCGAGTCGATGTGCGCTGCAAGGAGCCTCACGCCGTTTTCAAGTGAATTGCGCCCGAAGACGCAGAGTATAAGGCTCTTTCCGCGAATGTTGCGGTAGACCTTTTCGCCGGCTGAATACTTCCTGTTGGGGTCGTAGGGCATAAAGCCGTTGGCCTCGGCAAGGGCGATGGAAGCGGTAACCGCTTCGCGCTCGGTCTTGGCGTCGTCGAGGAACTTCATATAGCCCTCGCAGAAAGCGTCGGCAAGCTCAGTTTCGGAGGCTTCGACCTTTAAAAGGCCGTTGCTGCGCTTGATAAGGAGCTTTTCCTCAAGCTGCTTTCCTACGGATTTTTCTTCATTTGACATTTTGATCGGTCCTTTCCTGAAATTATCTATTTGAATAGTTTTTGTATGCACGAAGTATCTTTCTCACGTAGTGGCGGGTATTCGAGCCGGGTATGTCCTCTATATTGACGTTTTCGGGATCTACAATGCCGCTTTCGAGCCAGCCGTCCACGGCGCCCATTCCGGAATGATATGCCGCCGCTGCGAGCTCTACGCTGCGGTATCGCTCCCAAAGAAAGCCGAGCAGATAGCTCCCGAACATTATGCTGTATTCTGGGGTATACATATCCTCGAAGCGAAGGTCTTCCCTTTCAAGCCGCCACGCCACCCAGTCAAACGACTCCTCTATCATCTGCATAAGGCCTATGGCGCCCGCCTCGGACTTAGCCGCAGGGTCAAAATTAGACTCGACCTTTATAACGGAGTATACGAGCGCGGGATCGACACGAAACTCGGCACTGAACCTTTCTACCTCTTCTTAGTATTCGCGGCGGTATATCTGCGACTTTACAATCCTCGGGAGGACTCCGAAAAGCAGGAAAGCAAGTGCCGCCGCAAAAACAATAAGGAACACCGCCGCCCTGTGCCGCCTATGCATGGTAACGCTCCTTTAGGCCGGCGGCAGACTGCTTCACCTTTTCGGCGAACGCTTCAAACGGGCCGTCGTTTACTATGACGGTATCGGAACGGTCGTAAAAATACTTCTCGGAAAACTGGCTCGAAAGCCGCGACTGCGCAAAATCAACGGGGATATTGTCGCGCTCGAGGATACGGCGGAGCTTAACGTCAAACGGTGCGACAACGCTTATCACCTCGGAGCAGACCGAGTCCATACCGCTCTCGAAAAGCGTCGGCGCGTCGAGTATAACGAGCTTTTCTCCGCTGTCTTTTAACGAGGTTATTTCTTTCATTATCGCGGCGGTTATGTAGGGAAATATGATGCTTCCGTATTCGCGGAGCTTGGCGCGGTCGTTGAAAACGAGATTTCCGAGCTTTCTCCTAAGTAGGCCGCTATCGTCAACGCAGCCCGGAAACGCGAGGGATATCTTTTCAAGAAATTCCGGCAGATTTGAGATCTTCCTTGCAACAACGTCGCAGTCGATGACAGGTATGCCGCAGTCGGAAAATATTTTTGAAGCGGTGGATTTGCCCGCACCGCTCTGACCGGTGAGCCCGATAACGGCTATTCCGTCAAGAGTTTTCATTTTTCCTCCAAATCTATCACGCAGAAACCCGCCGCGCGGAGTATTCTGTTGTAAACGGCGAGACCTACGCCGTCAGGGTCGGGACAGCGTGCAAAAACAGTCTTCGCGTTTTTCTCGTCGAGCTGGCGCAGCCTTTCAAACAAGACGTGCGCCTGAATTTCCGCGCTCGAACCGTAACAAAGGTGCGGCACTCCCGGGACGGCCTCGCAGTCGTCGAACAGGAGGCAGAAATCGCCCTCGGAAGCGTTGTGCAAAACGTATTCGCGGTATTTTTCTACGCTGCCTTTTATGAGCTTCACCGAAGCTTTGGGCGCGTAATGGCGGTATTTCATTCCCGGCGAGCGGACGACTGCTCCGCTTCCGACCTCGGAGAGAACTCCCCTATCGACCTCGGCAGGGCAGACTTCAAGGAGCATTTCGCGGGTGATCCCGCCCGGCCTTAATATCCTGACGCCGCCGTTCTCGAAAGAAATGACCGTAGATTCCACGCCTACGAGCGACTCTCCGCCGTCGATTATCGCGGGGATACGGCCGTTCATATCGTCAAGGACCCGCTTGGAAGTAGTGGGACTGGGACTTCCGGAAAGATTTGCCGAGGGCGCGGCAAGGGGCACCCCGCAGAGCTCTATGAGCCGATGAGCCGCAGGGTGGGACGGAAAGCGTATCCCCACGGTGTCGAGCCCGCCGCTCGTGACATACGGCACACTTTCGGACTTAGGCATTATCATCGTGAGCGGCCCGGGCCAGAAGCGCTCGGCAAGCTTATATGCAAGCTCGGGCACATCCGAAACGGCCTCTTTTATCATATCAAAGTCGGAGACGTGGACTATAAGCGGGTTGTCTGACGGGCGGCCCTTGGCGGCAAATATCTTTTCAACGGCTTCGGCGTCGAAGGCGTTGGCCGCGAGGCCGTAGACCGTTTCGGTAGGCATCCCCACGACCTCTCCACGCATTATGAACTCGCTCGCCTTTATAAGCGACTCCTCGGAGCAGTCGAGAATCTCCGTCGTCATGACTCCGCCTCTTTTGCAAGCTTTGCGGCCTGGTCGGCGGTGGCAAGAGCGTCGATGACCTCGTCGAGCCCGCCGTTCAAAATGTAGTCGAGCTTATAGAGAGTAAGACCTATTCTGTGGTCGGATACCCTGCTCTCGGGGAAGTTGTAGGTGCGTATCCGCTCGGAGCGGTCGCCGGTGCCTATCTGCGAGCGGCGCTCGCTGGCATATGCCTTGTCAAGCTCGGCTTGCTTCATCTCCAAAAGGCGGGAGCAGAGGACTTTCATAGCGCGCTCGCGGTTTTTCTGCTGACTGCGCTCGTCCTGGCACTCCACTACAAGCCCTGTGGGAAGGTGTGTTATCCTGACTGCGGATTCGGTTTTGTTTATATGCTGACCGCCCGCGCCCGACGAACGGAAAACGTCTATCTTAAGCTCTTTGTCGTCGATCTGGAGTTCAGCGTTCTCAGCTTCCGGCAGAACGGCAACAGTAGCGGTAGAGGTCTGAATTCTGCCCTGAGACTCGGTTTCGGGAACTCTTTGCACCCTGTGCACTCCGCTCTCGTATTTGAGCCTCGAATATGCTCCGCTGCCCTCGACGGAAAACTCCGCTTCCTTTACGCCTCCGAGCTCGGTTTCGTTGAGGTTGAGTATCTCGACCTTCCAGTGCTTTGAATCGGCGTACATAGTGTACATTCTCATAAGCGAGTGAGCAAAAAGCGCGGCCTCTTCGCCGCCGGCGCCCGCTCTTATCTCCATAATAACGCTGCGGTCGTCGTTGGGGTCCTTTGGGAGAAGCATTATTTTGAGCTCCTCCGAGAGCCGCGAAATATCGGCCTTTGCGGTGTCATACTGCTCGTCGATGACCTTTAAAAATTCGCGGTCGGTCTCATCGCGCCTGAGCTCTTCGGCCTCTTTGAGCGACTCGACCACAGCCTCGTATTCGCGGTACTTTTCAATGAGCGGAGTGAGCGAAGAGTATTCCTTCATAAGGTCGCGGTAGAGCGCCGGATCGTTCACAGTTTCGGGCTGCATAAGCCGCTCGTTTATCTCGCTGTATTTTTCGGAAAGTGCCTTAAGCTTTTCAAACATTCATAACATCCTATCGGTTTAATTTTCAGACTGTTCCCGCCCGGAGATATCCACCGCGCGGACATTTTTTTCGGCCTTTGAGCGCGGTATCATAAACTCTCTGCCGCAGCCGCAGCAGCGAAGCTTGAAATCCATTCCCGAGCGCAGAACGAGCATCCTGTCGGCCCCGCAGGGGTGCTTTTTTTTCATTGTTAAAACGTCGCCTTTTCGGATATCCATATCGCACCGCCGTATATCATCTGTAGTTATCCGATACATTATATCACCGATTTTATTGAAAAGCAACTGTTTTGCGAAGTTTTTTGTGCCGTGGAATATCGCCTTTTTTCAAAACATAGTATATACAAATTCCCGAAACGAAAGGAAAGATATCAAATGAGAAGCTATGTACCCGAGGGCGGGATTATAAATAACGATGAGAATATGGGATACATATCGAGCATATCGGGGCTTTACGAAGCCAAAAGCAGAGGCATTATACTTGAAGCGAGGGCCGAAAGCTGTACATCGTCGCACGACCTTATGCTCAGTCTGCCGGCGTGCAGAGCCGTTATACCGAGAGAAGAATGTGCACTGGGCATCGCCGAGGGAAAGACTAAAGATATCGCCATAATCTCGCGCGTGGGAAAGCCCGTCTCGTTCGTTGTAAAGGACATCGCCGAAGACAACGGCGAAGCGACTGCTGTGCTCTCACGCGCAGAAGCGCAGAGGCAGTGTATGGAAAACTATCTGCTCACGCTTGAAAACGGCAGCGTTATAGACGCCGCTGTGACGCACATCGAGCAGTTCGGGTGCTTTGTGGACATAGGCTGCGGGATAAGCTCGATGATACCTATAGACGCGGTATCGGTATCGAGAATAAGCCACCCCTCGGACAGATTCACGGTCGGAGACAGAATAAAAGCCGTCCTTAAAGGCTGGGACGGCGAGAAATTCTATCTTTCACATAAAGAGCTTTTAGGGACTTGGGAGGAAAATGCCCAGAGATTCTGCGCCGGGGAGACCGTGAAAGGAATAGTGAGAAGCATAGAGCCCTACGGTATATTTATAGAGCTCGCGCCGAATCTTGCAGGGCTCGCCGAGCCACGCACCGAAGTATTTGCCGGTCAGACGGCGAGCGTATACATAAAATCGATAAATCCCGAAAAGATGAAGATAAAGCTGATAATCGTGGATACATACGACACCTCGCCAGACAGAAACTGCGAATATTTCATCACAGGCGGAGTGATAAAGCGCTGGAGATACTCGCCGGCAGTATGCGAAAAGACGATAGAATCGGTGTTCTGAATAAAAGCATAGTAAAAGCCGATGAACTTGGCAGCGCCATAGGTCATCGGCTTAAGTTTTTGAGCCTTGAACGGAACTATATCTTTAAAAGCTGAATTATCGTCTCGATAGTTGTCTCATTTTCCAAGGGAAGTTCGGTCACTTCCTGACCGTTCAGCGGAACAGGGAAATTGAAGCTAATGCT
>CANRLU010000012.1 GCA_947631535.1 uncultured Clostridia bacterium | reverse complement strand
TCGGAAAAGAAATTTGAGGTTATGGAGGGCGACATTTACGGCTACAGAGTCGTGAACGGCAAGCTGTTTATCGGCGCTGGGGTTTACGATATCGAAACGGGAAAGCTCTTTAAAAACCTCGTCTCGACGGTTTTCTGGGGTCCGAAAGTTTACAAGGACGGCAAATATCTCGTATACGACTGGTTCGACTGGACGTTTGATTGGCTTGATGAAGACGAGGTCGTCGGCGAAGAGATAAGCCTTTTGGCGACCTGCGTTATCTCCTGACGGTCGGTGCAAAGGAGCGGTTTATATGAAAAAAACACTGTGGATAATTTTAGCGTTTGCGCTCTTTCTGAGCGGCTGCGGGAATTCCGCGAAATCATCGGCCGTGCCTTCCGAATACTTCGTAATCGACTACAACGACCGCTTTCAATACGAAAACGGCGAGCTTTATGTAGATACTTCACAGCGGCTGCACTTTGCCGATTTTTCATCGGTCACCGACGCTGTAATCTGCCCGAAGCCAAACTGCCCTCACACCGACGAAAGCTGTTCCGCGCTCGGTATGGATAATCACCCGGTCATCGTTGAAGGCAGCATTTACTGGTTCGAGGACAACACCCGTTACGAGGGTGACAGGCCTATAAGCGGTCTGAACGTCTATAAAGCCGCCATCGACGGCACTGGGCGGGTAAAGACCGACACCGTAGACGGCGTCACCCTGCTTTCGGGCGCGGGTTCGGCCTTCGGCAGCGGCGTTTTGTATTTCGGCGGAATCAACGAACACCCCGAGGGCAAGCCGTTCGGCGTGCGCGAGCTGTATCTCTGCGGGTATGACTTCGCCGGCAAAAGGCTTACAGTCAAGGAGCTTCTGTGCGTGGGCTATTCGGCTGACGTCACCTTTTGCGGCGAGCTCGGCGGAGAGCTGTATTTCATTCTCAACTATCAGGAGGAAAACGCCGACTGGTGGGACGAAGACACCGACGAGGCAAGAAAGCATAACGGCGCAGAGCTTCGGCGGGTGAGCATTGCCGAATACAAAAAGCTTGACCTTGAAACGCTTGAAATTACCGACTGGGAGCTCCCCGAGAAAATAGTATCGGCGCATAAAAAGCGCGAATCCGACCCGAACGCCTCGGTATTGCCGATATACGTCCAGATAAAAGAGGGCGCGATGATCTGTTCCGACTGTGTCGATACGCTTATAGTCAACCCGAGCGGCAGGGAGATATTTATAAAGGATTACAACGGAAACGACAAGGCAGTTGCGAACGGATATATTTTCGACGACCTTTCCACGGGCGAGTGCAGTGCTCGCAGGCTCTCTGACGGCAAAGAGGTAACCGTCAACGTTGCTGAAGAAAATGTCAGGGTGGGATATGTCGCTAAATATCTCGACGGCAAATACATAATAAGATATTTCGACTTTGATTCGCAGCAAACGCTTTACTGCGCCGTTTCGGGCGATGAGTTCACTGTGGAATAAAAGCGCGGCTTGACAAATTGCTTCGGGGGGGTATAATTTAAGCACATAATGAAAGAGGTGTTTTATATGAAAAAATTATTAGCGATCATTTTTGCCGCAATACTGCTTCTGACGGCCTGCGGCGAAAAAAGCGAAACCTTTCCGCAGAGCGGCGAGCCGGTCGGCTCCGACGGTATATCCGAGGCGGCGGGCGGGGAAATTCAATCCGATGGCGTGGATTCCGACGGCAAAAGATACGGTCCGTCAATGGCCATATCAAACGACGGAGAGCTGTTCGTCGATTCGCAGGTGCGGCTTAACTTCTTTGATTTTTCGATAATGGATTCGGTGCTTATCTGCTCAAAGCCGAACTGCCGTCACGATACGCACGACTGTTCGTCCTACGGAATGGATATTGATCCGTTCATTTATAACGGCAATATTTATTTCTTTGAAGCGGACTCTTACATGAAAAAAGACAAGCCCGTTTACAACATGAATTTCGTCCGTGCTGACATCGACGGCACAAACAGAAAAGTGCTTCTGACCTTGGAAGATATGGAGGATTCGTCAGACTGTTTACTTATCGGCAGCACTCTTTATTTCGGAATGAGAACGCATGGATATACCGATCTGTCTCTCGATCACAGCGAGCCGACCGCGAAGCTGTTTTCCTATGATCTTGAAAGCGGTCAGCTTTCGGAGCTGTTCTCAATGAAGAAAGGATACAGCTGCGCCATACAAATCGACGGAGAATATAACGGAGATATATATTTTACGGTATCATATTTGGAGGAGAAGTTTGTCTACGATCCGAATAATTTTCCCACTAGCCTGAGAGAGACTTTCAAATATAACCGCCAAAACAACGAAATTTCTGAGCGCGACGGCGATTATTACCCATGCGAGTGCGGGCTCGTTCACTATGAGGACGAGGGAGCGACATTTTATACCGAGGACGGCAAAGAGATATATATTCCCGACATAACGCAAAATTCAACGTATGTAAGCATTATCGACGGCTATATAATCGACGGGGAAAACAAATTTGCCGTTGAAATAAGCAGCGGCGATCGTTATGCCGTCAGCGGAATAGATAAATACGACGATATAATCTATTACTTGGACGGCTCATATATTGTTAAGCGATTGAACAAAGATTCGGGGCAGTATGAATACAGAAAAATAGCGAAAAACGAGCTTTTCTCGTAAGATTAAGCTGTAGGGTATTGACATCTCTATTATACAGTGGTATAATAACGTAAAAGAGGTGTTAAATATGAAAAAAATTACTGTAGTATTATTATCTGCCGTTATGTTGATGCTCTCGTCGGGCTGCAATAGCGCTGGCCGAAAAGAGCATGGAACCTCCCGCGAGGTTGAGACTGAGGCTGTCGTTTCGCTTGACGAGAGCGCCGCGGAAACGGTTCGCGCCGATGCCAAAACGGTGACGGACGGAAAATTCCCCGGCGGGCAAGTGATAGAAGAGCTCAGCGCTTCCAAGGGCTCGGGATACTTTTTGATTTCCGACGGAGCGTATTATGTTGACAGCTATTCTTCGGCGGGAAGAATGAGCTTTGCGGATTTTGCGTCTTTGAATTCGTTTCCGGTTTGCTCAAAGCCGAATTGTCTGCATGACGACCCCGAAACATGTTCGGCGTTCGGCTTGTCTAACGGCACCGACGTTATGCTGTGCTCCTATGGCGGCAGCATCTACTTTGTTGAAAACACCCGCGAGATGTCCGCAAAAGGCGCAATAAGCTCCTGCGCAAATATATACAAAGCCGCTGCGGACGGCTCGGAGCGCCGAAAAGTCGCGGCATTAGAGGGTTATACGCTCTCGGGCTTATATGTTTCGGGAGACAGGGGCTATACCGTTGCGGCGGAGGAGATCGCCGGCGAAAACGGTCTTTTAGCAGCGGAATATAATTACTGCGCCGAAAGTTTTGACTTTAAAACAAACGAGCTCAAAAATTTGGGCCGGATTTCGCATCTGTATGCGAGCGACACTGTCGGGGTAATCGGCGAATACGGAGGAAAAATCTACTATATGTCGGTGGGAGCCGAGGAACGCCCCGAGGGATTGAGCGCGGCCTCGCCCGACTACTTTGACAGCCTTCACGCGCTCACCGTAACAAGAATATTTGCCCTTGACCCCGAGACGGGAAGCATAACGAAATCCGAGCTGCCTGTTCCCGGCAACCGCGAGGGTATGAACTGGCCTGCGCCGGATATTGTTGCGGCGGCGGAGGGGTTTTATGTCTGTCAGCAGGGCAATACCGCTGTAATAGCTTCGCCGGACGGAAGCGTCAGGAAAATCGAAAATCACCGTCTGACCGAGCGCGCCGCCGATTATCCCGTGAACGGAATGATGTTTAATGCCGAAACGCTTCTTGCGACCGAGCTCAGGACCGGAGATATATACAGGCTCAGAGCCGGCGCGATCGGAGAGAACGAAGCGATAATAGCATATTATGAGGGCAGTTATATTGTTTTCGGCCAGTTTACGCGCGAATTCCGCAAGCTTTTGCCCGCCGAGCTCTTTGAGGAGGAATGACACGGAATGAGAAAATTTATTATATCGGCGCTGATCATCGCCTGCTTCCTGCTATGTGCCTGCGGCGGTGAAAAGAAAGATACCGCCGGCAAAGAATACGCCTCGGGGTATGAGACTGCATACCGCAGCCCGAGGCGGACGAGCCGGACCCTCAACGGGATATTCTACGACGACGAAAACGAGGACGCGAACGGCCTCACGGCGAGGCGGGTATGGTTTTTCGACTTTGACTCGATGCAGTCGGTAATACTTTGTATGCGTCCGAACTGTCCGCACAGCGACCCGAGCGTCTGCACCGCGTTCGGGATCGACTGCTGGAGCGGGTATCCGACGGTCGTAAACAATAAGCTGTATTTCTTCAGCGAAAAGCGCGAGTGGGGAGAAAGCGGCGAGGTTCTTGTTTCCACCGATGTCTACAGAGCCGCCCCCGACGGCAGTTCGAGGGTCAAGGCCGATACTATCGATAATTTGTCCGTCCGCGACCTTGCAACAAAGGGCTCGACCGTTTACTTTACCGCCGCAGAGGCAGAATACGAGGACTACACGGGAGTCAGCACAGGCTATACCAAGGTCTACATTTGCAGCTATGACTACGAAAAGGAGAAGTTTGCAAATTTGGGGCAGCTTGCCGAGGGCTATGACGCGGGCGCGTCGGTGTTCGGCGAATATGGCGGAGGATTATATATTGAGGGGTACTATGCCGACGAAAGGGGCGGGGAGTGGACAGACTTCCGGCTTCGGGTCGATCTCGAGACCGGCGAGATATCGGAGTGGGATATGCCTATATCCTCCCTCGATGAGCGCGGAAAAACAAAGCCGATGTTTGCAAGCGGAGGCTTTTACGGCTATATGGACGGCGACAACGCGGTTATACTCGACAGCGAGGGCAGCGAGATGGTTTTTGAGGGGTATGAACTGCCCGACAACATCTATGCTGCGCCTGTAAACGGGTATTTCTTCAACGCTGAGGCCGGTAATGCCATCGACCTTTCAAGCGGAGAGATACTCGAATTGAATCCGAAAGCAATACCGAAATACGGCTATGTCCTCTGCTACCGCGACGGCTATATCATCGGGAGCGAGGTTTCGACCGGCGAGTATACCAAGGTCTCAGAAGATGAATTATTCAAGAGGTGAGCCATTAACACATTATCGCTTAACGGTGTAAACAAGAGCTTGGCGCCGTTGACAGCCTATTGGGCCTGTGATATAATATTTAAAGAGGTGATTTACATGAAAAAATTATTGGCAATCGTTTTTGCAGCGATGCTGCTCCTGACGGCCTGCGGTTCAAAAGAAGAATCGGAGAACAGCGGTGTTTACGACCCGTATTCGGAACCCCCCGAAACCTATTGGAGCGATTATGCCAAAACCACCCGAACCGACGGCTTCTATTATTCTTCGAGCGCCGAAGTAAACGGTTCAAGCAGGGACAGGCTGAGATATGTAGACTTCAGGACGGGTCTCGACGTCGTTGTATGCTCTAAGCCCAACTGCCTGCATAAATCTTCCGACTGCGGCTCGATAGGTATTATCGGGACGGTGGTGCAATACGAAGATAAGATATATTGGTTTGAAAACAACTACGCCGCTTTAGATGATGAAGGCAATTTTTATTCCTCGACAGACCTTTGGCGCGCCGACCTTGACGGGACGAACAGGCTTAAAGTGTCAGGTATCGACGATAAAATTACAGGGTGCTCAAATTTTATCGTCCACGACGGCAAGCTGTGGATCTGCGCAAAGAAAGAGAGCTTCAACGAATATGGCGTAAATCTCCGCGAAAATGAAAATTGGCTGTACAGCTATGATTTTTCGTCGGGCGAGATGAAATCTGAATTCCTTCTGACAAGCGGCAAAGACGCAAGCGCATATATCGACGGTGTTTTTAATGACAAACTGTACTATTCGGGCAATCACGCGCGGGAAGCATTTTGCTACGACTTTGAAACGGGGGAAACCGAAGATTTGGATTTCGGGCTTCAGGGGTGTTATGACGGCTACCTGCTGACTTTTGAAAACAAAACCATGACCGATAAAGATTTTATGAACGTAACGGTTCTTACGGAGAATGGAAGAGAAATCGACCTCAGCGGCAGGATAGGAAATAAAGACATTCCGTATTTTGTCGTGTATAACGATTATTTAATTGCGGTAAATGACAAGGTCGTAATAGATATGAAAACCGAAAAGGGGTATCGCCTCTTGACCAAAAATCTTACATTCAACGGCGGCTCTGCCGAGGGATATTTTTTAGCGGCAGATTATGAGGGGAACTATCAGCTGCTTCCGGCAGAAAAAGTTATTGGAGAAGAAATAAAATGAACACACTATCCCTTAACGGCGTGAACAAGCATTACGGCCAAAAGCACGCCCTTATCGACTTTGACTACGACTTTCACGACGGCGTTTACGGGCTCTTAGGTCCCAACGGCGCGGGCAAGTCTACGATGATGAACCTGATTACGCAAAATATCCCCGCCGACCCCGACAGCGAGATACTCTGGAACGGCGAGGACATCAATAAATTGCAGGCGAAATACCGCCGCAAAATCGGCTTTATGCCGCAGCAGCAGGAGCTTTACCCGTCGTTCACCGCATCGAGGTTCGTCGGCTATCTCGCTGCGCTCAAGGGCATAAAAAAGGAGAAAATCGAGGGCGAAGTCGAGCGGGTGCTGGATTTGGTGGAGCTCTCGGACAGTGCTGACCAGAAGCTGGGCGGTTTCTCGGGCGGAATGAAACAGCGCGTTTTGATTGCTCAGGCGCTCCTCGGCAACCCGAAACTGCTGATTTTGGACGAGCCGACCGCCGGTCTCGACCCGAAGCAGCGAGTCGTCACGCGAAACCTCATCTCGAGGCTCTCGAAGGACAAAATCGTCATCATTCCGACCCATATCGTCTCCGACATCGAGACCATCGCCGACCGCATTTTGCTCATAAAGCAGGGCGAGCTCATCGACGCGGGGACCGTCCCCGAGCTATGCGAAAAGGTCAAAAACGGCGAGAAGAATTTAGAGAACCTATATATGCAATATTACGGAGAATAGCTATGATTTACCGTAATGAAATTTACAAGCTCCTGCACACCAAAATGTTCGTTTTGGTGCTTATTTGCGGGCTTTTGCTGAATATTTACGTCTCCTGCTCGCAGAGCTTCGGTATGCTCTGCCCCGCGAAGGAGTATAAGGAATACTACGAAATCGCCGAGGGAAAGACCTTCCAAGAAGCTTACGATTATTCAATCGCACGGCGGGACAATATGTTCGGCGGCTGGGAGAGCGGAAAGTGGGAAGTCCGCTCGATGATGAACGAGGAAATAGAGCAGCTCAAGGCTGTCGGGACGTACCATCAGTACCTCAAGTCAATAGACGACACTGCCGCGACGATGACCGCCGTCTCGATTTTTGCAGACCCTTCGAGTTTCGCCTACCGAAATATCGTCAGGACACCGTCAGCGTATGACGCCGTTCGGAGCGTTCAGCCCATCTTTGCGCCCTCGGACGGTGTGCTTTTGGCTGTCGAAAATACGGCGTCGGATATACTTCTGTTATTCATAATTTTCGCCGCCGTGACCGCGATATTTTACAAAGACCGTGAGTGTGGAATAGTAGGATTGGTTAAACCTCTCAGGTACGGCAGAGCCCGCCTCGCGCTCGCTAAAACTGCGGCGGTGTTCACGGCGTGCCTCGTCTGCGGAGGCGTTTTCTTTCTGCTGAATCTTTTCATAGGCTCCGCGAGGTTCGGCTTGGGCGACCTTTCCCGCCCCGTGCAGTCGCTGAAAGGATTCTTGGGCTGCAATCTCAGAATCAGCGTCGGGCAGCTCTTGGCACTTGTATTTGCATACAAAACCGTCGCGATGTTTGTCTGCGCGCTCATCGCGCAGAGCCTCTTTATACGCCTGAAAAACACGACTGCATACTTCATACTTCTGCTCGCCGGAGGCATCGAGACGGCGCTTTATCTCATCATCTCCGAGACCTCGGTTCTCTCTCCGCTCAAGCAAATCAACCTCGCGGCGTTCGTCAATTCGGCGCATCTTTTTAAAACCTATGCCAATATAAACTTGTTCGGATACCCGATAAATCTGCTCGTTACGACCACCTGTGTAACGCTTTTGCTGATAGCTGCGCTGGTTTTCCTGACGGTCAAGCTGTATGAGAATATATCAATTTCAGAGATAAAGAAAACCCGCCGCAGGCGCATAAAAATAAAGCCTCCGAAGCGGCTTTTTGCATATTCCGTGCATAAATTATTCATTCTCCACAAGGGCCTGCCGATTCTTTTGGCGGTGCTCGCTTTCTCGGTTTACAGCGAATATAACTACGTCCGCCCCTACAGCTCGAGCGACAACTACTACCGTGCCTACGCCGCCGAAGCGTACGAAAAAACGGACTCCGCCGCGGTTTACGGGTATATGATATCCGCCGGCGAAGAGCTCACGAAGGAATACAACGCCGCAGCGTCGGGCAGCTTTTCCGATAATGAATACTGGTCGAAACGGCAGGGCTTTATGAAGCTGGTCAATCAATTCAACACCGCAGTGAAGGTCTCCGGCGGAAAACAACTGTCCAAATTTATGTACTACACGACGGGTTGGGAGGAGCTTTTCGGTGTGAACGGCTTCAAGACCGACTACCGCCTCGGGCTCGTTGTGATGCTCGGAATATGTGTCTCAATCTCGCCGCTTATCGCCTACGACAACCGCGCGCGGATCGGTTTTTTGCTCTACACTACGAAAGCGGGAAAACGTGCTTATTTTGAGCATAATGCGATGATTGCCGCGATTTTCACTCTGCTCATCTGCCTTGCGGTCTATGTTCCGCACTACGTCGAGATGATATTGACATACGGCTCTCAAGGCCTTTTGGAGCCGGTCTCGGCGATAACGGGCTACGCAAAATTCGGCAGCTTGCCCGTGCTCGGATATTTAACATTGCTTACAGTCTGTCGCATAATCTCGTTAACTGTTTTTGCGGAGCTCGTGCTGTTCATCTCTTATAAATCCAAGAGCCCGACTACCGCGACGATAATCACCCTCGCGGCGTTCGCCCTGCCGATCGTCATCTACCTCGCCGGCGCGGACTTTATGCAGTGGCTCTGCTGGCGCGTCAGCGGAAACAGGGAGATGATCGGAGTTTAACTGCTTGAAATACGCGATCCCGACCTGCATTTGTGTTGACTTATGACCGATTGTGTGCTATAATTCAGCTATCGGATCCGAAATCAGAATCAAACGCACATAATTGCAGACGAAGGGAGACACGTTATGGAAAATAAAGCCAATGAAAATCAGCAGCTATTTATGGAGGAGCGGCTGCAAAGAGTCGCCGATATTATCGCCACAGAGGGCAGCGTGACTGTTGAAAAAATGAAGGAGTTATTCGGGATAAGCCATGAAACGGCGCGGCGCGACCTTTTAATGCTCGAGCGCAAGGGACTCTGCAGTCGCACCCACGGCGGCGCGATACGCCCTCTTTACAACAGCGGACAGGTCTCGGTGAGGCCGCCGGCACTGCGCGATTTTGCGAGCCAGCCGGTGTTTCCGGATTATCTCGCGATTGCCCGCAAAGCCGCGTCGTATATACAGGAGAACGACTGCGTTTACCTGACGGGCGGCTCCTTCGGGCACCTTATGCTGCGCTTTCTGCCGAGGAATTTTTTCTACACCGTCGTGGTGAATTCGGCGGATATGGCGAGCGATCTCAGACCTTTCGGGAACGCCGAGATATATGTCATCGGCGGAAAGATGAGGCAGTCGGGCTCGATAGTAGACCCCTCGGCCGTTGAAAACGCATCGCGGTATCGGTTCGACATCTGTTTTGTCACCGGCGGAGGAATGAGCGCGGAATTCGGGCTGTCCAACGGCAGCGGCGAAACTGCGGCTTTCCAGCGCGAGATCATCAAAAACAGCAAAAGAAGGGTACTCCTGATGCCTGCAAAAAAGCTCGGCCACGACTGCTTTTTAAAGGTATGCGACGCCTCGGAATTCAGCGAGATGATAACCGATCAGGCTGCCGACAGCGCCGCTGTTGAAAATATCGAGAAGCTGGGCGTAGCGGTCGTCATGGCAGAGGAGGAAGAGTGAAGTGGCCGAAAGGGAGCTTAGGCTCAGGTTCGAAATACTCGACAGATATCCAAGCCTTCGCGAGTTTTCACGGCAGGCCGACATTCCCTACTCGACGCTGATGACGGTGTTCAGCCGAGGAATCTCCGGCGCCGGTTTTGACCTTGTGATGAGGATCTGCCGCGTTCTGGACATTGACCCGAGGGAGATGGAGTGAAAGCGGGGCAGCCAAGATACGATACCCGCCTGTGCCGTTTTGAGCGCGGGCGGGTAAATTTGTTTCGGCAAAACGGATAGGCCGCGAAGCATTTAAAATCGCACGGATTTTCAAATGAGTAAGAATCGGTAATTATCTATATTGACTATGTTGTTGACTCTTCCTGCCGACTTTAAGTTTTGCATAACCTCCTGCATAATTTCTTGCATAAATGTATAAATCCGCTTTCTCTGCTGCTTCATTTCGGCCTCCGGAAAGCGGTTTTATTCTGTAATTATAAGGAAGATCCGCACTTGAACGGCGCTGTTCTTCTTCGCAACGTCGGCAATCTTGTAAAAAATTCACTTTGACAAAAACTGTGAGGCAGAAATTTTGGAAAATATGTGCGTTGACAGTGTTTTTGGGTCATGTTATAATAATTACAACTTGTATCGTGCCGAAGGTTTATGTAAAATTCATAAATATACATTTTGCACGGTGGGAGAATAAATTTAAAAGGAGAAAAGCAAATGAAACATTTGATGCTTAAGAAGATTCTTGCATCTTTGACAGCGGTATGTTTGATTGCGGGCATGGTGCCTTTCACCGCGTTTGCGGCCGAGGCGGAAGCCGATGCCGAGAGCGCCACGAGGATCATCGCGGGCGAAAGGGCAGACGTTTCCCGCCCCGTAAGAGGCGGCGCCGATGTGCAGACCGCCAAAACCGACAGGTTCGAGCACTATGAGCCCGATGAAACAGTCACCGTAATAGTAGTGCTCGACGCACCCGCCGCAGCAAACTACTACAATCCGGCAATGCCCGTGGCGGCCGGAGAGTATGCCGCCGAGACGCTCAGCGCAGGCAAAAAGCTCTCGACCTTCCTCACAAGCGACGACGCCCTCAGGGTATCGGAGCAGAACAGAGCGCAGCAGCTCGACCTCGTTTCAAGGATCGGCTCGCTCTCGCTCAACGACTCCGAAAGCGGCATTGCCGCCTACTCGATGCCCGCAAACGGCGTTGAGCTCGTGGCGCAGTTCACCGGCGTCATCAACGCCATGTCCGTGAAGATGCCCTACGGGCTTCTCGAACAGGTCAAAAAGCTCGACGGCGTTAAGACCGCATACGTTGAAAAGACCTACTCCATCCCCTCGGACGAGGAGCTCGAGCCCCTTGTCGGCGGCATCGAGAAATACAGCTATGCTCAGGCCGGAGTGAACGACCTCTGGAAAGCGGGCTACACCGGTCAGGGAATGGTGGTAGCCGTTCTGGATACTTCTCTCGACATTTTCTACGGCTCCTGGTATGACTATTCTGTCGGCGACAACGTTACCGGCGTGCGCGGCAGCCACGAGGCTTTCCGCGACGACTCCTTCAAGTCGGACGACCCGATAAACTTCGTTTCCTACACCAAAAACTCTATCGCCAAGGTAGTTTCGTCGCTCGGAGACCTTCTTGCCTCCGAAACGCTCGCTCCCGGCTCGGGCGCGAACTGGTATAAGACCCTCAAGGTTCCTTATGCCGCCGACTATTCCCATATGGCCGACGACGGCAGGGTGGACAGCAACGTCCGTTCGCTCGAGACCCACGGCACTCACGTTTCGGGAACCATTCTCGGCTATTCCGAGACCGAAGACGGAGCCGTGAAGTTCTCGGGCATCGCCCCCGACGCGCAGCTTATGTTTATGAAGGTGTTTGACGACGACGGCACTATGACTTCTTCGACTCCGCTCCTTGCCGCTCTCAACGACGCCGCATATCTCGGAGCCGACGTTGTGAACCTTTCTCTCGGTTCCGACAACGGCTTTGCCCACGAAGACACCGCCTATGAGCTCTTCTTTGAAATGCTCGAAGAATTCGGCGTTGTAGCCTCTGTCTCGAACGGCAACGCGGGCAATTCCCAGCAGCTCAACAGCTACACCGGCGGTCTTGCCTACGCCGAGAACCCCGACGTAACCATGACTTCGAGCCCCGCCATCTACGGCACGGCCATAGCCGTCGCTTCGGTCAACACCGAGGTATACGGCGCCACCTACCTTATTTGGAACGACGGCGAGCAGGACCATAAAATAAGGTATAACGACACCGGAACGTCAAACGGCGGCAGCAGCTACGTCCAGAGCTATCTCTTCGGAGAGGTGAACCCCAAGGACACCCTTGAGGGCAACAACACCGTTTACGACTGCGGCCTCGGCTATCAGTCGGACTACGAGGAGTATGATTGGGTGCGCGAAGATCACCTGCCTCCCGGCTATCAGCCGGTGAGAAACGGCGAAGATTCCGGTTTTGCGCTCGTTAAGAGAGGTGAGATAGACTTTGCGACAAAAGTCATGAACGCCATGAACTGCAACAACGGCAGCAACCAGATCGCCCCCTACAATCCGACTACATATACGAGCTTCCCGACCCAGGGTCTGAGAGGCATAATCGTTTACAACAACGAGCCCGGCGATTTCTCTATGGACCTCAGCGGTCTTTACAGGCCGAGCATGAACTATCCCGCCATCTCGATAAGCCAGGCCGACGGTGAGGAAATGGCCGCTGCAATAGCCGCGGGCAAGCCCGTCACCATAACCTTCGTCAGTACCGAGGAAGAGGCCGCGGAATGGCCCGTTACCCCCGAAGACATCGACCAGCCCGGCCAGATGTCGAGCTTCACCTCTTGGGGCGGCGGCCCGGGTCTTGAGCTCAAGCCCGATATAACCGCGCCCGGCGGAATGGTCTACTCCACTATTCCCGACACGTCGTTCAATACCGAATACTTATCCGGTACATATGACGATTACGACGGCACTTACGATTATATGAGCGGCACCTCTATGGCCGCGCCTCACATCAGCGGCATCGCGGCGCTTATTTCGCAGGCGCTCAGCGCGAGCGGCAATCCCTATTATCAGAACAGAAGCACCGCGGAAAGAGCCGATTTCGTCGAGCACCTTATGATATCCACCGCGGTACCGATTGAAGACACCGTTACCGGCGGATATGTTTCGCCGCGTATTCAGGGCGCAGGCCTCGTAAATGCGGGTGCTGCGATAAAAACTCCCGTTTATGCCGACGTTGCCGGCGAGAACGTAGGAAAGCTCGAACTCCTTGACGACGCCGACTGGTCGGGCAGCTTTGACTACTCGTTTGACCTCGTTAACACCACTATGGAGAGCCACACCTACAGCGCAGAGCTCGTTGTTATGACTCCCGAGCTGCTGTCGGCCAACAATAAGCTCGCTTACGGTGAGCACGACACCGTTCTTTCCAGCACGACTATAGGCACGATAAGCGTCGAGTCCGGCATTTCTTCGCGCACGACTGTCAGCGGCACCGTTGATTATGACGCCGAGGCAATAAAGCTTGCCTCTCCCAACGGCACCTACATCGAAGGATATATAATCCTCACCCCCGTAGGAGAGGATATACCCACTATCGGTCTGCCGTTTATGGGCTTTGCCGGCGACTGGACTGCCGCTCCGATATTCGACAACATTCAGTGGTGGGAAGTTTCCGACGGCAACGGCAACTACAGCGAAAAGCTTGAAGACACCGTGTTTGTCGAACCCACTGTTTACGGACCGTTCTACGGAATGGCGGGCAGCTTCACCCAGTATCAGAGCATACCCACTCTTCTCGGCGCAAACCCGTTCGACGTGGATATCGCCCAGATGATAAACGACGGCCCCTATTATCAGGGCAACTTCACCATTTCGCCCAACGAAGACGGATATCTCGACGGCATCAACTACTTCGAGTTCTATCAGCTCCGCGACGCGAGGATCATGATGTTTGAGGTGTCGGATAAGAACAGCGGCGAAATTTACTACCGCACGTATATTTCCTGCTTCCCGAGAACGCCTTTCAGCTATGACGGCGAATACGGCGTTTACGTTCCCTATCCGCTTTCGCTTCAGCTTATGAACTTCGGCTTCTCCTACAACGGCGAAAAGGTAGTGGATTACGACACCGGAGAGCTTGAGACCCTGCCCGACGGCACGCAGCTCGTATTCAGCATTGCGGCCTTCGGCGACGGCGACTATGAATATTATGTCGATGAGGAGACCGGCATTTCCGAGGCCTATGCCGACGAGATCTACGTAAACGACCCCGAGAGCTGGCCCACCTTCAACGGTCATAAGATGGATATGACCGGCGACATTATCTCGTATGACATTCTCGTTGACACCTCTGCCCCCGAGCTCGTGGGCAGCGCGGCTTCGCTCACCAAGCAGGAGGACGGCACATATCTCTTTGAATGTACGTTTGACGACGGCGTGGGCTCTATAGCTTCCATCGAGATCGACCCCTATCTCACCTACACCGTAAAGGAAGAATACATCGAAAGAGCGCAGGCGTCGGGCATGCAGCTCGTGGAGTACTATATGGGCGATCCCATCGACGCCAAGCTCTTCTACGACGAAGACCTTCACACCTACACCTACAGCTGCGTCATTCCCGACCCCGAGGCCTATTACGAGGAAGGCCCCTACGGAATGTATGACGTGACCTGGGACAGCGGGACCTTCTATGTGTTCTGCGGCGACTACGGCGCTAACGACGCCGCCTATGTATTCCAGATCAACGACAAGGCCACGGCCGAGGGCGAGCTCAACGCAGTCTGGGAATACGGCGACCTCTATGTCGGCGACGGCGCGGCTCTTACCGTTATCGACAACACCGGAGCCGACGGAGCAATAACCTATACTTCGAGTGACGAGACCGTTGCCACCGTTGACGAAAACGGCTATATCACCGCGGTAGGCGCAGGCACGGCAGTCATCACCCTTGAAAAGGCCGGCAAGACTGCCAAGGTGGTCATCACCGTAAGGGAGAGAGCCTCCGAGATCACAGACTTCAGATTCTCTGTCGAGAATTACAAAACCCTTATTCCCAACCAGTCGATAGACATCAGGGTCGAGGATATAATTCCCGTCGAATTCAACGGCGCTAACGCTCCCGTGATAACCGAGTGCGTCTGGGAGATAACCGACCCGAACTGGCAGTATTACGACGAGGGCGGCGACCCGTTCACCCTCACCGTAAACGATATCCCCGGCAGAGCTTATTATCAGAAAGAGGCGACTATAAGCCTCAGCTCCGACGCGCTCAGCATTTATGAGCCCGGCACTGCCGGCGCAGCCACCCTCACCGTCACTCTCAACGGCTGCACCAAGTCCACGCAGATATTCTACGCCATTCCCGACGCGGAGGATTACCTTATTTCCGCGGAATATTCGCAGGGTATGACAAAGTATATCACCCTCGGCGAAAGCGTTGATGCCGCGGCGCAGTATTACAACACTTCCCTCCACCAGCCTCCGAGAGATCAGGTCAGGATAAAGGTCTGCACCGCCGAAGGTTTCTATTGGGACGAAAACAACTGGGACGGCTACGCCTCGACCGATGATGCCGTCGGACTTTACATCGTTCCCTCCACCGGCGAAGCGGGTGCGCAGTACGAAGGATATATCGTCGCGATGCCCGGCTATGATCTTCCCAAGGAAGCGGATGTCCATGTGGGCAACTACAGCCTGACCGGCAATTATTATACCCCCAGAAACAACAGCAGCTATTACAGGCAGTGGACTTACGACGAAACTACCGGCAGAATTTGGGTCGATACTCTACCTTATTCCTCCGATACTATGCTCGTAATAACCGCCGACGGAGTTCCCAATTCCGATTCTCAGGGCACAACGCCTCCTCCCGGATTTGTCGATCCTTCAGAGGGCGAGGGCAGCGAAGTTGACGGCATAAACGGTCCGTTCAACTGGAGCGTCACCGCAGCCGACGGCAGCCCGCTCGCGAATTACGGCACTCTCATTGAAAATTCCGACAGCCGCAATTCCGTAACGTTCACCCCGAACGCCCCCGGCATATATCTCCTCACCGCCACCAACAAGGCCGGCACAATGAGCGTTACCTGGACGGTAGTTGTGTATAAGCCCTCTACCGACGGCAGCATCACCCTCGTTCCCGACACCACGGGATTTGAGAGCATTGAAAACGTCAGCTACAGCCTCGTCCTCGAAGAGGGCAGCAACCCCGTTCAGCTCGTGCTCAGGGCTTACGACGGCGACGGCAACGAAATTCCTCTGCCCGACGACCTCATCTGGCAGACGAGCGACGCAAGCGTTGTGACGGTCGATCAGAACGGCGTAGTTACCGTTGTCGGCGAGGGAGTGACCACCGTCACCGTAAAATCGGCGAGCAACCAGAGCGTTACCGCCCACTACGTGATACAGGTAGTCGGAAAACCCGTACACACGCATGATCTTGTGTGGAGATACAACACAAGCGCCCACTGGCAGGTCTGCCTCGACGGCGACTATGTAGGTCAGGCGGCATATCACGTGTTCACAGGAAACGTCTGCAGCGTCTGCGGCTATATAGCTCCTTATGCGCAGCCCGTGCCTCACCCGGGCAGCACCGAGACCGTGAACATCGAATTTACGGTCGTAGATGAAAACGGCAACCCCGTTCCCTCCGTGATCCTCTCGCTCAGCTCCGCGACCGGTTCAATGTTCACCGGAGCCGACGGCAAGGCATACTTCACCGGCGTAAGCTTCGGCAGCCGCGTTGTAAGAGCCGGAAACGCCTCCGCTTACTTCACGCTCGTTTCGGGCGCCGGATTCGGAGTAAACGGCAGCACCGTTACCGCAGTTTCGGGCAGCACCATAAGCCTGACCCTCGTTTACAGCGGCGGAAGCCTTGAACTCGCCGTGAGCGAAATCGTGAACGACGGGGACAACACCACTGTGGAAGTCCCCACCGAAGGCAGATATGCCCGTACGGAAACAGAAGGCTGACAAACAGCTTAGCGTTTAATATGATCCCCGCCCGCACTCAGTTGAGTGCGGGCGGGGGATTTTTTACATTGCGCTTTGTTCGCTGCCGATTTATTCTTTGAAAGCGCGAAACATATCGTTACATATATGCCGATTATTTTATCGTTTCCTGCATCCGAGGTTTAAGTATGCTTTATATCGGTGAGGAGTGCCGGTTCGGGAAGAGGTCTCTGCACATATAAAATTTTTGCCGATTGTTGACATTTTGTGATTTTTTGTTCATAATAAGAAATACGCAAGCCGAAAAAGGAGGGCGAATCTTTTTATAACGGAGAAATAGTTATGACTAACAGCACAATTCTCGCTGAATTCAAGGCGCATCTTGACAGCGAAGAGAAATCGGCGGTTACGATTTCAAAATACGTCAGAGATGTGCAGGGCTTTCTGGAATTTGCCGGCAGCGAGCCCATAACAAAGGAACTTTGCATCAGCTACAAAAACCATCTCATCGGTCTTGGCCGATATACCGCAGGCAGTGTCAATACCATGCTGGCGTCGGTCAACAGCTTTGTGAAGTTCATCGGCAGACCGGATTGCACGGTGAGCTATATGAAAGCTCAGAAGGAGCTTTTCAGTCCGGCAGAGAAGGAGCTCACCAAAGCAGAATATATCCGCCTGCTCGATGCAGCCCGAACCGCAGAACGCCTCAGCCTGATTCTTCAGACGATCTGCTCGACGGGAATCAGGGTATCGGAACTGCAATATTTCACGGTCGAGACGATAAAAAAGGGGGAGGTCACGGTAAGATGCAAGAATAAGTTCAGAAATATAATAATACCGAGGGAACTCGCAAAAAAATTGAACGCTTACGTCAGGAAGCATAAAATAAAGAGCGGAATAATCTTCCGAACGCGTTCGGGGCGCCCGATAGACCGCTCAAATATCTGGACCGCGATGAAAAGGCTCTGCCTTAGGGCAGGAGTTATGCCGACAAAAGTGTTTCCGCATAACTTACGCAAGCTTTTCGCGCGGTCATTTTACAGCATAGAAAAAGATATCGCGCGGCTCGCGGATATCTTGGGTCACACGTCGATAAACACAACGCGCATATATATAATGACCTCCGGCGCAGAGCATCGCCGGCAGATCGAGAGTCTTCGCCTTATTCCCAGCTGGACGTGATATAACAACATTATTTGTATAATGTAGTAAACCGAATAGTCTTCCATCAACTATTCGGTCACAATTTTATCACAGAGCTCTGAAAATGTCAATATTTTTTGAAAAATTTATTACTCCCTAAATCAATATTCGGCATAATGAACACTTCCTCGCGGTAAATTTTTACATACGGGGGTTGTTATTATGTCTTTTTTCTTTTCGGCATATTAAAATTGAACTATCCCTCACTCCGACTGCTATTCCGGTACTACATTATACAAATAATGTAGTGCCGGCTCTTTTATAAAGTCCTTTTGGAGGTATGAGAGATGAGAGAAAGCGGAGTATTAAGAAGGATAGTTTCGCTGCTTATGAGCCTGTTGATGATAATGTCAACGGTCGGCGATGTTGTTGTTGCTGCGGCGCCTTTGGGCGAGCAGGCAGGAGTGCCCTCGGGAGCGCCTGCGGAAGACAGCGGCACCGAAAGCGAGGCTCCTCTGCCGAAAACCGTTGTGCTTGACAACGTTGTGCGCCAGGCTGACCCGAGCACTATGGACACCTATAAGACCATGCTCGATTTTACCAACGACACGCGTTATGTCGGGCGTCTGTGGTCGGATAAAACGGTCTTCGCCTATAATTTTGCCGATAAGGGCGGCGACAGTAACTGGGACAGCTCTTCTAATGTCCTTACACTTGAACCTGAAGATGACGGACTCTCGGGCAGAGTAGCGCTCGACTCCGGATTTTTGCATGTCTTCTCAACTCTCGCAAGCTCTCAGATAATCAATGAGCCGCAGCCCTATGACGTTATGTTTGTTCTTGATGTATCCGGCTCAATGGGTCAGATTCCCACTGATGAAAAAGTTGCAACTAAAGATAACTTTGATACCTCCCCTATATATAAAACAGTAACCGCGTTAAATGATTCTATTGAAAAATTGATCAATGGGAACCCTAAGTCGCGTTTCGGTATTGTCGTTTACGGCGCCACCGCGGCTGTCCTTGTTCCGCTTGGTCATTATACCAACGGCAGTTTGACGGCTACGTATATTGAAGAATACGGCAACAAGCAAGGACTTCATTTTACCATTGAAGCCAATGTAACGCCGGAAGGTCGAGACCCTATAACTTACTATGCCGACAACGCCGGTGAAACGAGTAACGAGGCGCATGAAATTGATGAAGAAAATGGTACCGGCAACCGTACATATAAAGGCACCGGCGGTCACACAACCGGCAACGGTAAAGCTAAAGAAAAAAATACTGAGGGCGACGAGCCCTATCATGTCGGCCATATCACCAACCCGCAGGCAGGCTTTGCCGCCGCGATGGATCAGTTCATCAAGGACAATAATGAGTGCACATGGACGACTACCACGGGCGATGAATATCTTAGGATTCCCGCTCTTATCCACCTGACCGACGGTCAGGCGAGCGACCTTGCATGGATACAGCCCACAGCCTCAACAGATAGCAATGCCAAAGCTTGGGAAAAGGTACTGAGCAACTGGAACAATGTCAACTGGGAGTATGATCTCGCATATAACAGCCCGAGAACTGAAGCGAACGAGGGCGACAAAAACTATTACAACCCCAGCCAGTTGACCGGCACCGGCGATGCTGCGCCCGTTATTTTCCAGACCCTTATGACGGCGTCTTACTATAAATCTGCCGTTGAAGCTTACTATAACGACGAAGATGTCAGCGACAGAGAGGGCAATCCTGTTTCGCTGCGCTGTTATTCCATATATGCAAGTGATAACAAAAAATATGAAGAATTGTACGATAAGCAGATAAAAGCAACTATCGATGCAATTCTGGGGCCGGAGAAATATTTTGAGGACGATCCTGGTAAGTCTGATAGAACCAGCGAGAATTTAGATGCAGAAAAAGATTCCGAAGAGGCTTTCATCGACGCGGCTTATGAGCTGTTCAAAGAGTGGAAAGACAAAGGCAGCGTTACTGATAAATTTACTAAACACACAACAAGTTCTGCTTCGAATACAAATGACATTACCATCGAGTTAAATACCACAAAAGACCAAGTGACAAACGAAAGCGGCGCGTATAGCAGTAACGATTGGCACAGCAAAATAACCGTTGAAAAAATCATAGAGAATATCAACTACGTGCCGGAAGACAACTACTATCAGACAGGCTTTGATGGCTTGAGCGATTTGCTCGACCGTATTGTTCAGTCGCTCCTCGGCAGTGTCTTCTCTCCTATTACCGGTAACAACGACCTCGGCGTTGACGACTCCGTCACCTACGTCGATCCTATCGGCAAATATATGCAGGTCAAGGACGTAAAGGGCCTTGCCCTCTTCGGGCATTACTACGGCATTGTTGAAACCGCGGAATACAACTGGCAGTTCAACGATGATTATATCAGAGCCAAATACGGCGAGGATTATGCCGGTAAAAAAGAATTCGAACAGGGTTGGTATCTCGGCGACAACGGCGCGACCGCCGAAAAGTGGGACGGAGCCGACGCTCCCGGCGGTTCCTCTGCGGCAGCTTGGGCCGAGGGCTGGATATACCGCCTTAACAGCGACACTGCGGTGCAGTTTGTCCCCTCGCTGGAAGAAATCACCAAAGACGACCCCGACGAGAAAATCAAGCACACTACATACAGATTCTTCCGTATAGATAATGAGATCCTCAGCGAATCGACGAACAGCGCCGGCGAAACGGTGAGAATAATCAACCCCACCGGCAATGTTGACCGCGACGAGGTCAGAATGAACCCTGCCTACGGCACGACCTTCCCTACCGACTATAAGAAAGAAGAGTATCAGAACACCCCCGGCGCATATAAGCTTTCGGATCTTAGGATCTGGGTCGAGGACAGCGGCGATTACAGCGACGCCAAGCTCGAAGACAGCGGCTCGCACACCGACTCCAACTTCGATGAGGCACTTTATATCAACATTCCCGTAAATATGCTCCCTCTGCGCACCGTAACCATCGACCTCTCGCAGAATGATCCCAAATACACCACCAACTGCGAACAGTATCTGAAAGATGAAAAAGGTGAAGTCTTAAAGGAGGACGAAAAGCCCGTTGTCAATCCGGCATATGTAGCAAGCTTCCCGCTGAGAGTGTTCTACACCGTCGGCATTGAGAACGACTACATCAAGGTAAACAGCGACGGCTCTCATTCCATCGATCTCACCGGTGTAAGCCTTGAATATCTTGCACAAAACCGTGCCAACACTCAGGACGCGGCGACTTCCCGCGGTGTATATCTCGGCAGTGTTGAGTTCTTCTCGAACTGGTATGCCCCTGCCGCCCGCTACGGCGACTACGCGACCACCCTCACCGACTACACCTTCGGCGACCCGATGGTCTCGTTCTCCCCCAGCACCGACAACAGATATTACATCTTTGAAAAAGCCCTCCCGCTTTATGATGCGGCCTATGTTTTCGTTAAAGAAAAGCCCGAAGATGAGGGTCAGTGGCGCCGTGTTGTGATAAAGGAGGAAAGCAGCAACGATTCCCGCACCTTCCTGCCCGGAGAGTTCGGCGGCAGGCTGATAGCGCAGGATCTTGAAGGCGTAACTATTTCAAGCAATACCGGCGATACTTCAAAAGCTATCAATGATAAGCTTAAGGAGCTGAAAAAAGAAGACCCCGTTAACGGCGATATCGTCCTGCTCAAATCCGACAGGCTCGATAACGTTACGCGTCCTTCTGATGATGATCTCGCCTCTGACGAGACTAAAAAAGACCCCTTCCCGTCCGATGGTTACTACTTCTTCGCGATAGAATATTACACCAACGACAGCGGCGCGGCTAACGGCGTTCAGTATGTCATAACCCGCAAGGGCAGTGAGTTCGGCTCGGCATATCATACCTCCGGTATCACCAATGGCAATATGCTCGTCTGGCACGATCTTTCGGAGAACAAATATCCTGATTATCCTTACCTTTCTTATACCGAGACTAAGGATCTGACCCGCGGCAGACAATATATAGGCTATCCTCTTGATGAAACTACAGGATACTATCAGGGCTGCAATCCTGACGACGAAGATGAGACCAATGACCTTCCGAGCAGTACCACAGGCATTAACCAAGATATGGTTAATAACGGCCAGTGGGTAGTAGCCACCAAACCGGGCGGACTGCGCGTCGGCGGCCTTGCTCAGGCTGTTCAGCAAAAGGGAGGCGACGAGTTACATTCTTATTCTTCCAGCTATATAGAATCGCGCTTCCCCGACTATGCAGATGCCATCTGGGGCTACTATGATAATAACATCACCCGCACGGCCAACAACTACTATCTGCCGACTATAAGCTCGAGCTCCAAGGCCGGTGAGGAAGACATTATAGTTAACGTCTACCTCGGCAACAACGGCCGACTCATAGTTAACGACACCGAGCTTTTGCTCACCAAGCTCATTGAGGCCGGTCCGCTTTCCGGCGCCGATGCCGACCCCGACAAGGAATTTGACTTCCAGGTATACATCGAAGGCTTCACCGAGGACGAACAGGCTATAGTCGTAAAATATAACCCCGAGACCAAGCAGTGGCAGCGCCAGCTCCACTACATCGACCTTGAGCTCAGCGGTCTGCTCTTCCTCCAGACGAGCGACGGCAGCCTCGCGCTTGTCGATCACAACGGCAAACGTTTGATAAAGTCTTACCGCGCAGAGCTTAACGCCGACGGCGAGTATAAATATAAGTATAAATATGCTGACGGAAGCGGCGAGTATGATCCTAAAGACGATTATGTGATGCAGGGCGAAAGCAAAGTCAGCGGACCGTTCTATGTCTACATCGGCTCCAACGCCAACACCGTTGACACTGTCAATGCGCCTCCGACTGGTATGCGCGTATTCCACAACGACGCGGTTGACAGCAACGGCAACGTAAGTCTTGACGATATAACCGCCAAATTCTACAAGAACGCTAAGACCGAAAAAGACCCTTCTGAAGAAGATACTCCTGAAGAAGGTTCACCTGAAGCCGATCCTAATAAAGATACAGAGATCACCGGCGACAAGCTCAGCGACTGGAACTCGGTATCCAAGGCCGACTATGTCAAGTTCTTCGCAAATAATGTATGGCTCTTCAACGAGGAAGCTTATACGGAATTCTCTAAAGCGAGAGCCATCAGCGAAGACGGGCCGGTAGGAATAGGTTCGGAAACAAAGCCCGAGGGTGCCGAAACCTTGGATATTCTGCTTCTTCACGACCTCGAGCTTATGAAGGTAAGCTTTAACAGCACTTCCGACCTGATAACGATCGAATCCGACTACCGCACGAGCAGCGCGTATTGGAGAGAGACCGTTCCCTTTGGCGAGCGCTTCGCTACCGAAGACGACGTCAAGGAAGGAAAAGCAACAGAAGTTGGTCAAAAAGTTGAGCTGCAAGACTCAGAGCTTTGCTTCCCTGCCGAAGTGGGCGCAAAGGCTGTGAACACCGCAAGCGTAAGGCTCAAGAGCGGCTGGGGACTTCTCTTCAACTCGCTCCAGACAGGCACAAACTACGCTTTGGTCGAGCACCTCGGAGACGACGATCTCGAGCAGGGCTACGGCCTGAGCAGGATTGAGCATGTCCAGCAGAGCACTACGACGGAATATACTGCTGCTTCCTTTAAAGATAACGAGACGCCTCACGAGCACGATTACTACGTGAGCGGCGATACTGCGACCAAAGGCAGCGCTATGAAGATGGAGGCAGGTCACTTCTACAACGCCTGGAACCTCCTCAAGGAAGAGACCGAGATCAACGGCGAAGCCGCGGAGCAGAACAAGGACACCGAGCTCTATCCGCCCGTCAACGTCGGCGATGAGATCACCTATACGATAAAGTGGGCCAATAACACCGAGGAGCCGGGCGAAGTCAGGATAACAGACTTCCTCGATATGGGCGTTGACTTTGTAAAGGCCGGCATGGTTCCCGGCGACGGCGCAAAGGCGAATTATGTCTACGGAAGCGGTAGCGTGACGGAGACTCACCCGAAATTCTCCGGCACCACCGACGACGGCAAATATGCATATTATATCGAATATGATCCCGTCAAACGTTCGGTAACCTGGATCATCGGATCGTCTATCGACGCGTCTAAGGATAGCTCTTCTGAGGGCTCGGAGACTGTCGGCGGCCCCAACTTTGAGGCAGGTTATGTCGGCAATGTCAAAAATGGCGATTACGGCGTCGTCACGCTGACCGTCAGGGTCAATGACAAGGCCGAGAAGAAGTGGACCTACGGTCCCGGCAGCGGCGAGGGCGTGCCCGGAGGCGAAAACGAAGAAGACAACCTTCTTTACAACCGCGCAACCGTCGCAGTGGGCGATAACTCCTACACCACGAATATCGTCACCAACCCGTGCGGCACACCCGACAAGAATGAGACCCACATAAATGGGGAAAAAATAGACTATAAATCTAAACCCGAAGACGGCGGCGACGGCGTTTATGATCCGGATAAGAATCTCTGGGAGGGCCCTGCTGTCCACGTCGGCGATATCATCGAGTATGAGATCACCTTTGGCAACAACATTGCGGAGCCCGCGGTCATAACCATCACCGACCCGCTCGATAAGAATGTTTCGTTCTATGAGGCGGAAGTTGGCGACATAACACTTGAGGCCGGTCAGAAGCATGCTTCCGGCACGATCTCGCTCGAATATACGGATGAGGACGGCAAATCAGCCACAATAGATAGTGTTCTCGCCGATATCTGGCTCAGAGAGAGGGACGGCGTAACGTATGTAATATGGGAGATCGGCAGCCCGACCGAGGAGATACCCTCCACCGGCAAGCAGGAATTCTACGTATCGTCAAAACAAACTCCCATTCCTCCGACTGCTACCGGCAAGGTAATTCTCAGAGTCAAGGTCGAAGATGGTGCATTGGAGGAGCACAAGGTCGATAACTATGCCGATGTTCAGGTCGGCAACTCTCGCACCGTCCGCACTAAGACCGTCGAGAACAAGATCCCCGAGCCTGAGAAGACCGAAGTAACTCCCGGCAACGGCAACCAGGTTGGCGTAGGCGAAGAGATCACCTATAAGATCACCTGGCAGAATCAGAACGCGAATCCGGCGGTAGTTACTATCACCGACCCGCTCGACATCGGCGTTGACTTCCTTGAGGCATCAGTGGGCGACGACGTTATACTCAACTATGCTTCAACGGAATACACCGGCTATGTGACCATCGGCAATGTCTCCGTGCCCGTTAAGATCACATATACTTCTTATGATAACGATGCTGAAGCTCATACTGACGATCATAGGGTCGTATGGACATTAGGTGAAGAGGACGAAGTCGGAGAAGGCGGCGTCATCACAAAGAAGGGCGTCAAGGTTCCTGGAAACTCTTCCGGCGAAGTTATCCTCAAGGTCAGAGTCAACGAGAAAGCAGTTCAGAAATGGACTTATAATGAGAGTGAAGACAGCGGTGCTGAGGGCACCGGCAAGGACTACGAAGTCGTCAACCGTGCGAGCGTAAAGGTCGGCAACGATGACGCGCAGTTTACCGCTGTTGTCGAGAACCCTGTCCCCGAAAAGACCGAAGAAGGCGATAAGGAAGACGCGCCGCTTCAGGTCGGCGACAGCGTGACCTATAATATCCACTGGAAGAACGGCAACGACAAGCCCGCAACGGTAGTCGTCACCGATCAGCTTGACAACGGCGTATACTTCGAGAGCGCAAGCTTCGGCGGTGTCAAGATTGACACTGAGAACACGACTGCCTCCGGCGAAGTGGATATACATATCGATGGCGTTGAAGGTACGGTCAAAGTGCCGCTTACCGTTGAATATAAAGACGGTACCGTCACTTGGACATTCGGCAATGACGCCGTTAAGGTCCCCGCAGGCGGATACGGCGATGCCGTCCTGACCGTCAAGGTCAACGAGAACGCTGTCAAGACCTGGTCTTACGAAACCAGCAGCGCGGACACCAATGACTACAAGATAGTCAACCGCGCGAGGGTCGAGGTCGATAACGTGGGCGCATACACCACCGAGGTCGAGAACCCCGTTCCCGAGAAGACCGAAGAGAAGCCCGGAGAGGATGGGCTTGTCAAGGTCGGAGACGATATCGTTTATCATATCGGCTTTAGCAACACCAACGACGCCGAGGCGACGGTGACTATCACCGACGTGCTCGATCCTGGCGTGAGCTTCGATAGCGCTTCTTACGGCGGAGTAACGCTCAATAAGGATGACGCTGACGGCAAGGCTGAGGAAGGCAATATAACCATCACTTATACCGAGGATGATGTTAATAAACTCTACACCGTAACTTGGACCATCACGAACGTTGAGTCCGGCAGTTCCGGCGAAGTAACCCTGAACGTCAAGGTCAATGAAAATGCGTTCAAGCCTTGGGATTACGACGCGGTCGTCGGCGCCGACGACGACAACAAGGTAGTCAACCGTGCGAAAGTTCAGATTGGCGAGCACAGCAGTTACACCTCCAAGGTCGAGAACCCTGTTACCGAGAAGAAAGAGACCGTTCCCGGCGCAGATAAGCCGGTCAAGGTTGGCGAGGAAATTACCTACGAGATAAGCTTTAGCAACACCGAAGATAAAAACGCGAAGGTGACTATCACCGACCAGCTTGATATCGGTTTGGAATTCGTAAGCGCAAGCTACAACGGAGTAGAGCTCGAGGCCGGAAAGACCGCCGGCAACTCGGTTGAGAAAGACGGTATAACCATTGCCTATACCGAGGTTGACAATGTTCACACTGTCACTTGGACTCTTACAAATGTCGCTCCCGGCACTGCCGGCAAGGTGATTTTGAATGTCAGGGTCAACGAGAATGCTGTCAAGACCTGGTCTTACGAAACCGGCAGCGCGGACACCAATGACTACAAGGTCGTCAACCGTGCGGAAGTTGAGATCGGCGACAAGAGCATCGTCACCTCCGAGGTGGAGAACCCTGTCCCCGAGAAGACCGAAACAAAGATCAACGATTCAGATGCCGGAGATCCGACTTACAGCGAAACTGACTACGCTGATGACACTTTGGAAGACGGCGATGTAGAAGCGAAATACGGCGATGTCGAAGTCGGCAACACTATTACCTATAACATAGGCTGGGCTAACACTGCCGATAAGACCGCGTCTGTCGTGATCACCGACGTGCTCGATCCTGGCGTAGACTTCGAAAGCGCAAGCTATACGGATGCTGTAAATCTTAAGGCAGCCGGAAATACTACAGGTAATGTCACAATCAAAGATAAATCGGTGTCTGTCAATATCAAATATGACGAGGCAACCCGCACCGTCACATGGACGTTTGACGCGCCTGAGAACACAAGCGGCACCGTAGAGCTTGTAGTCAGGGTAAATCACAACGCAACTCCTGCCGGCAAGGTCAAGAATAGGGCTACAGTTAGTGTCGATGATAATCCTAATGTCACGAGCTGGGTCACAAACGATACTCCTAACGGCGGATTCAGCGTAAGTAAGATCGTTGACAATAACGGAGTTGACTATGGCGAGGAAGCTAAGTTTAACTTCACTGTAACCTTAACTTCGCCTGACGGCAAGAAGCTCAATCTTAAGAAAACAGTAGACGATGAAACAAAAATGTCTGTTTATGAGCTCGTTGAAGACGATGAGTCCACCGCTGGCGATACTACTGTTACATTCACGCTCGAAAACGGCGAAACGGTAAGATTCGTGAAACTTCCTTACGGAACGACCTACACCGTAGAAGAAGATGAGGACAATAAGTATGATACTTCGATCAACGGCGAAAAATCCGAGCGCAGAGAATACACCGGAACGATCTCCGAAGACGAGCCCAATATTACGGTTAAATTCACGAATACAAGAAAAGTTACAAAGCTCACGCTTGAAAAGCTGATCGAAAACGGTCTGCCGTCTGACGCTGAGCATAAGTTCAGATTTACGATCACCACCGAGTATAACGGTGAAAAAACGACACATGACCTTTCCAGCAAAGACGGAAAGATTGTGATCAGCGAAAAGATCCCCACCGGCACAAGGTTTATGATCACTGAGGAGTTTGCGGATGAATTCGGCAAAGACTTTAACAGCACTTTTGCAGTTATGGTCACGGTTAACGGCGAAACGCAAACTTTGGAAGCTGTAGACGGCTGGTACACTATCGGTGATTCTGTGACCGACATTTCGGTTATATGCACCAACACCCGCAAGACCGGCGAGCTCAGAGTCGATAAGACTGTCTTCGGCGACTATGCATCCCCGGATGACAGAGCAAATGAGTTTAAATTCACACTCGATCTCACCGATGGCAGCGTGCCGATCGATATGGAGATAGAAGCAGATATTTATGCCATAGCAGATGGCAAGGATACATTATTCGCTTCGCGTAAAATCTCCAGAGACGACGAAGACGGCTTATATACCTTCACGCTCAAGCATAATCAGTACATTATATTCAAGGGAATTCCTGTCGGAGCGGCATATACCGTAACCGAGGTACGCGACGGCAAATACCTTGTATATACCGGCACGACCGTGGATAACGCAACGCCGAATGACGATGCGCTGGTAAGCGGCAAAATCACCGAAGAACGCGCGAGCGAGCACTTCTTCAACAGACCTAAGCGCATGCCCGAGAAGACCGAAACCTCTCCCGGTGAAGAAAAGGTAGTCGGCATCGGCGAACACATCACTTACAATATCACGTGGAGCAATGACTATACCGAACCCGCGACCGTAGTCATAACGGATAAGCTTGATGAAGGTGTTGACTTCGTAAGGGCAAGAAGTATTCTCGGCAGTGTAGCCCTTGAAGGCAGCAATGGCGCTGATGTCAGCACAGAAAAGGATAAGGTAAAAATTACTTACGACAGTGCAACGCATACCGTAACTTGGGAAATCGCTGCTGCAGCCGGTGAAAGCAATTCTGTGGAGCTCGAGGTAGTCGTAAATGACAAGGCTCGCTTTGTCTGGGATTATGCAGACGGTTCCGACGATATCGTTTCCGGCGGCGCCGATGACTACAAGGTCGTCAACCGCGCGCATGTCAAGGTCAATAACGACAGCAGCTACACTTCAAAGGTAGAGAATCACGTTATAGATATCGACATCGAGAAGTGGCAGTCCGCTGTTCATGCCGACGGCACAGAGCAGGAGATGACGCAGGATCGCTTCGAGGTAGATGCGAACGACGTAGTAACATATTACCTCCACGTGACCGTAAGCGGCGACAAGGGCGCCAAGCTCACTGATGTTGTAGTGCACGATACCGTGCCCGAGGGACTTACGTATGTTTCCGGCTCCGGCAAGTATGGCAAAAACGTCGAGGAGATTAAGGACGCCGCGGGCATAGTGGAATACTCTTACGACGAAGACACCAGAGAGATAGCCTGGATTATCGGCGAGGTTACCGTCGGCGAAAACAATGATTTCTGGGTAACCTTCGATGTGAACGTTCCGTATTCCGACAAGGACGAGTGGGACAACACGGGAACCGTCACGAGCAAGGAGCTTCCCGAGGAACACTCCAAAAAGGTTGAGATCTACGAACAGCACGGGGCTCTGAAGCTCAAAAAGACCGTTGAAAAAGGCACCGAGGGCGACAAGACCAACAGATTGTATACGTTCCAGTTCAGCTTTAAAAAGAACGGCGAATATCTTGACAACTTTCAGTTTGACTACCATATAGTTGTTCCGAGTCCCATCAGCGCGCGCGTCCCGATGAGATCGCCCGCCGGAGCTGCATATACCCCTATTGCAGGATATTCCGACAATACCGCAGGCAAGCTTACGCACGAAAATAATGAGATCAGCCTCAAGAACGGCTGGACAGTCGTGATCGAAAAGCTTCCTATAGGTGTTACATTCGAGATCACTGAGCTTGATCCCGAAGAAGATTTCGACGTTAATATCAAGACCGGCAGCGAAAACATCGCAAGCGGCGGCGGAGTAGAATTCTCGGATTACACGCCTAAGGACAATAAATACACGATGACCGGCGAGATCACCGCCAACAAGGAAACTTCTATCATTAATGTCGAGTACATCAACTCCCGCGAGCCCGAGAAGCCTAAAAAGACCGAGGAATCCTACGGCGAAGAGAAGCCGGATCCGGATAAAGAGCCCGAGCCTGAGGATGACGGAACGCTTGTCTACGGCGACGTCAAGGTCGGCGATGAGATCGTCTATAAGATCACATGGCACAACTACGAAGCCAGCGAGGCAGACGTTGTAATCACCGATACTCTTGACCTCAGAGGCGGACTTGAGTTCGTCAATGCTAAGTTCGACGGCACAAGCAAAATAGTCGTCACAAGCAAGGATATCGATCCTGAGGAAGGCAGCGCAACGAAGGCTGATAGCAAGTATAACAGTATAAATGTGGCTGTCGATGCCGACAAGGGCACTACGATTGAGTGGAAGATATCCAACGCCGAATCCGGCGCTGAGGGATATGTGCTCCTGACCGTTCGCGTCACCGAGGACGCCATCAAGGAGGGGAACGACCCGCATATCGTCGAGAACACCGCCAGGGTCAGAGTAGGCACCAACGCCGTCCAGGAGACCAACCCCGTTGAGAACAAGGTTTACACCGGCAGCCTCATCATCACCAAGGTCATAGACGGAACAGAAGACGCTGCCGCCGAGTTCGAGTTTGAGATCACCCTCACAGACTCGGAAGGAAAGCCTTTGACCGGCACTTATGACTACACCATTTCCGGCGAATCGGAAGGCGAATACAAAATCAGCGCAGGAAAAGGCACGATCAAGCTCAAAGCCGGCCAGACCGCCACAATAACCGGCCTGCCCGTCGGCACGAAGTACACCGTGACCGAGACCGAGAACATTAACGACGGCTATGTGTTCAAGGGTGCGACTGTCGGCGAAGAAAATGCCGTACTTGGCAAAAACAACAGCATAACCGGCACAATCACCGCAGAAAACAGCGACATAGCAATAGTTGTCACGAATAAGCCTTGCGAGCCTGCACAGGATGAGTTCAAGGGTCTCAAGATCTTCAAGTATGATGATGAAGCCGGAACAAGAATTGAACTCACCAAAGGAGAATTTGAATTTACTCTGACCGCTGAAGACGGCGCTCCTATGCCTGAAGGCGCAGAAGGTACGACTATGATCGTTACCAATGCGGAAGACGGCAGCTTCAGCTTTGGGAATATTGAATTCACCGCAGTAGGAGAGTATAAGTACACCGTATCGGAAACCCGCAAGACGTCCGACGGAAGCATAATCTATGCTGCAAATAAGGGAATAGTCGTCACCGTCGGAGAAAAGGTCACCGATGACGGTGTCGCCAATGAACTTGAGATAAAGAGCGTGACTGTGGGCGGCAAACCCGTATCGCCGTCAGACGGCATCCTCAACCTCGAGTTCACGAACACCTACAAGACGGGCAAACTCACCGTGGAGAAGACCGTAGAAGGAGAGAGCGACAACACGGGATTTGAGTTCAGGCTCACTCTCACGCCGCCTGCAGTCGTCGGCGCCGAATGGTCTGAAATCGTTGATGTTACGCCGTCGGCAACTTCCGAAAATAATGAAGACGGCAGCGTCACCTACACCTTCACGCTCAAGGCCAATGAAACCGTCACGGTTGAAAACATACCTTACGGCACAACATACACTCTCACCGAGGCCGAGAACATTGACGACGGCTATGTGTTCAAGGGTGCGACTGTCGGAGGCGTCGCAGTTCCCGACTTGGTTGCCGGCGGCGAAATAACCGGTACAATCACCGCAGAAAACAGCGACATAGCGATAGTTGTCACGAACCGCGACATACCGGAGCCTAAGAAGACGGAGACTGAGTATGGCGGAAAGAACCCAGCAGAAGGCGAGCCTGACAAGAAGGACGACGGAACGCTTGTCTACGGCGACGTCAAGGTAGGCGACATAATCACCTATGAGATAAGCTGGGAGAACTACACCGCCGGAACTGCGGATGTAGTCGTCAAGGATACGCTTAGCGCTGATGTCGAATTTGTAAGCGCGAGCGTAAAAGACAAAGAAGGGTCTCTGAACAGCAAAGAGACTCTGACGGGTGACAACTTCGTAATCGAATACAATGGCAAAACCGTCACCTGGACTATCAAGAACGCCGCAAGCGGTGCTAAGGGCACGGTTGTGCTCAGGGTCAAAGTGCTTGAGAGTGCTGTAAAGAATGACACCGTGAACAACACTGCGTCCGTTAAGGTCGGCAACGAGAACGAGCAGGACACCAACCCCGTTGAGAACAAGGTAGGCAAGGGAAGCCTGTCGATCACCAAGGTCATAGACGGAACAGAAGACGCTGCCGCCGAGTTCGAGTTTGAGATCACCCTCACTGATTCGAAGGGCGAGCCTTTGACCGGCACTTATGACTACACCGTTTCCGGCGAATCAAACTATGAATACAAAATCAGCGCAGGAAAGGGCACGATCAGGCTCAAAGCCGGCCAGACCGCCACAATAACCGGCCTGCCCGTCGGCACGAAGTACACCGTGACCGAGACCGAGAATATTAACGACGGCTATGTGTTCAAGGGTGCGACTGTCGGAGGCGTCGCAGTTCCCGACTTGGTTGCCGGCGGCGAAATAACCGGTACAATCACCGCAGAAAACAGCGACATAGCGATAGTTGTCACGAACCGCGACATACCGGAGCCTAAGAAGACGGAGACTGAGTATGGCGGAAAGAACCCAGCAGAAGGCGAGCCTGACAAGAAGGACGACGGAACGCTTGTCTACGGCGACGTCAAGGTAGGCGACATAATCACCTATGAGATAAGCTGGGAGAACTACACCGCCGGAACTGCGGATGTAGTCGTCAAGGATACGCTTAGCGCTGATGTCGAATTTGTAAGCGCGAGCGTAAAAGACAAAGAAGGGTCTCTGAACAGCAAAGAGACTCTGACGGGTGACAACTTCGTAATCGAATACAATGGCAAAACCGTCACCTGGACTATCAAGAACGCCGCAAGCGGTGCTAAGGGCACGGTTGTGCTCAGGGTCAAAGTGCTTGAGAGTGCTGTAAAGAATGACACCGTGAACAACACTGCGTCCGTTAAGGTCGGCAACGAGAACGAGCAGGACACCAACCCCGTTGAGAACAAGGTAGGCAAGGGAAGCCTGAAGGTCACTAAGCAGGTCGTAGTCGATGACGGCGAGACAATCGACACCGAGAAGGAATTCATCTTTGAGGTAACGTTCACCATCGGCGATGAGCCGCTCAAGGAAGAATATTCGTACACCAAGACCAAGGTCGGTGATAACGGTGAGATTGTAACCGTTGAAAGCAAGACTATAAAGAGCGGCGAAACCTTCACTCTCAGACATGGCGAGACCGTAACCTTTACCGGACTTCCGGAGGGCACGACTTACACCGTAAGCGAGAGCAAGCCGGAAGATTACGTGGTAAGCGCTCCCGACAACTGCACCGGCACAATCGAAAAAGACACGACTTCCGAGGCCATACCCGTTGTAACGTTCAGAAACAGGCCCGTTCATAAGCCTGAAAAGGAAGAAGAAGCTCCCGGCAACGGCGGCAGCGTAACGGTCGGCGATGAACTCACTTACAACATCACCTGGTATAACGACCTGAACACGGCTGCTGATGTGACCGTAACGGATACGCTCGACGAAGGCGTTGACTTCGTAAGCGCGAGCGTCGGAGAATTCGTTCTTAACGCGGGAGATAGCGTCACCGAGAACGTCACCGAGAAAACCGAAGGCGGCATAACTATTAGCTATAACAAAGGTACCCACACCGTCACCTGGACCATAAGCAACGCTGCGAAGGAATCCAGCGGCACGGTAACCCTCAAGGTAAAGGTCAACGAAAATGCGGTGCTCGCGGTCGAAAAGGAAGAGATCACGAACAAAGCACACGTAAAGGTCGGCAACGAGAACGAGCAGGACACCAACCCCGTTGAGAACAAGGTAGGCAAGGGCGATCTTAAGATCGAGAAGCAGATAGCCGATTCCGAAAGCCTTGATCCCGAGATCCTTAATACCGAATTTACGTTTACGGTCACCTTTAGAGACCAGAACGGCGACACTCTCACCGGAGATTACGTCATCAAGCACGGAGAAAGTGAAAAAACTATATCCGGAGGGGAAAACTTCACTCTTAAGGCGGGCGAATCGGTAACTATATTCGGTCTTCCCGCGGGAGCGACGTATACGATCAGCGAAACGCCGAACGACAGGTTCGTAAAGCTTGACGACATAACCGGCACAATAACAGCCGGAGACGTTTCCGTGAACACCGTCACGGTCACCAACCGTTGGATAAAGCCGGATTCGATTACTATCGACGGTATTAAGACCCTCGACGGCAAACCCTCGACGGTACCGTTCGACTTCGTGATTACTAACGTACAGTCGCCCGAAGGAGTCGAGGCTCCTATGCCCGCAAAGACGGCCGTTCAGAACAACACCGAAGGTTTGTTCAGCTTCGGACCTATAGAATTCACCAAGCCCGGAACTTATGTCTATGAGATAAGAGAAGTTGCCGGCGATAGTGACGATTACATCTACGACACCACTGTTTACACCGTTACTGTCGAAGTAACATCCGATCCCGAGACCGGAGCTCTTACCGCAGCGAAGACAATAACTCCCGAGACGAAAAGCGGCAAGGTCGAATTCAACAACAAACTTCTCAAGGCCGAAATAAGCATCGAGAAGACTCAGAGAATCGACGTTCCCGAATCTGTTCCCACCAAGGAAATGCTCGACGTCAAGCCCGGCGACGTTATAGTCTACGAGCTCACCGTGACGGTCACCGGAGATGTAGGTGCAACGGTCAAGAATGTAACCGTGACGGATACCGTTCCCACAGGACTCACATATGTTGCCTACTCGGCAGTTCCCGCCGAAAACGTAACGGTGTTGGGCAATGAGCTCACCTGGAAGCTCGGAGACATCAAGATAGGCGAAAGCGGAAAGGAAACTCGGAAGGTATCGTTCAAGGCAACGGTTCCGTTTGTGGAAGTGTCCACAAAATGGACCAACATCGGCTACCTGACGACAGGCGACGAGCCGGATCCCACTCCTTCCAACGAAGTCGAATCCGAGACCGGAGCCATAGCGGTGACAAAGAGGGTTGACGGTGAAGAAAACTGCACCGAAGACTTCAGCTTTGAGCTCACCCTGACTCCCGACGAAGCGGGCAAGGTCATCGACAAACTTGTGACCAAGCTCAACGGCGGCGCAGAAGCGGTCGTTACGCTCACGGGCAATAAGTACAGCTTCACGCTTAAGCATAACGACAGGATCGTTATTTCGGGCATACCCGTAGGCACGAAATATGAGCTCAAGGAGCTTGGTCACGAAGGTTATTATTCGACGATTTCGCCCAACTCCAAGGGGACCGTTCCGGAGCCTTCGAAGGCAGGAACCGCTGAAGTTATAACGGTCGAAGTCGTAAATAAGAAGTACACACCCGCAAAACTCTCCCTCGACGGTGAGAAACATCTCACATTCACCGACGGGAAAGAAGCTGCATTGACAGCAGGCGAGTTCAGCTTCGAGCTGACGGCTAAAGACGGCGCACCTATGCCTAAGGATTCCGCCGACGGCATTACGATGACCGTCACCAACGACGCTGAAGGCAAGTTCGCGTTCGACGAGATAACCTACGACACGGTTGGAACGTACACTTACACGATTCGCGAGGTCAACGACGCCAAGGACGGTTACACCTACGACGATACGGTTTACACCGTGACCGTAGAAGTAACAGCCGATCCCGAGACCGGAGCTCTTACCGCGAAGAAGACAATAACTGCACCTGCTGAGGCCGTAGGATTCGTGTTCAACAACACGAAG